>NZ_JADYTF010000170.1 GCF_021530995.1 Bacteroides caecigallinarum
GTACCATATAATATTTATTTAGTCTGTTAATATCCTTTATTTTGTTCTAGATTTGGATTCTGATCTATAGCATTCTGAGGAATAGGCATTAGATAAGAATATTCATTGAATTGATATACATTTGGTTTTCTTCCAGAATCATTGATATTATTAAGGACTTCTTCAACTTTGTCTAATCTGCACAAATCAAACCATCTTTGTCCCTCAAGTGCTAGTTCAAGTCTTCTTTCGTTCAAATATGCATTGATCAATAGATTCTTGTCGCCTCTTACAGTATTGGATAGTTTGTCCAATCCTGCTCTTACCCTTATTCTGTCAATAATGTCTGCTGCAGCATTAAGGTCAGTATTTTCTCCAAATAGTAATGCTTCTGCTTTAAGTAATAGAATGTCAGCAAATCTTAGTTTGATTATGCTATTATTGGCTGATCTGCATTTATACATAAAAGGATATGCGTCAGATGGATAATAGTTACTCCATGTACATTCATAATAAACAATTGTCTGTTCTTTACGTTTGACATCACCAGAGTTGTCGAACGCTTTAATAAGGTCTCTGGATGGAGTTATCCATTTAGCCCATGTAAAGTTACTGTTCCAGTTTAATAAATCTCGTCCAAACATCCATGTAACCCAGTTACCACCGCCTGTGAAGAATTGAGCTTCCAATATGCTTTCCTTTGAATTTCTTATCCTTACATCAGTACCTTCTTCGTTCATTGCAAAGAGATCTGAAAAATCTGCTTGTAAGTCAAAACCGTCTCTTTCCAATTCATCACAATATTGTATTACCTTAGAGTAATTTCTTATTGGTTTCTCTGCATATATTTTAGCCATTAATGCTTTGGCTACAGATTTAGAAAATATAGTTTTATTCTCTGGATTGTTGTCCGGAGCATATAACAAGGCTTCATTTAAATCAATCTCTATTTGCTTGTAAGCATCTGTTGCTGTAGATTGGCTAGGGAAGTAATCATCATATATATCTTCTATATTGTCAGCTGTTATGTCACCTGCTGATGTTATTATAACAGGAATATTTCCCCAAATACGAACCATATCGAATAATATCAAGCTTCTAAATATAAGGGCTTGTGCTTTTACGGATTTCTTTTCTGTATCTGAAAAAGAGCTGTCATTAACATTGTCAATATTACATATTAATTTATTGGCCGAGCCCAAGTCTTCAAGATATCTGGTCCAGTCTCTTGATAGCACAGAATTTGAACCTTCGATAGAATTGTCTTCAAAAGGTACAACCTCAGCACCAGTTGTACCTGCATAAGCATTATCTGTATGAGCATCAGCTAACAGTAGCATATCAAGATACCAATGCTCTTGACGATTTTTCATCTGATTATAAAGATATTCAAGATGGCTTAAAACAGCAGCTTTATCTTTAAATACTACATCTTCTTTATCATTATTAGCTCCTTCTGTTATTTCTGAATATGTATCCAATGGATATTTGTCTAAAGAACAAGAGGCACTGAAAAATATCGTACTTGTAATAAGTAGGCTATTTATATATTTATTAAACATCATATTTTAAGATTTAGAATTCAACATTAATACCAAAAACGAATGAACGGCAATGAGGATAAGTACCCCAATCAATACCTTGAACCGCACCGCTATTACCCCATTGGTTTACTTCAGGGTCCATACCAGAGTATTTAGTGAAAGTCAATAGGTTGGTTGCAGTAAAATAAGGTTGCAATCTTGATATGCCATACTTCTTGAATAAATCACAATTTATGTTGTATGACAGAGATATATCTTTAATTCTAAGATAGCTACCGTCCTCTACAAAATAACTAGAGTTCTTAATGTTAAATCCAGCTTTAGGAACATCTGTTATTTGTCCCGGTATTCTCCATCTGTCCAGAACTTTTGTTGTTTGATTCTTTCCGTCATACATACCTTCGGTTTCTATTCTTGAAGCATTGAATATGTCATTTCCGTAAGAACCCTGAAGGAAGATGCTTAAATTAATGCCTTTCCAAGAGAAAGTATTTGTCATACCATATGTGAAATCTGGATTTGGATCACCGATATAAGTTCTGTCTGTTGAAGAAATCTTTCCGTCATTGTTTAAATCTCTATACATCAATTCACCGGTCTCAGGATCTACACCATCACTTATATATCCATAGAAACCTCCAAGAGAACGCCCTGGTTCGTTTCTAACAACATAGTCATTAACTACGTCACTGGTTTTTGCATCGTAATAAACAGCTTGCAGAGCAAGTTTTGTAAGCTTGTTGCGGTTGAAAGATATATTGAAATCAGTATCCCAAGAGAATTCTCCAACGAAATTCTTAGAACTGATGTTCATTTCAAAACCTTTGTTTACCATTTCTCCTTCATTTCTGTAAAGAGTATTTGCTGCAGCAGCTCCGGCTGGCAGAGATACATTCATAAGCATGTCTGTAGTTCTCTTATAATAGTAATCAAGGTTTATTATAAGTCTGCTATTAAAGCCTGTAAAGTCAATACCGATATTAGTTTGAGTAGTAGTTTCCCATTTTAAATCAGAAGTCTTTAAGTTAGCCTGAGAGATTGTTGGCACTGCATTTTCATTACCTTCTTTGAACCATTCCACTCTTTGTATATTGTATCTTTCAAGATAAGCATAATCACTTATACCAGATTGATTACCTGTTTGTCCCCAGCCAACTCTTATCTTCAAGTCGTCAAGCCAGTCTATTCCTTTCATAAATTCTTCAGAAGAAATTCTCCATGCTCCAGAGAAAGAAGGGAATATTCCCCAACGATAGTCTGGATGCAAACGGGATGAGGCATCAGATCTTACATTGGCTGTAATAAGGTATTTGCTATCAAAGTTATATGATAAACGTCCAAAATATGACATTATAGCCCATTGAGATGCTCCAGAACCTGTTCCATTCCATGAAATTTTATTTGCAGCATTCAATGTCTGAATCAAATCATTTCTGAAATGAGAGCCATATATATAGCTGTTTGTATAATCCGATGATGTCCATGAAGAACCTACCATAGCATCAATGCTATGTTTTTTAAAGCTTTTGTTATAATTAAGTGTGTTATCAAAAGTGAGTACAGTATTTTGATTTCTGTTATCTGAAGCTTCTCCATATTGATTTCTACCCCATGTTGTAGATATAGGATCCAGGAATGTTGTACTGATTGCATTTCTTCTGTCTAGAGAGATTGTGGATTTGAACTTTAATTCCGGCATTATGGTTATTAAAGCACTACCTGAAGCAAGGAGTCTGTTCTCTCTGTTTTTATCATTTCTGTTACGCTCCATATTTTCCAATGGGCTGGTAATGTTTCCGACACCATAGAAATTATTATAAAACTGGTCTGGATGTTCTTCATCCCATATTGGAGCGTAAGTAGGAGTGTTTATTACTGACAAGACAACACCACCACGGTTTGCTCCTGCTCCCATTGTACCTCCACCATTACTTGTATAATCAGCATATGCTATATTAGCGGAGATTTTCAGCCATTTTCTAATGTCGTTCTCTAGGTTAGCTCTGAAGTTATATCTTTTGTAATAAGATGCATCCAATATTCCTCTTTCATTTTGGTAACCGGCTGACAAATAATATCTCATCTTGTCATTACCGTTTTGGATAGATATCTGATAATTCTGAGTAGAACCTGTTGTATATGTTTCATCAAACCAGTCTGTTTGGTCTGTCAGACCTTCAGGTAGGCTTACAAGTCCTATTTCTTCTTGAAGTTCTCTATACTGTTCTGTGTTGAGAACATCTACTTTTTTTGCAACATTACTTATACCGTATTGTGCATTGAATGAGATTTTAGCATCTCCTTTAGCTCCTGCTTTTGTTGTAATAAGAACAACACCATTTGCAGCACGAGAACCATATATTGCAGCAGAAGATGCATCTTTAAGAATCTGCATGCTTTCAATATCGTTAGGTGCAAGGAACTTCAAGTTGTCAACAGGGACTCCATCTACTACGTACAAAGGGTCGTTACTACCGTTAAATGATGTGGTACCACGTACTCTAATAGACATTTCACCACCAGGTGCACCGGATGGTTGCATTACTGATACACCAGCCGCCTTACCTTGTAGTGCCTGTGCAGCAGAAACTATAGGACGTTGGTCAAGATCTTTTGTTGAGACTGTAGAAACTGCGGTGGTTACATCTTTACGTTTTACAGAACCATAACCGATAACCACGACTTCCTCCAGCTCTTCACTATCTTCTTTCATTACAACATTAAGATTTTCTGCTGGAGCAAGTTCTTGTGTCTTATAACCTATATAAGATATAACAAGAGTAGATTTGGAATCAACTTCCAGTACGAAGTTTCCGTCAATATCGGAAATTACGCCATTGGTTGTTCCTTTTTCTAGAACACTAGCACCAATGATACCTTCTTTATTGGTATCAGTGATACGACCATTAACATGAATTTTTTGTGCAAATACACTTGTTGAGAAAAGCATCATTAATAATAATGATAGCTTAAAACCAGAATGCATTAAACCATTACTGTTTTTCATCGTATAAAACTTTAAATTAATAATACTAAATTTTTATTCTCTCAGACAAAATTATGGTTCATCCGACATTTCGCGTGATAGTTTATTAAAGAAGAAAACCGCTGCACAAATTGTATATTTGAATAAGCACAAGCAAACGTACAATTATGAACAGCAGTTTTCTATATCATGCGTGGGGTCT
>NZ_JADYTF010000171.1 GCF_021530995.1 Bacteroides caecigallinarum
AATATAAAACATCTTTTTCCATAAAGTAGTTCTTGTATATTAGTTTCGTTTATCAGCACTGTTAATTCTCCATCTTGTGGCGAACCATATAATGTATCAGAAGCACCATGTCCTAGAAAAATAATACAATCAGCTCCTTTAATGAAAGCATATACTTCATCTGTATTTTCCGTTGTATCTTTGTGCCATCCTTCACATCCTTTTTCACATAAAAAGTCATATAAAGGAGAGAGAAAATCCGTAGATTCATCTTTGGGGTATATGCAAACTGTCTTATTCATTGATTTTTATTAAATATGCTATTGTTTGTTCTACTAATTCCTGAGTCCAGGAATCGACACGCTTGTCTGATTGCTTTTCAATCATGTCTGCAATTTCACCTAAAGTTTTACCTTTTAAAGGAGCATAACATGATTTAAATTCCATTTCTGAATGTTGACGTAACTGCTCTAAAAAATAATCATGTACGGTCGGTTCATCATCACGGTTTATCAGTTCTATTAATTTATCTTTATATTCATCACGTTTGACATAGTCAATTATTTGATATTCCATCAGCTTTCGAACAGCTTCAACTATTTCTTCTTCTGTTGCTTCTTGTAATTTAACTTTTCCCAAAACACGTTTGACTACAGCTTTCCTATTGCCTGAATACATAATAATCTTAAGATTTTTACGTAATTCTGTCAATATTTCTACTACATCAATACCATCAATATCATCTTCTGAAAGATTAAAATCTGTCAATGCCCAGTTTATATGTTTAGAACTAATTAAATCCTTTATGCGTTCTTTCAACTTTATGACATCAAGATGATCTGAGCCATCTTCTCTTAACTCAACATCTGTAGTACGAATACTTATTGCCTCAAATTCACATGTTCTTTTAAGCTGTTTATTAAGTGCATCTATTATTTTTGACTGATCAACATCATCAATAATAAGAACAGTTACTTTCTTTTTCATATTATTGTAGTATTATACGGAATGTTGCTCCTTTAAGTTTATTAATATTATTACCTAAAAAACTGATAGTACCATTCATATCTCTTTCTAAAGTATTCCGTATGGTACTTAAACCAATTCCATGACCACCTGGCCTATTTGTTACTCCTACTTCAAAAATCGTTTCAGGAGTGAAGCGGATAAGATCTACTCCATCACCGTCATCAGAAAAGTCAATAACAACACTCCTTTCTTTTCTTTGAAATGAAACAAATACTTGAGTTGCGTTATTCTTTCGAGAATTACTTATTAGATTCTGGAAAATAACTGAATATTCAAGAACCTTTACTTTCTTAACGTAAGATTCCGAGTCATGCTTTACGCAATCCACCTTAAGCGATCTTGAGAAAAAAGATAAAAACTCCTTGGTATATTCATATAAATCAACATCTGTAGATTCACGTAACAAAGAAGTATCAGCCTTTGTTATAAGACTGCTCAATACATGGATACGTTCAATATTGAATTCCATATCCCTGGTAATATCAATTAGTTCTTCCCTATCAATAACCTCTTCCTGAAGAATCTCTTTTTGAGATGAAACGAGGGAATTTAATTCTGCAGATGAAATTAGAACTGTATGCATCAAATCCTCGACTTCTTGTGAAGTATCCCTAGCAGAAATTAAATAGGTGTTCTTTTGTATTTGTGCATCACGTTCTTTTTCGGCTTTTTCCCTTGCAGCTTTCTCAGCCTCTTCTTTTCGCTTTGCCATAATGGCTTTTAGACGTTCTTCTTCAGCTTTTTTTTCGGCTTCCTCTTTTTCTTTACGCATTTTTGCCATCTCTTTCTCAAAAAGTTCGATTTTTGAAGACAAGTCAGAGTCATTCATTTTTTCAGCAATTTTACGTAAATCATTCAATACATTTAACTGAATTATCTCAGAGGCTGAGGCGTCTGAAACCAAGTCAGCAAGTTTAGTATTATAGTACTTAACATGAATAGAGCCATCATTAACCATGCTTTTTACAAGCTGTAGGAAATCCACTTTACTGCCTATGTTGTCATACACATAATCTGTATTATCTAAATCTTTACCATGTTTTAATTGTTCTCTTGCTTCATAAGCAAATTTTTCATCTTGGAAATAACTGTTTCTAATAAAACCTTCCCCCCATAATACTCCTACAACATACCTTTCAAGCCTACGATGAATCAATGAAAAGAAGTCTAATAATTCTTGACTAGCTTTTGTTTTTATCAAGCCTCCATCACGGCTAGAAACCTCCTTAAAATCTTCTACACGATTAGTCTCAACATCTACACGGCCAAACAAATCTCTAGTTCCAAGAAAACGATTGTATCCTTGCTGTGCTCTTTGATTTAGTCCCCATGAATCATCATTATATTCTCCATATGGCCATATTCTGAACCCATTTCTAAACAGAAAAACATTACCATAATTAACAGGTTGTACACCCATTTTTAGACTAAAATTATATTTAGCGGCACGATTAAGATAATATAAGTTTATAGAAACATTCTCAAGTTTGCCAAACTTATTTATCTCCTCTATTTCATACATAACTTCTCCTCGATCAGAAAGTTTTGTATGAATTATACCATCTTTTAAAATACTCTCTATTTGAGTAGTTTTAATTTTAAGTACATCATTTATGGTATTTACTATAACTCCTGTGACCTTAGAGTTCTCTAATTCTGCAATGGTAGCCCGTTCTTTATCAGTGAGTATCGGATTGTTTTTATGAATATTATTTATTTGTTCCGTTATTCTGTTATCTGATTCTACAAAATTAGGAGCAAATATTTCTATTTTATATTCATCCGTCTCAGAAAAAGGATTAATCATTTTTTCAAGAGACTTACGAAGTTCTATAATTTCATCCCATCCCCAATTTGTATGCAATACTGAAAATTCAAGGATAGTTCCAGTTGTAGAGTCATTAGGAAACTTGTGAATTTCAGTAGAAGACTTATGTTTTATACCTACAGTATCAAACTCAACCTTTTGTTTACCTTCAAAAGATTTCCAGTCTACGAATAATGTTTCTTCAGTATCAGATTCACTACTTTTTGTAATAAGAGTCAGGTAACGTGCTAATCTGTCACAAGAAATTCGACCTATACCTTTTGCACCAGCATAGTTCCTTTTAAATTTACTGCGATATGAATCATCTTCAGTACCATCCCTTTTAGCAGAAAAACCCACAAAAAGCCATTTATTCTTGAGTTCATCTAAAGTCATTCCTTTACCATTATCTGCTATGATAATCTTGTCAGTATCAAATGTTATATCAACCTTAGTTGCATGAGCATCATATGAATTTTTAACTAACTCTAAAATGGCTATATTATCGCTCGTGATAAGATCTCTCCCTAATATATTTTTAAGTTCTGCACTGACTTTAAATTTCAACTCTTCCATGGTTCTTAAGCATTTTTTTTAGCACTAACCCAGCTTGTAAAGCAAATAAAGGCGGTATGGCATTACCGACTTGACTATAACGAGGAACCTCATGTTTTCGCATTTTTCCACCTGTAGTATATTTACTTTTAAATTCGTACCAGTCCGGGAATGATTGTATTCTGGCACATTCACGTACTGTCAATATACGAGGTTCATAATAATGGAGATAGTCATCTGGCATATTTGTTATAGTTGGAGCAATATCATTTGGATCTAGAATAGTAATACCACGCTGATGAATTCCCCATATCTCACGTACTTTGCCATCTATACGTTTTCCTCTTATAGGATAATCAGATAGAAGTTTTTCAAACATCATTTTTTTCCCTTCTGAATGATGGGCAAAACTATGACTGTTTGGTATAGTTTGCAATTTATGCAAACCCTTACGCATTAATTCTTGATAAGGTGATTCAATTTTGCCATATATACCTGAATTAAAACCTTTACGGTCTGGAGTTTCAACGATTCCATTCTCTTGTAACAAATCGGAAATTGCTTCTGAAACTGTACAAACCTCAGAAAGATTATAATGTTTAAGAAACTTACTCTTTTGAGCATCAAGTAAATCTACAAACCTTCGTGCTGACCCTTCATCTCCATCTTTAACTCCTACTAGTATAAAACGTTTTCTACGTTGTGGAATCCCGTATTTAGAAAAATCTATAACTAAAGCAATGACATCATATCCCAATGTCCGAAGTTTATCAGTAACTATCTGAGAATAGGGTACAGCATCTTGATTTTTCTTCTTATCAAAAGCATAAGTAAAACCTTTTACATTCTCAAAAAGTATCAGCTTTGGTTGAACCATACTAATGAAATCAATATATGAAAAAACAAGCTGATTCCTAACATCATCTTCTATACGCTTACCTGCCATTGAAAATCCTTGACAAGGTGGACCACCGGCAACTAAATCAACCTTACCTCTTAATTGAATAAGTTGTTCAGAATAATTTTCATTAACTTCTATGATGTCAAGGCAAGATTGTGGTAACCACTTTGGCCAAGCAAAATGTTTTTTCCCCTTAATTAAATTATAATTAAGAGTCTCAAAAGCATTTGCGTTTTTTTCAATTGCGAAAAGACCATCCCATCCTGCTTGATACAAGCCAAGAGATAATCCCCCACAGCCAGCAAACAAATCTATAACTGTATATTTTTTATCTTGCTTCATCATCTATAAGGCAAAAATAAACCTTTGTTAGAAGTATATTATAATTGTTATTCTATAAAGTGTTTATA
>NZ_JADYTF010000172.1 GCF_021530995.1 Bacteroides caecigallinarum
AAATATATCTTTCTTGGCCATTTTTATCAATATGTTTCCAACCACTTTTTTTTATGTAAACACTAGAAATTCCATCTACAAAGGGAGTAACATCATCAAAGAAAGTTGGAGACTTTTTACTATAAGAATATGCTCCCCTCATTTTAGAAACCATTTTCAAGGGTTCTCCATTTTCAGTTATATATCCCCATTTGTTATAGCCTAATTGCCACTTTTTTATAGGCGATACTAAAATATATCCTTCGTAAATATAACGAAACTTCGGATGAATTATGTATTCCTCTTTAAATGATTTTATTAAGCCGGTAGTGTCTATTACTCCTAATAATTTATCGTCTTTTGTGAGTAAAGCCTTACCGTTTTTGAATAGGATGTCTTGGAATTCAATTGAAGCAACGACATTGTCATTAGCGTCAATTATACCATAATAATTTCCACTTTTAACTTTATATAATCCGTTTCCTAAATCTATTTTTTCATCATAACCAAAACCTTGCGCATAAATAGTAGTGAGTGAACACAATAACGCAGTTAATATCAATAAAATTTTTCTCATATCAATTTATTATTTAATTAATCCCCAAGCCTTTAATGTCTCTCCATCACTTTCAATTGCTGATTTATATTTTTCAGATGTTTCGTCACTAAAATTCTTGCTTCTTTTTTTAAATAAATTATAAAGTTGGGTGATTTGTTTATCTCCATCTTGACTTAGACTGCCATCCAATTTCTTTTCAATGAGATTGTTAAAACTCCAATAAACTGATTTGTAATCGGTTGAATCTAGTTCTATGGCTCTATATAACAATTGATTTGCTCTTTCTAAATCGGGATTAATATTTAAAAAAGATTGTCTAGTAGTCGGTACGCTAAAGAAACGGTTGCCTTTTGAGAGTGTTAACCCACATTCAAACAATGCTGTATGGTTAAGATTGTCTTCTTGCAAGATTTTTTGTAGTTCAGCATAACCAGCTTGAACTTCTTGTTGATCCTGTGAATTTATTAATAACACATTATATTTTATTCTAGCTGGCATATAAAGGCTATCTTCTGCAAGCATTTTAAGCTCTTTCTTACCAATAATTTGCAATTGAATACTATCTTTACAGTTTAGTTTGTGAATTGCTATATCATAAAGTTCTTTAGCAGTCTGGAAAGTGATACCCCTGTCAGTCGTATATGTTTCATTTTTAGAACTCTTTCTAGTAAATATAATAAATATACAGATAACAAACATTATAACTAGTACAGATATAACACCTATTTTAATGCCTGTTCTTGAAATGGTAGATTTATTAGTAGAAATTCGCTCCAGATCTACTCTTAATTCTGCTACTGTGGCGTATCTTTTGGATTGAACTTTATCTGTTGCTTTACGAATAATTCTTTTAAAATCCACTCCATGAACATCTTTCATGGGTAAAGCTTTTCTTAAATTAGCAGATAAAATATCTTGATCTGTACCAGAAAAAGGTAAATGTCCAGTACATAGTTGGTATAAAAGAACTCCTAAGGCATATATATCAGTTGTGTAATTTTGACTTTTTACATCACCTAGTACCAATTCAGGAGCAGCATAATTTACTTTCCCCATAAAAACACCAGTGGCTGTTAAAGCCTTATCCAAGCTTTCAAGGGAAACAATTTGTTTACATATTCCGAAGTCAATTAATTTTATTTTCCCATCAATAGTAATCATTATATTAGATGGATCTATGTCTCTATGAATATATCCTCTATCATGTAACGCCATCAGTCCAGATAGAATAGATTTCATTATCCTGACAACAGCAGCTTCTTTGTTTGACTTGTATTGATTGTAGATTTCAGCTGCAAAAGGTATTTGCATGCCATTATGGTCATTTGTTATTCCATTCAAAATATCTTCTAAGGTTACTCCTATCAGCAATTCCATAATAACATGGTAATGTATTTTAACTTGAGAATTATCAGAAGACGGTGAAACAGTTTCTACAAAACCATACATTTTAATCAGATTATCATTATCAAGTTGAATCCCTGCTTCACGTCTTGCTCGTTCAACTACACGTTCTGGTATATTCTCGTAAATAGCTTTAATTGCTACAGGAGTCTGTTCACCAGTGCGTTCTACAATACGAAAACCTTTGAATACTCGTCCCATACCACCTTCTCCTAGAGGTATTGCATCTGCATCATATTCATAATAGATGCCTTTTCTTTTTTCAATATCGCCTTGAAGTCTAATTATATTCATCTTCTAAGATTTGTTAGTATCCTTCAACTCTAAGTTTTATGTCGCCAATTGATATTATATCACCTGGTACAATTATATGTCCTTCTTCAGATATTTTTTCTGAATTTACATATGTACCGTTCAAAGAGCGAACCCATTTCTTTTTTGCATTATTATCCCATTGTCCATCTCTAATATACCAGGTGTCAGTTTCATCATCAAATTCTATTGTACTATGACGACGCGATATATATGAAGTTGTCTTTTCTGATAATTCCAATACGTTAAAGACTGAATTGACAGCACGACCTATAGTAATTATTCGTTTTGGAAATGGCATTATTTCTGGCAACCGGTAAAGTTTTCCAACTTCATCACCTTGCATGACATGAAGCATAATCCCATTAGTAATAGAACTCTGAGCTTTGATTTGGTTATTTGGAGTTTCTTGGTAAATTGTTTCATTTTCCGGCAATAAATCAAGTATATCGTCAATATTTTTAATCCTATTTCCTGAATCAGCAGATAAACATTGTTCCAAAATGGGCATCCATAAATCTCGTTCTTCATGACGTACTAGACAGTTCCTATTCCAATCATCGCTTTTGGCACGTGATTGATAATGAATCCAATCCGATTCAGTGACTATTTTCCCAAAAGGTAATTCTCCTGTTAAAAGCTGAAATAGAATCACACCAAAAGCATATATATCTATAACAGGGAGTAAAGTACAACTTCTTTCCAAGCGATATAGTTCAGGTGCTTGATAAGCCAAATTTTTATCGATAAATCTTGAATGGGATTTATAGGTGTTAAACAAGGCCTTATAACGTTCACCAAATATAACATAATTAGTTAGTAATATATGTCCTCCTTCTGTAATGAGAATATTCTCAGGATTTAGAAAACAATGAACTTTTCCTGATTTATGCAAGTCTCTTAATCCATACAATATTTCTTTCACTGTTTTGAGTAAATCCAGCTTATTACTTCTAGAATATTGTGATAAAGGTATCGATCTGCGATATTCTGTAAGTAAATAGGGATTCCCGTTTACATTGCCACTCTTTATTATTCTAGCTAAATAATTACTATCTATCCTACAACTTTTAATCTCATTATCGGCACTTAAGGCAATACGTTGTTGTTTTGATGGTTCTACTTCCCAAAGTTTTATTAATTTTAGTATATATTCCTTTCCCTCTGAGTCTATTACCTTAAATTTTTGATTATTAAGTGATGTTTCAAGTACACGCTCTACGCGATACTTGTTATCTATAATATCATGTATGCGAAAGTCGCAACGTTGAGCTGTATTACTTATCATATTTTTTAGTGTTTAATCTCCTTCCAAATAGCTTCCAATACATCTAACAATTTTTCTTCATTCCATCCCCATTTATTTTTAAACAGTTCTACTGTTGGGTTAACAGAATATGATTGATTACATTCATCCACGGCTCTACGTGCAGCCTCACGAATAGACGAAGTGTTAGAACGCAGATATTTCATTCTGTTTACTAAACGAGAAAGAACGTCAACTTCTTTAGATGTTGGTGTAAATTTCGCAGACTTTAGAATGATAGGTAAAATACTTCTTATCGCAGATATTATCATAGCTTTACTTTTTTTTTGTTATTACATTAAATTCAAATAATCTATCACCCATTTTTATAATATCACCAGGTTCAAGTTTAATTCCAGCACCAGCATGTACATATGTTGAGTTATTTTGTGAACGGTCTTCTATAAACCAATATCCATCAGAGAAGAAAAGGCAAGCTTGCTCATCTTTGTCAATAGTATTGTCGTTGGGAACCGTGTTATTACGTGAAATATAAACTTCAGCACCTTCTTCGTATACTTTCTCTCTCATTTCTTTTTCGCCTGGTAGTGAAATTGGGCGTAAAGAACAATATGGTATTTCTTCATCGTTATATTCATAAACATCCTCTTCAACAGGAAGAGGAGTTTCAAAATTCTCAGGCATTTCTGCTAAGCAATTTGGGCAAGTGCGCATCCCATTTATTACAAGATAGCCACAGTTATTACATTTTATCATAATTATTCAATTTAAAAAGGTCTTAATAATAAGGTTCCAAAAGGTACACCTCGTGATACGGCTTGTCCTGCCTGAATAGAATTTTGAGGAGAAAAACCACTTTGTAATAAACTTGACGGATTCTTTCCAATATTAGAAGTTGTCCTTACAGCAGTTCCCCCTGCTTTCTCAATGAGCCCTCCTATAGGATCAATTAACATCATAATTTGATCATCAGAGGCTGATTCAAGCCATCTTATTGCGTTATTCATTAAAGACTTTAAATATCCGTCTTTAACATCTAACCGTAGCAATTCTTTTAAATATTTGATACATTCCTTTCGGATAAAACTAGCAGCCTGTCTTTTGCCATATTTTTTAACTACATATTTAGCAGCAAAGGCAACAATTACATTTATAGCC
>NZ_JADYTF010000173.1 GCF_021530995.1 Bacteroides caecigallinarum
CAAAGGATTTTCTACTGTTCGACAAGCATGGCGACATGCTCGACAACTTTTTCAAAAACTTCTTCCGGCAATGCAAGGAACCCAGCCGCTTCGGTTTCTACCGCATAGCGGCGGATCAGGTGGATTCGCTCCTGGGAGTGATGAAGGACCTGCTGCAGCATCCCTATCAGAATAAGGACATCCTTGCCCCGCACAAGGTGGACACATTCCCCTATCAGATGCAGGCGAAAGAAGAGAAAAAAGAGAAGAAAGAGGAACAGGGTGAAACCCAAAAACAGGAAAACATGGAACAGAAACAGGAAAAAACGCAGGAAAAGCCTCAGGCCCGACAAGGCTACCAGCCCATTAACGAGAGTTCAATCAACTGGCAGGAACTGAAAGAGAAATGGGGCATCGACCGTGAGGAGCTTGAAAAGTCCGGTGACCTGAAGAAGATGCTCAACTACGGCAAGTCGGATCTGGTGAAAGTGTCCCCAAAGTTCGGGGAGGAAACCTTTGAACTTGACGCCCGCCTGTCGTTCAGGAAAAACGAGGACGGCAGCATCGGTCTTGTACCACATTTCATCCGCAAGGAGCAGAAACTTGACGAGTACAAAGGGCACAAGTTCTCGGAAGACGACAAAAGGAATCTGAAGGCTACCGGCAACATGGGGCGTGTGATTGACCTTGTGGACAAGGAAACCGGAGAGATTATTCCCTCGTACATCAGCATTGACCGCAAGACGAACGAAATCACCTATGTCCCTGCCAGCAAGGTACGCATACCGGAAAGAATCGGAAAGACGGAAATTACAAAGCAGGAGCAGGAAATGCTCCGTGCGGGGCTGCCGGTAAAAGACAAGCTGGTGGAACGCAATGACGGAAGGAAGTTCGTAACGACCCTGCAGGTGAATGTGGAACAGCGCGGAGTCGAGTTCGTGCCGGGCACCGGAAAGTCCCCGCGTACCGTACAGAAACAGGAAAACACGGAACTGCCGGAACTGGAACCGGACATGAACGACGCTGAAAAGCAGGATGCGAAGCAGCAGAAAAGAAACACATGGACGAACGAGGACGGCAGTATCCGCGGCATCACCAAATGGTGCGGCAAGCCCCTGACGGAACAGCAGCAGGCGGACTACAAGGCAGGCAAGACCATCAGACTGGAGAACGTGACGGACAAGCAGGGGCAGCACGCCATCATGTATGTCAAGTTCAATCCGGAAAAGGGACGCCCGTACCGCTACGATGAAAATCCGGACAATGCCCAGAAAGTCGCCCCGTCGAACGAAAGCCGGACACAGGTAGCCGTAAACAGCGAGGGCAAGACGAACGAGGCGACCAAGAACATCAAGGAGCCGCTGCAGCAGGGACAGTCAGCCCCGAAGGATGACGCACAGAAGCAGCAGCAGGAAAAGCCCAAGAAAAACAAAGGCATGAAAGTATAGTCCCCACACACCACTAAATCCAAAAACATAAAAAACAGATTTAATCGTTTCGTGTTTTATTCTGCTTTCTTTTTCTCTTGGCAACTTGTTCTGCAGCTTCTGATATAATCTGTTTATTTGCAAATCTCTGAGTGTATTGCGTATAGTCAGGATGAATTCTTTCGTAGTTAGGATCACAGAAAAGAGGGCTTGTTATTATATGGTCAGCCGTAGAGCGGTTACAACAAAATACTATATTCTCAACTCCGGCCAATCTTGTCAGCGCCTTGACATCTGTATCATGAGGCTGCAAAGTCATAGGGTCTGTAAAGAAAAACAAATAATCAATCTCCCCTTCTACGATGCGTGAACCTATCTGCTGGTCTCCGCCTAGTGGACCAGATTTCAGTATAGTGATATCCCATTCTACATCAGGATGTTTTTCCTGAAGTGCTTTTTTGATAAGCGTTCCAGTTGTCCCTGTACAATAGAATTTATGCCCTACAAGACGTTCTGAATTCCATAGTACCCATTCTATCATGTCTTTTTTCATTGCATCATGTGCTACTAGCCCAATTCTGCGTGTAATAGTTCTTTCCATAAAAACGTGAATTTAGATAATTAAGTTTATATGTATAGAAACCTGATAATTATTATTGAAATCCTGAAAACTTTAAACCCTTTTTACCCTTATTTTTTATATCAATCTATCTTATTCAACTTCGTATTGCATTGCAAATATATTCATATTTATTGATAAAATGCTACATAATACCACAAACATCTATCAATATGCTTATTTATTGATGTTTATCAAGAAAAATGCTAGTTTATATTTAATTTTCCAATGTAATGATTTTAAAAGCTGTTTTCTTTTTTAGAAATTTCAAATGCACTTATACGATGCTACCGGTCAACCGATGTGCATCAGAATTATGCCTGTTTGCCGGATATTACCATAAAGAAAAGAACAGCCGTGAATCATGACTAGTTCACGGCTGTTCTTATAATAATATTACATTTAATCATTCAAATACATCAGCCTCTTCATCAGTTGCTTCTAATAAAAAGCTGACAGGTCTAAAACCATCATTGCAAGCTACTAGAGCCGTTTTTTTGTCTTTCATCCATCCATTGTAAAAATTTTCTCCTCCATGAGCTAAAGTCATTGCATATTCCATCATTGTTTCGGTGAGGAAAACACCGGAGGCATCAGCATTGATAAAATTCACCTGATTACCTATGGATACAGTTGGAGTCGGCATGGATATGTCTTCGGGAGCTTCGCCCCATATACCCATGGCATGCATAAGATTGAGGATACCGTTTACCAGACGGTTTCCATATCCGTGGTTAATACGCATGCCTACCCCCATTTCTACCACCAGAGTAGGTGTATTCAGGCTGTTCAGTGAATGAGCCAAAGTAGCCTCCAATACCGTAGCGGCTTCGTGTACCCAAATGAAATCTACGTCTAACAGTTTGGCATAAGGCACCAACTTGTCTGCCGTTTGTACATTAATACGTACCTGAGGAATTTCCCGCAAGAAAATGTTACTTGAATGGATGTCAATTACCATGTCTGCTCCCTGCAAATCGCGTATGATGGTATAGGCCGCCTGTTCTGCCATAGTCCCATCTTGATTACCGGTAAAGACACCACGGTTAACCCGGCAATCCATGGCATCGCGTCCATGCGCCAATTTAATATATCCATATTCTATCAATCGGTTATTTGTTGAAGCGGATTTCCCCAGGCATCTGCTCCATAAACCAAATAATCAGACGGATGGAGAAACATGTCGCGTTTCACTATTTGCTGACATGTATTGACGCAAGGCATACACCTTAAGCTAAAAAAATGACTGGTGACAGGAGAGCTGAATTGACTTGTAGCCCAGATTGAAACAATCATAAACATCTTCCCTTAATAGCTCGTTTAAATGCTCCAAAATCATTGGATCAAAAATACCTTCCTCGGTTTCCGCACAAAGCTTTAATGATTCGAAGACTTCCTGTATTCGATAATTTTCTTTCTACGCGCTCATCGCCCTCCTGAATTTCCAGATCCTTAAAATCAATCACCTCTTGTGCAATCCATCGGCGAGGTTCATCAATGATCAGCTGCTTCAGTTCTGCCAGTTTTTCGGGAGAGAGATCTCGCCCGAACACCACCCTTGGTATTGCATCAAAAGGGAACAACTGTTCATTAAAAATCCCGTTTTTATACACTCCGAAACGTACTCCGAAACGTTCCATCCATATCTTTTCTCCAACACGACCATCGCACATTGGAAAAAATGAAATCTTTCTCGTGTATAATATATTAGGAATGAATATCCACCGTAAAATCTTTTCTTTATTAATAACTAGAATTGAAGTATATAACTTCAGTATAAAACATTAGAACGTAGTATTGACAAGACTTGCAAGATGGTATGATGAGGTAGATATATGGAAATCATTAATTTCTTTGACAGACGTTCAACAAACGCTGCTTATGAATCCTTTAATGCTAAAATAAAGAATTTCCTCTCACAATTCAGGGGAGTAAAGGATAAGACTTTCTTCCTGTTCAGACTCGCTAATATTTATGCGTAAGTTGGTAATTCCTCAGGTTTAGGCAGACTTGACCTCCACTTAAAAGCAAGTCCACCAACTAGATTATATCTCGCTGATTATCTGCATTTTGCATAAAACAAACTCTTTTCAAAACATGTATTTTTACATCACTTTGATGAAGCATAAGAAAAACCGCATTACACCACCCTAAACAAATGGTCAATGAGGTTTCTCTTTTTACTTTCCATTTTTATATTCGGACTTGCCCGTTATCCACACAAAAAGATTGTGGGGAATCCAAATTCCCAGAAGTAATAAATCACACGGATATAATGTTCACTGAAATTAGTAAGCTAAACGGAGGATTATGTGGATAATCCGTTTATGAACATCGAAAAAGAGGTCACATAAATGATCTTCAATGTAGCCCTTTTTGTGACCTCTTTTGTTATTCGATTATTTACCAATATCCTCCAAAAGTAGGAGAGCCAATTCGTTTAACACGATTATCTTGTTTTAATTTCAAAATACATTTTTGTATTGTATTTGAATTTTTACCAGTTAATTCCATAAGTTGCGTCCGGGTAATTGTAGGTGTATTTTTTATAAGGTAATAAACTTATTCAATTGCAGTTTGACCACCATTTTTAGCAGATGCATCAGGTCGTTTAAATGTAATCCAAACAAATAAAC
>NZ_JADYTF010000174.1 GCF_021530995.1 Bacteroides caecigallinarum
GCATCAACAACAAGATAAAGGTCATGAAGAGAACGGCATATGGATTTAGGGATGAACGATACTTTGAATTGAGGCTATATGCACTGCATGATTGCCGCATCACGCGAAATGTCGGATGAACCAAAAATCTATTGATATATGTTGATATATTCTTAGCAATTATTGTGTGATAACCCGCATAAAGAAGCATATCCCTATCTATGTAGATACAATTACCACAACCCTCTAAATCCTCAGAAGTATCTGCAAAAATTATATCTCCTTTTTTAACTAACGAAGCATTATTGTTTTCAAGAAAAATTTCTGGAACATATTTGATTAAAGAATCTTTTATACATGTACCTGTGTTAAGTTTAGAATGAATCTGACCATAACTAATAACAGAAATACCTTTATCAACTAAATCCGCTTTAGTTATATTTAACCCTTTTCCAAAGTTATATATGCTTTTCATTCTTTTTACTTCCCAATGCTCCGGAATCTCCCCTATCCATTCAATACCGCTATCTTTTAGAGGAACATTTTTATCCAAACCTTTGGTTACAGCTTCAGTAATGACAGATTGCTTGTAGCTTTGCAGTTTGGTTATCATTTCCTCTTGCAAAGTTATAAGTTCGTCTATTTCGCTACATTTTTGGTCAAGGTAGGTGGCGATGGATTGTTGCTCTTCAAAAGGTGGAATTGGCATCCATGTATTTTTTATTTTATCCTGACTAATGTTCGGTTGACCTCCTCCTTCAGCTTTGTATATCAGATATCTTTTTACAGAATTCATCGCGTAAAATAAATACTTAAAATTCTGTTTTGTTTCATTCATTACACAACATGCTTGATTTACACAACCATCAATATTTGAAATAGAAATATTACCAACAGATGCACCATACATTGCTACAATAATAAATGGTGCTTTGTAAATCTTTAATGTCGGGTATTCTTTAAGAGCTGTATCAGAAATAGTATTCTTACAGTTTTCTATATAACCACCATTAATGTCACCTGATTGAATCCAATTTACAGAACCTATATAGTTGTCCTCCTTACTGGATTTTGGTGTTGTTCCACTACCAATTATACTAAATAATCTTATAATCTTATTTTTATCCCAATGCTCTGGAATCTCCCCAATCCAAGCAATCCCACTATCTTTATATTTATCGTATCTATTTTCCATAATCCTCAATCTTCCTGTTCGTAATAATAAGAGTAATCAATACCTTTCATAAAGGTTTCACGGTCATTAATCTTGTCGGTAAGTGCAGGGCGCAGAAGTGTTTTCAGTTCATCGGCATTTGCCACACTGTGAGTCATTGCATCAAGGTAAGACTTCTTGTTCACATTGCTCCAATCTACACAAACTTTAAGATTTTTCTTCAGCATTAGGTCAAGCCAAATACGTGTGGCGCGCCCGTTGCCTTCACGGAAAGGATGAGCTATGTTCATCTCCACATACTTGTCTATTATCTCATCGAAACTTGTTTCGGGCATACGTTCTATCTGTTCCAATGTAGCTTGAAGATATTGAACCATTGCAAACTGGAATCCTCCTTTGGCTATGTTTACCGTGCGTATCTGTCCGGCAAAGTCGTATAGTCCGCCAAACAAATAGGCATGAATCTGTTGCAAGCCTTTTATGGTTCCTACTTCTATGCTGTCAATCAGACTGCTTTCAAACAGAGCGTATGCTTTAGATTTGCTTCGTCCGTCTATAGTTTCATCGCTGTTGGTAAACCATTCCACAAACCGTGCAGCTTTGGTATTTGGGAAACATGCTGCGAGAGAAAGGATTCCTGTGTTATCAAGTACATCAGTAAGTCTTTTCTTTCCGTCAGGTGCAGTTAATTTCAACTGGTTAGTGACACTAACCACTTCATTATTCTCGCTCTTCAGCTTGTTTTTCAGATACTTCCAGTAGTTTCTGTTCTTGGTATAATCATCCTGAGCATTTAGTACGCCAACAATATCGAGTACAGAAAACCACCATTTGGAATTCTCGTCATCCCAAATGGCACGTACTTCTCTGTCGTCAAAGAAACGTATGGATATTTTATTTATCTTGGTCATAATTAGAATCGTTTATCTGCCTTTCTGTCTCATATTCTGAACTGTACTCCACGGTGTGACTTGACACGATAGCCTACACTGATTATCATGTCAAGGTTATAGTATGCCACCTGATGAGTTTGGTTTTTCCCTTTGATGGCACCATGCTGAGTGGTTGTTGCAAAAAATGCAACAGTTGA
Organism: Bacteroides caecigallinarum; assembly: GCF_021530995.1. GTDB lineage: Bacteria > Bacteroidota > Bacteroidia > Bacteroidales > Bacteroidaceae > Phocaeicola > Phocaeicola faecigallinarum. Next base: position 2,244 of record NZ_JADYTF010000174.1, read on the forward strand.
GTCCGGATTCAACTCTCCGTCCTCAAATACATTCTTTATATGTCGTGAAATGGTAGATTTGTTTCGCTGAAACAGCTCTGCCATCTGGTCGGCTGTAAGCCAAACCGTATCATTGCATAGAGTCACTTCTATCCTTGATTTGCCATCCTCTGTCTGGTAGAGGATAATATTTCCGTTGTTTTGCTGCTCGTTCATGGTCTGTTATTATGCGGATTTATATCTGCTTACCCTAATATCCTGGACATCAGTTCCGATTCTTTTTCTTCTAACTTTTTCAGTTCATCAAATATCACAGAACTTGGTGTTAGCGGAGTGTATTTGTAGAACTCGCGGGTAAGAGGTATTTCATAACCGATTTTGCTTTCGGATTCATTGTACCAGAAATCGGGAGCATACGGACGTACGTTTTTGTCGAGGTATTCCGTAATATCCTCTTTCCAAGGAATAATCTCGCTGTCCTTCAGTTCCGGGTCGGGAGCAAATCCGCTTTCCTGGTCAACAGGTTTCACGTATGCCTCCATCATATCGGGGTTACGTATGCCGAAATAACTCCTCAACAGAGCGACTTTTCCCTGAGGTACTTTGATTTTTGCCTTCTTCAGCTCGAGGAAGAAAGTGATGTCCGGGAATCCCACATGGTTAGGCATATTGTTTTCCCAATATGTGACAACTTCTTTCAATAAGGCTCTGTCGGCTTCCTTATAGTTTTCAGCAGTGGCTTCGTCAAAGTGAATGTCCTTGTACTTCAGGCGTAAAGGACGGTTTATGGTGAGTTTCGTAAACTTGAAGTCCTCTACGTCCTTCACCTTGCTTTCCACTTTCAGCTCCGTGTTAAGTTCGGAGGTATATTCCCAATCGGTAAAATCGTGATAAGCCTGCATTATGAGTTCGCGGCAGACAGTGGTGATTTCCACACGCTTGTTGCCTAGAGGCTTGCGCAGTTTCTCAAAGCATTTGCTTGTGTCGATAAGCTGAACCTTTCCTGTACGTTCTTCCGATTTGTTTTTGCTCACTACCCATATGTATGTGGCGATACCTGTATTATAGAACAGGTCGTTAGGCAGCTGAACGATTGCTTCCAGCCAGTCGTGTTCGAGCAGATAACCTCTGATTTCGCTTTCGCCGCTTCCAGCATCGCCCTTGAACAGAGGAGAACCATTCTGAATGATAGCCATACGGCCGTCTTCCTTCAGTTTCGCCACACCATTGAGCATGAACAACATCTGTCCGTCGCCCTTTGCCGGCAGTCCCGGAGCAAAACGTCCTGCTTCGCCCATCTCGTTTTCGGCTTTCACACGTTTCTCGGATGCTTCCCAGTCGATACCGAAAGGAGGGTTTGATATGATATAGTCGAACTGGTATCCCTTGAACTGGTCATCGCCAAGAGTATCTCCCAAGCGCATATTGTCGGCATTACCACCCTTGATAAGCATATCGGCTTTGGCAATACCGTATGTCTGCGGATTGAGTTCCTGGCCGTAGCATGTGATTTCGGCTTCAGGGTCTATCTTGCGGAATCTCTCGTCAAGGCAGGCAAGCATCTGGCTGGTTCCCATTGCCATATCGTATATGGATGCCACAATGCCTTCGTCTTCCATTTTCTGTTCATCTTCGCCTACGAGCAGTTCGCTCATAAGATAGATGATATCTCGTGCTGTAAAGTGTGCTCCTGCCTGGTCGTTGTATGATTCGGAGAACTTTCTGACCAGCTCTTCAAAGATATATCCCATATCTACAGCCGAAACTACATCTGCTCCAAGATAGGCCTTGGCTGAACAGAACTCCTTGATGACGAGGTAAAGACGGTTGTTGTCGTCCATCTTCTTGATTTCGTTGTAGAAGTCCATGCGGTTGATTATGTCAATCACGTTCTCGGAGAAATGGTTGAGGTAATTCTCGAAGTTGTCTTTGATGTTGTCCGCATCGGCAAGCAATATATCGAAAGTAAACTTGCTGGTGTTATAGAACTTCTGCTTGGCCGCGGCTTCAAGGAAACCTTTCTTTACGGCTATGCCTTTGGCTTCAAGCTCTTCGTTCATCTTGATAACCGCTTCTTTTGTCGGCGCAAGAGTGTCTTCAAAACGCTTTATCACGCACATGGGCAGGATTACCTTTCCGTATTCGTGAGGCTTGTATAATCCTACTAACTTATCGGCAATGGCCCAGATTAGGTTTGCTTTTTCCTGTATATTTATAGAGGTCTGTCTCTGTAAGTCTTCTCCGCTCATGAAATAATGTTTTTATGATTTTCTTTTCAAACTTACATAAAAATCTTCGTTTTTTATGCCGGTGCAATAAAAAATCAAGCCCTACGTACTTGATTGATCGTCTATTGCCGTGCTCGAAGCACAAAATGTTGTATATTTGAGGTGCATACATTTA
>NZ_JADYTF010000175.1 GCF_021530995.1 Bacteroides caecigallinarum
AATGTATGCACCTCAAATATACAACATTTTGTGCTTCGAGCACGGCAATAGACGATCAATCAAGTACGTAGGGCTTGATTTTTTATTGCACCGGCATAAAAAACGAAGATTTTTATGTAAGTTTGTACATAAGATAAAAAATCCAGTCAGTCATGAGCAAACTTTATCCTATAGGCATACAGAATTTTGAGAATCTACGAAAGAGAGATTATATCTATGTTGACAAAACAGCATTGATATATCAGTTGGTGGCTACAGGTAAATATTATTTTCTCAGCCGTCCCCGCCGTTTCGGTAAGAGTCTTCTTATATCTACTCTCGAAGCGTATTTCTCCGGAAAGCGGGAACTTTTTGCCGGGCTGGAAATGGAGAAACTGGAGAAGAAGTGGATAGAGTATCCTGTGCTGCATATAGATTTGAATACGGAGAAATATTCTACTAAAGAGACTTTGGAAAATAAGCTTGATTTGTCGTTAAAACAGTTTGAGGCAAAGTATGGAAGAAATCCTGATGAGTATTCTCTTGCTACGAGATTTGAGGGAATAATCCGTAGGGCAGCCGAAAAGACCGGACATAACACTGTCATTCTCATAGACGAATACGACAAGCCTATGCTTCAGGCCATAGGCAATCCTGAACTTCAGACAGAATACCGTAATACCCTGAAAGCTTTCTATGGAGCCTTGAAGTCGTGCGACGGATACATACAGTTTGCCATGCTCACAGGAGTTACAAAATTCGGAAAAGTAAGTGTGTTCAGCGATTTGAACAATCTGATGGATATCTCAATGATAAACCGTTTCTCAGAAATATGCGGAATAACCGAAGAGGAACTGCACAGATACTTCGACGATGATATTCACACTCTGGCCGAGAAACTAGGAACAGGTTATGAGGAAACCTGCGCACGCCTGAAACTGAATTATGACGGTTATCATTTCAGCTTTAAGTCACCCGGAATGTATAATCCTTTCAGTCTTCTGAATACCTTTGCCAATATGCAGATTGATAATTACTGGTTTGCTACTGGTACGCCTACATATCTTGTAGAACTGATGAAGCAGCATAACTACAATGTGGAGGAGATAGAAGATATAGTGACCAGCGGTCCTGTTCTTGATTCCATCGATTCAACATCCACCGACCCGGTTCCTGTAATCTATCAGAGCGGCTATCTGACAATAAAGGGCTATAATGAAGAATTTGAGAACTACACTCTCGGCTTTCCTAACCGCGAGGTTGAGCAGGGTTTCTTCCGTTTCCTTCTTCCCAATTATGCCTCTGTCAGCGTTACAAAATCCCCATACGAGATACAGCGTTTCGTAACCGATGTCCGCAAAGGTGATGTGGATTCATTCCTGAGCCGCCTGCAGACTTTCTTCGATGATATACCATACGAACTTGCGCCACGCGACCGTGAAGTACATTATCAGAACATTCTCTACATAGTGTTCAAGCTCATGGGATTCCATTCGGAAGTGGAATATCATACTTCGCGTGGACGAGTGGACCTCGTTCTGAAAACCTCCGACTATATCTATGTGATGGAATTCAAACTTGACGGAACAGCCGAGGAAGCAATGGCTCAGATAGACGCGAAAGGTTATGCCTCCGCATTTGCTGCCGACGGAAGAAAAGTTGTCAAGGTTGGGGTGAATTTCAGTTCCGAGTCAAGAACTATAGACAGGTGGATAATAGCCTGACTTTATTTGAGTGAAATATTGCCGATATCGGCAAAAAATGTATCTTTGCCCTGATATTTTATTATATAAACTTGCCGATAGATTTTATAGGATATGAAATATATTTCAGTTACAGAATTCGCTGCCAAGCATGGTATATCGGAACGGACGGTTCGTAATTATTGTGCGACAGGTAAGATTGAGGGTGTAATACTGGTAGGTAAAACATGGAATATTCCTGCCGATTCGGAAGTTCCGAAGAGAGGAAGGCAAAAGCATGAGACTATGCCTTTGCTTAAAATATTGCGGGAACAAAAGGAAATGAAACTGAAAGGTGGGATATATCATCGGACTCAGATTGATTTGACATACAACTCCAATCATATAGAAGGAAGTCGCCTTACTCATGATCAGACGAGATACATATTTGAGACCAATACAATAGGTTTTGAGGGGGAAAGTGTGAAAGTCGATGATATTGTTGAGACCACAAATCATTTCCGTTGTATTGACATGATTATAGATAAGGCAGAAGAACGCTTGACAGATGGATTCATAAAAGAGCTTCACCGGATACTTAAGTCCGGAACTTCTGATAGTCTTAAATCATGGTTTGCTGTGGGTGATTATAAGAAGATACCCAATGAGGTCGGCGGAATAGAAACTGTCGCCCCTGAGAACACAAAACATGAGATTTTCAGGCTATTGAAAGAATATAATGCCATAAAGAAAAAGACTTTTGATGATATTCTTGATTTTCACCAGCGGTTTGAATCAATACATCCTTTTCAGGATGGGAATGGTAGGGTAGGACGACTTATAATGTTTAAGGAATGTCTTGCAAATGGTATAGTACCCTTCATTATAACCGATGAACTGAAGATGTTCTATTATCGTGGCTTGCAGCAATGGCCGCATATAAAGGAATATCTCAGAGATACATGTCTTGCCGCACAGGATGAATACAAGGTCTTGTTGGATTATTTCCGCATACAATATACTTGAATAAGTAATATAATCCAGTCTTTAAATATTATCATTTTTATATCTTGGTTGCATTGAAAATAACTATATTATTAATAATAACATACAAAGCTAAAATTATGGTATATATATTGTTAATTATAGTTCTTATTCTTTTAATTTATTCGTATAATTTAAAGAAAAGGATAATTGAGTTAGAAAGAGAAAATAATCAAAATGAGAGACAGATGTCTATAGTAAATAATAATAAAGACTCTCATGTAAACTCGGAAGTCAAAAACGTATCTCAATTTAAACAGGAGATAAAGGATAGTGCATCGGAAATGCCTATTACATTCCCTAAGGCTGTTGAAATTTCAGGTATGAGAATGCCTAAAAAATATGACTCCTTTAGTGAGAAAGGCAAAGAACAGTACATAAAAGAATGCCGTAAAAATCAATTAAATGTAGACAATTATCCAAACATTTGTACAATGATACCTGTCTTAGATTTAAAAGGCTTCCATATTGAACTTATTAAAAACGGTATGGATAAAATAAATTTTTCCGACAATGAAGAACTTGCATCTTTAAAATGGCATCAGAAATACGATAAAATAATATTTGATTCAAATATATCAGGTACTGAATTTTGCAATTGTATCCGTGAAATAATGAAAGCTCATTATTTTACAGAAAAAGACAATAATCCAAATAATCATTCAACCAATCAAATAGAAGAAAAAGACTCTTATTTTATATGGCGCGCATTATACACTATGCAATATCATATAAAACTAAAAAAGCCCAATGAAGAGTATACCAGATTTAAGATAAACAATCATCAAATGCTTATTGAACGTAATTATAACGAGATGTCTAATTTATGGAATGATAATCCTACTCTTAATAAAAAGAAATTAGAAGAGCTTGTAGAACTAACGGAGGAGCAACGCTATCTAATTGACAGTAAAATAACTTTAGATAAAGGGTCAGATGGATTAATATACAAAGATGACATTTTAACAGGACATAATAGGTTCTTTTATCATGATATTGAATATAACAACGGAATTTTTTCAAGATATATTGTTTTCACCAATAAAGCACCTTTCTACGGTTCAATTTGGAAAGGGAACACATCATCATATGATAAGTATATTTTAACTGATGGAATGTTAGGTATAAATTTACAAGAAACAGAAGATATACTTATTCAATATTTATTTGTAATATTAAAACTAGTTTTTTTCATGCTAAATACATACTCAAAGAATAATAAAACAGAATTGCAATTAACGCCTGACGTTATAAAAACATTAGAACTTGTATATCCATGTAGATTAAAGCAATATAATGTTCTAAAAGAACTTGATAATAGGCATCTTACAGAAGCTAATGATATTATAGACTATTTAGAGGAAAAAGAACAATTGGATATTGTGTCAAATGTTGAATCTATGGTAGATACCATAGTAAATGTTCAATGCGATATAAAAGAAATGCCTTCTATAAACAGTACTGAATATTATGGTAGTTCATATTCATTTGGTTCTACATACGTAAAAGGACATTATAGGAAAAATGGTTCTTATGTAACAGGACATTTTAGACGTAAATAAAGGTTTGATATATAAAACGCAAATCTTTTATTAATAGAACGCCTTGCAAAACTAATCATATACTTATCATTGCTATAATTACTAATGTATGTGGCCTTATATTGCATACGTTAGCAGTCAGCCATTACATACTTTAGTAATAAACAATGACTAACGTATGTAATAATCTTGTAGATTCCAAAACGAAGTGCAACGTTTTGGTCTTTAAAAGTAGTAGATTCAAGGAGGAAAGTGTTAACTTTGCCTCGTGGATCAAAGAGGAGGCGAGCTCTGCTGAGGAGCAACTCGACCAAGC
>NZ_JADYTF010000176.1 GCF_021530995.1 Bacteroides caecigallinarum
GACCCCACGCATGATATAGAAAACTGCTGTTCATAATTGTACGTTTGCTTGTGCTTATTCAAATATACAATTTGTGCAGCGGTTTTCTTCTTTAATAAACTATCACGCGAAATGTCGGATGAACCAAGTATAAGCATAAAAAAAGCGACCCGAAGGCCGCTCTATTGGAGAGAGGAAAGGCTTTACTTGCCCTTCCTGGAGTTTTTCTCCTGAGCTGCAGGAGTTTCCTCCTTTTCAACAGCTTCATAGAACCTGGTGGCTACAAATGCCACTCTGTTGCGCTTGACACCGTCGGCATCCTGCCACTCCTCCGGCTTGAAATAGCCTTCAACCGTGAGGAGTGCACCTTTGACAAGGCGGTCAAAGGATGTAGTATTCTCATTCTTGCGCCATGCCTCGACGTTTATGAATGATGAAGTGCGGATTGTTTCCTCGCCTGATTTCTCAGTGCGGCTGATTGCTAAAGGGAAACGTGCAACGCTTGCGGTTGAGAACTGATGGATGCTTGCATCCTTACCTACAAAACCAGAAACTACGAAAGAATTTTCCATTTTCTTCATGACATTGAAATTTTAGAAGTGAAACATTTATTTTTTACGTTGCTATCAAAGTTGGCAAGGATAGCAGTCAGGCAAGTAATTACCGGATTATTTCACCGTCAGGCGGGAAAAGTTTTCCGAAAAGCTGCAGCTGGAAAAGTTTTTGAAAAAAATCAGGGAATAAGGCTTTGGTACTTGCAGTATGCGCCTTGCACTAACTTCGCAACAGGAAAAAGTAAGTGTCACGGCTTCGTCCAAAATGAGAAATGCAGGGAATGGCCTGATATTCTTGTGTGCTGGTCATGGTAAAGGATACTGCCCCATATTCAGACTCGACAGGTTTTACAGTTCCATGGTAAGAAATACTGACATGATAAGGGCGATAGTTCCAGTACTTCACCATAAACTTGGCATGGTATAGCAAGAGAAATACGGAACTCCGCATTCTGCATAAAAAGGTCTTAACACGGAAGCTATTCAAGAGGATGGAAGCCAGAGGTGAAGCACAACAAGGCTGATGCCACTCATGTAAGTGATGAAAAGGTACAAAATCAGCAAGGAGAAAAAGAAAGGCAATGCCTATCAGTCAAAGAGCGGACTTCTGTCCTACTCTGGCTTACTGCAAGTTTAAAGTTTAGATTTACCCATGTATATATACATGTATCTTAAACTCAATTGACTTGATTGATTCAGCCTACAATAGGAAAGTATAATCATTTTTCTTTATTGAAGGACTTTCAGGTGTACAATACTTTGGTTAAATAACATTTATGAGGATAAATATCTGATGATTTTCCATACAAAAGCACCACAATTAGAAATATTTGTGGTATATTTGTACGGATTAAGATGGCAAGCAATGAAGAAATTAAATTCGTACATATCATCAGCTGACATGAAAGAGAAAGGACGTACCGCTTATTACAAGATGTTGGAAAGTGTGCGTCAAGGTGAACTTGTGCAGGTCCGGCGAGGACTGTATGCCAACATTGACCAACTTTCAGACAGCATGATTGACATAGATGCGATTATTCCTGGCGGCATTCTTTGCCTATGGTCTGCTTGGAGTATACATCACCTTTCTACTTCTATGCCACAAGCTTTTCATGTCGCCATAAAAAGGGATCGAAAGGTAGTAACACCCTCATATCCCCCAATAGAGCTTCATCATTATACGGCTTCTATTTTGGAAATCGGAGTAATCAAAATGAACGTAGAGAATTACAATATCAGAATCTATGATATAGAAAGGTGTGTATGCGATGCCATTAAGTTCCGAAATAAGGTAGGTATGGATGTATGCTCAGAAATCATTGATAACTATCTTAGCAAACCGGAACGGAATATCAGTAAACTATTGGATTATGCCCGGAAGCTCCGCGTGGGAACAATCCTCGAAAATTATCTGCAAATCAAATTATGAGTAAAGAACAAAATAAGAATTACGGAAAGTCAATCAGAGCAAAGCTCCTGAATGTTGCTAAAAAAGAAAATATATTCTATCAGACGATACTGACACGATATTTTCAGGAACGATTGTTATACAGAATGTCACAAACACGTTATCGTAGCAATTTCTACCTTAAAGGTGGAGCACTCATGTATGCCTATGAACGGTTTGCCGCACGTCCTACATTGGATATTGATTTTCTTGGTAACAATATAAGCAATGAAGGTACTTCAATAATAGCAGCATTCAAGGAAATATGTTCCGTACCCTTTGAAGAAGATGGAGTGGTATTTGACGTTGAGCACATCACCGCCCAAAATATCACTGAGTTCAAAGATTATCATGGAATACGCCTAAGTATACCGGTAATGATGGATTCAATCGCACAAGTACTGACCATGGATATTGGTTTTGGCGATGTGGTTACACCTTCACCTGTCAATCTGGATTTCCCAATATTGTTGGAGCATCTGCCTTGTGCAAATATCCTGGCATATTCTCTGGAAACCGTTATTGCTGAAAAGATGCATGCCATAATAGACCTTGCCGATCAGAGCAGTCGTATGAAAGATTATTATGACCTGCATAGAATACTAAAGGAGGAAGAATATGACACAGAGGTTCTACAGGAAGCGATAATACGTACATTCGAGAACCGGCACACACCTTACGATGCGAATACGATGTTCTTCCGAAATGATTTTGGTATTAATCAGCAAATGGAAGTAAGATGGAAAGCTTTCATGCGTAAAATCACGAAGACTAATGATATTGCCTTCTCAGAAGTTGTAGCATTCATACAGGAAACACTACGCCCATATTGGGAAAACATACCGCATGAATAATACAGACTATAACATATATGAATTTCCTGAATGCGAATCCATAGTCATTTCTGGAGATATTCACGGGGATTTTAATCTTCTCGTGAATAAAATGTGTGTGCAATACAGAATGGAAAATACTCTTATGATAGTAGCTGGAGACTGTGGATTTGGATTTCAAAACAAAGGCTATTATGAGAATATTGTCAAAAGGAATGCCAAGCGTATGAATGCGGCGAACAATTGGATTCTTTTCGTTAGAGGGAACCACGATAATCCTGCCTATTTCGATGGCAAGACATTCAGACATAAAAGATTCATAGCCATCCCGGACTATTCAATTGTAAAAGCATGTGGGCATACATTGCTCTGCATAGGTGGAGCTATATCCATTGACCGCTCATACAGGCTGAACGCTTGGGAACAAATCCAAAAGAAACGCCATCAGCCGAGTTTGGATATGGATAAAGAAATATACGAGCCAAACTATTATTGGTCCAACGAGAAACCTGTATTCAATACTGAATTGCTTGGAAAAATAATGTCAGAGCAGTCTATCGACACTGTTATAACTCATACATCACCGTCATTCTGTGAGTTACAAAACAAGAATGGTCTTTCCGAATGGGGCAGTAATGATGCACAACTATTGGCTGATGTACAGCAGGAGCGGCAAACTATGGATTCCATCTATCACTTACTCAAAGAAAGCCAAACTGTTACCCACTGGTGCTATGGGCATTTTCATCAGAGTTGGCATAGCAACATCGAAGAAATCCTATTCAAAATGCTCGATATTATGGAGTTCTACGAAATAAAAAACATTGCCATAATGAGGTAAATTCTTAAGAGCTATCCAACAGAATATATGATTTCAGCAAGGGAAAAAGATAAGTAAAGCCCTCCATCTGTCAGAATGCTGTTCTGGTTGATGAAGGGCTTACTATAAGTTTAAAGTTTAGATTTACCCATGTATATATACATGTATTTTAAACTCAACTTACTTGATTGATTCAACCTGACAACAAGATAAACCATTAAGTTTACAAGTTTAATGTAACTCATATATGTATATATGAATTGATAAACTTATTGGTAAACTTCACCCTTGATACAAGAAGATGAACCTCTTTTCTCTTTGTTGAAAAATTTGAATTGTATATTGATTTCAACCTTATGCTGAATGGACATGCCGTGCGTATTTCAGAAATTCTATACAACCAGCATATACGTGAATGTCTCTTTCTCCTTGCTGAAATTGTTGGTGGTGGAATCACACCTGATGAAGTCTTGGGAAATATATTCAATACATTCTTCGGGAGAAAGTGTGATGAAACTTTCATCAAAGAAGGAATAGCGTCATGACGAGGTTTTGATGCCCAACATCCATCATCGTGACGTTCACAAAATATCATGTCATTTTTATTGCAGTTTTAATAAATACATGATTTACAATGCGTTTCACACTACTAAGCAACTAAGTAGCCATTATTCCAACCGTAAACAAAAGTTAAATGCGTTAAAGTGACCATGTGAAAGAAAGTATACTATCTGAAAATATCGCTCTTGAACCGTTTAAAGCATAACTATCTGATAATCAGATATAGTTAAAAACTGCATCGG
>NZ_JADYTF010000177.1 GCF_021530995.1 Bacteroides caecigallinarum
TTATCTTTGTATTCCTCACGAGTACATTGGTGGGTGTATAGACCCCACGCATGATATAGAAAACTGCTGTTCATAATTGTACGTTTGCTTGTGCTTATTCAAATATACAATTTGTGCAGCGGTTTTCCTCTTTAATAAACTATCACGCGAAATGTCGGATGAACATGATTTTTTACTTATAGTAAATAAAGACAAATTTATAAGGATACAAAAAATACCGGCTTTGCGATAATTAATTCCACATAGCCGGCACTGTTTCTTAATTATTGGCTATAACCTTCCAATCTTCTATAGTACCTGTCTCCGACGAGAAGCTCGCGCCTATTTTATATATAACTCGCGAATCTGATTCATACTCTCTGGCATATCCTTTTTCCTCTATCTGTAGCAAAGCCTCGTCAGCACTACCGTCAAGCTTGAATTCAAAGATATAGACATATCCCGGAGTCTCTATTATACAGTCCACACGTCCCTGGCTTTGGACCTTCTCTATATGTACCGTGTATACACTTATGAGTCGCATGATGAGATAGAATGTATACTGGAAATAACGTTCACGTTCCCTTTCGTCTTCCTTACGGCGAATCGTGTACGGGATGCTTGCCAGAAAAGATGTGAACATTGTCTGTAATGTTTTGACATCACCTTTCCTCATAGCCACTACGACACTGCGTATCCACCCCTCTGTCTCTTCCTCCGGTTTAAGATATGATGACGTTGCCATCGTAAGGAATCCGTTCTTCACCTCGTTGTTCGGGAAATCCAGAAGGAATGTATTGAAATCCATGTCATAATCCTTTATGGTGAGATAACCACTCTGGAAAATCATAGGCAGAGGACGCTCCACATCGGCCTTGTAGTCTATAAACTCTGCCGGACTATAATACTTGCCGGTAAGCTCGTTTACATTCTCATTGAAATGGTTGAGCAGACGAATCAGGTAAGTAGGAGTGCCGGAGCGGAACCAGTAATCTTCAAGATCTTTACTGTCAAGGGCATTCAGTAGGCTGAACGGATTATATATATCAGTCATTCTCTTGCTGAAATGATATCCGTCATACTGTCTTTTCAGTTGTGCACGCATTTCCTCGAAAGAATAATTATATTCTTCAGCCATTTCCGATATGGCATCTGTGAAGCATGAGTCTATCTCTTTCTGTGTTATGCCACACAATGCCTCATATCGTGCATCCAGGCTTATGTCTTTGGGCTGGTTGAAGCCGCTGAACACACTAACCTGCGAGAATTTTGTCACCCCTGTAAGAAGTACGAACCTTAGATGTTCGTCGGCTGCCTTGAATACTGAATAGAAAGCCTTTAATATGTTTCGGTTGCATTCTTCCAGATTTTTGTCCACATCAAGTACATCCAGCAACGGTTTGTCATATTCGTCAATCAGAACTACAGCCCGTTGCCCAGTCAGCTTATGTGCGGTACTGAGGACTTTCAGAAAACGTCCTCCTAAGTCCAAAAGCTCTGTATCCGAAACGATACCATATTCCGATTCCCAATCTTTGACATAAGTGTGCAGACGTTTCTCCAATACACCTTTTTCAATGAAATTAGACCCGTTGAAATCTAAATGAAATACAGGATAAACAGTCCATTCCGATTCCAGGCTGTTTATGGCCAGTCCCTTGAAAAGTTCTTTTCGTCCAAGGAAATAATTCTTAAGGGTGGACACCAGCAAACTTTTTCCGAAGCGTCGCGGGCGGCTGAAGAAATAAATTTTCCCTTCATTCACCAGCCGGTGTATTATGTCTGTCTTGTCTACATATACATAACCTTCTTCTATAATCTGGTCAAAACTCTGTATTCCGATAGGATATTTCATGCGTAACCGTTTTAAATTGATGGATATTACCGATTCTCTTTCTTCGTTTTAGGCAAATTTAATGTAAAACTGTTGAATTACAAAATTGTCTCACCTTTAATTGTCTCTCTGGAATAACCATCCTGCACCATCCGCCAGAGGTGTTTCTGAAATATCGTGCCGACAATTCAAATATATAATGTAAAGAAATTATAACAAACAATAAAAGAAAAAAATCGATATGTCTGTAAGATAGATAAAATCGTTTTTTATTAAAGTCATGGATAGTTGAGTGTCATGTCACGGATTTTTGTATTTTTGTATTCCATTCATCAGTGGTCATGATATTTATATTCCCGGCTGATGGATTAAGAAATGGAAATGGAATATTAAATCAGAAAATGTAGCAAAGTATGAACGAATATTTGCGAATACAAAATTTTGGTCCGGTTGTAGATATTGAATTAGACAACATCGCCCCTTTTACAGTCCTTATAGGGGAGTCCGGAAGTGGCAAGAGTACAGTTATGAAGGTTCTTTCTATGTTCAGATGGATCTATAAGCGTATAGTACTCCGTTCGTATGTCAGACAGGCTAAGATTAAAAAAACAGGTATAGGCATTCAGATGAAGACACTCTTAAAGACATCTCAGTTGAATGAATACTTGAAGGATGATACTGAAATTGTCTATCGTAGGAATGACTATACTATTTCTTATGTGAACGGTAAGTTGAATGCACAGGCAGACATACCTGCAGACGATCTCAGCCTCGAAAAAATATGCTATATATCTGACAAGCGTTCAATGATACCGGACTTTTTGGAAAATAAGATTGAGAGAAAGAATGCCAATTATCATCTACAGGATACATTGGAGAACTTTCTTCTTGCTGCCGATTCCATTCGTCAATTGCCGTTGAATTATCTCAATGTAGAGTTGAAGATTGAAAAAAGTTCCAAAGGCGACAAATATATGATTAAGAGCACTGATGGAGATCCATGTTCTATTCAGTTGCGAAATTCATCTTCGGGAATGCAAACAGTGACTCCAATAAGTCTGATAGTGGAGTATTACTCCAAGAAATTCGATTCGCAAAAATCAATGAACTCTTCTTTGTTCAGTTATTTGCAGGATAATGATAAACTTGATGCATTCAATACAACAAAGAATATCGGTGAAATAAAGAATAAAAATGTGCATTTGTTTATCGAGGAACCTGAATTAAGCCTTTACCCTGATAGCCAGAGACATTTGATAGATTTCCTTGTCAACCGTTGTTTCATGCTTGAACATCCATACAATATGACATTGATGCTTGCCACCCATAGCCCTTACATCGTCAATTATTTGAATGTCCTGATTCGCAGAACCAAGGAATTGGGAAAAGTTTTCATACGCCCGGAAGACGTGAATGTATATGAAATTTTTGAGGGTACTACAGGTCAATTGAAGACGCTTAATGCCAGACCTATCATCGATACGCGTTCGATGTCAGAGCCTATAACAGAAATGTATACTGAATTTAATTCATTGTGAGTATGGAACAGATATTGAAGACTGAAATAGTCGGGATTTTGAATGCAATACAGAGAGGTAATGCGCTTGTGATGTCTGCAAATGAGTCGATTCCTGAAGATGTGGAGACATCGGAACAGAAATTTGATCTGGTTGATTCAAAAGACGGTATTCCCATAAGAGCATTTGAGACAGGTACTGCACATTATATAAATGGAGAAGAAAATAACACATATAATCTGAAAATTATCTGTTACGATGATTTTATTCATAAATTCACATTTGATGATGGTAATGGGCATGCTCATGTCAGCAGACTGAAAGACGGTGTTAGAGTAGCAGAATTGTAAAATTGATGAGATAATAATATCACTTGTCTTATCTTGGAATAACCACCCTGAGTTATGTGTCTGAAATATCGTGTCGACAATTCCAACTTTACATGATAATCACTATTGGTTCACAAGTTTGTGGTCCACAAACTTGTGAACCAACTAAGAATTGTGTATATTTGTATTCGTATATTCAAAACAATGAACAATGGAAAAAGCTTTCGTTTATGGTGTTTCAGTTGAAAATGAGAATTTTACTGACAGAGTAAAGGAGATTATGGATATATATAACTTGGGGACAAAGTCTAATTTTACCCGCATTAAAAACACCCTTATAGAAAAAGAGCTGATAGAAGAACGTAAGGATGGATTATATCTGTCGGACCCTATTTTCAGGATATGGTTTAATAGTAATTATAATAATTTGTGATGTATCTGCATTAGTCTGAAATTAGTTAGTAATGACATGATTCTCAAATATCGTGCCGGCAATTCTTTATTTCTCCACTTTCCAATCTGCAATATTCCTTATTGACATATCAAAGTTTACGCCGACTTTGATTATGGCCTTTCTGTCAAGAGTGTAAGGGATCATATATCCTTTGTCGTCAATCTGTTTTAAGGCATCTTCTGCACTTCCGTCCAATTTAAATTCGAATACATAGATAAATTTCTCCGTCTTCACCACAGCATCAGCCCTGCCGTTTGCGCTGCGTACCTCTGCATCGATGAACTGCCCCAACAGTCTGAACACAAGATAGAACACTGCCTGA
>NZ_JADYTF010000178.1 GCF_021530995.1 Bacteroides caecigallinarum
ATTTTATTAACTACTTTATAATCAAACGACTATTAAAAAGTAACAAAAAAAAGGACAAAAATGTATGAAAATGTTTGGATATATCGGAAACTACTCATATCTTTGCACCGCATTTAAGGAAATGCACTACTGAAAAAAGGAAGTTTGGGTGAGTGGCTGAAACCACCAGTTTGCTAAACTGACGTACGGGTTACCGTACCGGGGGTTCGAATCCCCCAGCTTCCGCCAGTAGTAATGTAAGATGGCCGCGTAGCTCAACTGAATAGAGTAGCTGACTACGGATCAGCCGGTTACAGGTTTGAATCCTGTCGCGGTCACTTTTTTTATGGCGCCTTCGTCTAGCGGTCTAGGACGCGGCCCTCTCACGGCTGAAACACGGGTTCGAGTCCCGTAGGCGCTACAACGGTCTTGGAAGTTTGGGTGAGTGGCTGAAACCAGCAGTTTGCTAAACTGCCGAACGGGTAACCGTTCCGGGGGTTCGAATCCCCCAGCTTCCGCAATAAGCTCTGTAATCAACTGATTATGGGGCTTTTTTGTTTTACTATAGAGTAGAAAAGGCATAGAATAAAACTCTGCTACAATTTTGCTACAGAAATTTTTCCCGTCGCAAAAGTGTAGCAGAGATAACAAAATTAATCTTCAGTTTATCTATTATTTGCCTATAGCAAAATTCAGACTCTTCAATACAGCTATTCGTCTTCCTTTTTCTTATAGTTTTCATACATCACCTTTGCCATCTGTGTCATGACATTACGGTAGAAATCACTGTTTTCAAACAACTTGGCGAATGAGTCCATCTGTTCCACATAGCAACCCCTTGCCACTTCATCAAATATCTGAGGGAAGATACTTTCCTCAAACTGTTTTTCATCCGTATTGTTCGCCTGTTTGGTCAGTTTCTTTTTGGCTGTAGTGACCATCTTATCGTAGATGGATTCCACTATAACACGGTCTGCCTCTGAGAATTGTCCCTGATACATGATATTTACTTTATCAATGATACGGCTCAGCAAATCCTCATTATCGTTCTTCGGCTTTCCTGCCTTTGGATTTTCACCTTTTATCGGTTTACTGTCGTCACCCAAACGGATGGAAACAGTTTCTCCTTCAGATATTTTGGAGTTTACCAGCATAATCTGTTTGTTCAGGTCTATTCTTTCCTTGGCGTTCTTAGGCAGCAGTCTGTACAGATAGTCAGCATATACATAGGCTTTGTACAGTTCCTTGTCGTATGTTCTTGCTATCTGTGCCATATAAGAATAGAAACGGACAAAGTTCTTGATTTTCGACCTTACCTCAAACTGTTTCTCCTCGTCCAAAGCTCCATATCTGTCAATAGTGCTCTTGAAGGCATTCGACAAGGCTCCAAGGCGGTCTTTCTGCTTGCTGATATTTTGCAGCAAATCATAGAATTTCTGTTCGTCACCCTCTGTCCAAAGCTGGAACATCTGTATGTCATTTCTGAAAGTATATACATAGTTCACATCCACAGGCTTTATCAGCTCTGTACCTTTATAGAACGGTTCGAACGATTTCTTAATATCCTCCGGCTTGTTGCAGAAGTCGAGCACGTATGTATCTTTCTTGTCCTTCTGCCATCTGTTCAGACGTGAGAGTGTCTGTACAGCCTTTACGTCCTTCAGTTTCTTGTCGACGAACATTGTATGCAGCAAAGGTTCGTCGAATCCTGTCTGATATTTGTCTGCAACAACCAGCATATTATACAAGTCCGAAGCAAAATACAAAGGCAATTTGGCTTCCGAAATGTTTCGTCCGTCAGTGGAATTCAACTTTGTTTCAGTATATTCCACTCCCTCATACGATACCGTACCGGAGAAAGCCACCATAGGATTTACATCAGTAATATTGTTTTCCTGACAATACCTTTTGATCTCCAAGAAATAACGTACCGCATGAGCACGCGAGGAACATACCACCATCGCCTTTGCCTTTCCAAGCATGGCATTCAGTGTCGCCTCTCTGAACTTCTCCACAATGATAGCCGTTTTCTGAGCTATCACATGCTGATGGTTATCATGGAAAGCCTTTATGGCACGTGTGGCAGGAGTTTCCTCATACGATGGGTCAGACTCTATACGCTTTGCAATCTCGTAAGTAGTGTCATACGTGGTATAATATTTCAGCACATCCTTAATGAATCCCTCCTCTATAGCCTGTAGCATGGAATAATTATGATAAGCCACATATTTGTTGTCTTCAGGATTTTCACCTTCCTCAGCCAGTTCACCGAAAGTCTGTAGAGTCTTTGGCTTTGGAGTTGCCGTAAATGCATAGAAGTACAGATTGTTGTGCTGTCCCTGCGCCAGCAAATCCTCCATCAGTGCATCCTTTTTCTTTTCCAGTTCTTCAGCCTCAATCTCTTCTATTTCCGCATATTCGCGCAATGCCTCGTCTGTATCCGCAAGTGCGGCCTTCAGTTTCTCCGAACTCTTGCCCGACTGTGAAGAATGAGCCTCGTCCACAATTATGGCATATCTCTTGCCGCTTCGACTTGTCAGTTCCTTGTAGATAACCGGAAAACGGTGTAGGGTAGTGATAACAATTCTCGTATTGTCGTCGTTGATGATTCTTGCCAGTTTCTCCGAGTTGTCAGAATCTGTAATGGTTTCTATCTGTCCGTCTATATGGTCGAAGCCTAGGATTGTACTCTGGAGCTGCTTGTTCAGTACACGTCTGTCGGTGATGACAAACACACTGTTGAACATATTCTTCATTTCCGCATTCTGTAGTCCTGCAAGACGATAAGTGAGCCATGCGATAGAGTTCGATTTTCCCGAACCAGCCGAGTGTTGGATAAGATAATTGTTTCCGTGCGGCTTCTTCAGCGAATAGTATTTCGTCTTTTCGTCCGCAGCCATATCATATCTTGCTTCTTCTTTGCAACGGCTTTGCAAAACGTTTGCAAAATAAGTGTCGGCCACTAACTTTTCCACCACATCCAACTGGTGATAACGAGGGAAGATTATCTTCACCGAAGTTTCCGTAATCTCTTTCTCTCTGCCATGCTTGTCTATTATAATCTTCAGTTTTTCTTCCTCCTGGCGTGAGATATAACGCTGAAGAATGGAAAGCAGCATATCCCTGCGCAAGACCTTTTCCCACAAATAGGCAGTTACATATCCGCCGTCCTCACGTTCCGGATTTCCTGCTCCTCCAACTTCACCTGCTCCGTTTGAGCCCTGATTGAAAGGGATGAAGAAAGTCTTTTCTTTTTTCAGCTCGGTAGTAAGAGCCACTTCATACAGGTCAACTCCGAAGTATGCCAATATACGGTTGTTGAAATGAAACAGCGGTTCTTTCGGGTCTCTGTCCGTGCACCACTGACGTTTTGAGTCCTCCACATTCTGACCCGTAATCTGATTTTTCAGTTCCAGGGCCACCACCGGAATACCGTTCAACGAAAGTACCATGTCGATGGTATTCTTGTTCAGCTTGGAATAGGCAAACTGGCGTGTCACTGTGAGAATATTCGCATCATAATTCGCCACAAGTTCATCATTCAGCATCGAAGCCGGAGCAAAATAGCAAAATCTGATATTTATACCCACATCGCTTATACCCTTGCGGAGCACATAAATTAGTCCATAGCGCGAAACGTCGTCTTGAAACACACGGTACAGTTGTTTCTCGGCCTTGTCGCCATACTTGGTTACATATCGTTTCCACTGCTTAGGCTGTGTCTTTTCTATAAAGGAGATAAGCACAGGCATGTCAATAGCTCTGTCCTTGTCGTATGTATCCTGATTGCCTTTTATATATCCGCCCTCTGTGATAAGGTATCGTTCAATATCGGCTTCAAAGTTCTTTTCCTTTAAGTCTGTGGTATTCATGAGTATATCTTTCTTTAATCTTATTATTCAGTTCAAAGTGCCATCCAAAGTACCATTTTGGCTCTTTGACTCCTCTTCTTTGGCACTTTGAGATTAGCTTACTTTTCTTTTTCCGGTTACACACTCGAAAATTAATGATTTCTTGTAGTCTTTCAGCTTCTCTATCTTCTGCTGTTTTATGGAGATTAGCTTGTCTATCTCGCTGCATTTCTGGTCGAGGTAATCGGCGATGGATTGTTGCTCGGAGAGTGAAGGAGTTATAATATCAGTTGATGATAATAATTTTTGAGGAATACTGAATAGTTTGACTCCGTTTACCATTTTTCTAATTTGAGATCTCCAACAATCTGTTTGAAAGAGATAGGAAAAAAATCTGGTTCATCCGACATTTCGCGTGATAGTTGTTAATTAACGAAGAAAACCGCTGAACAAATTGTATATTTGAATCACCACAAACAAATGTACAGTAATGAACAGCAGTTTTCTATATCATGCTTGGGGG
>NZ_JADYTF010000179.1 GCF_021530995.1 Bacteroides caecigallinarum
AAATAATTGAGTAATGTTTTTTTATTCATTCTTAGATAAAAGGATATCTTGTATTCAGATAGTCTACCCATTGCTTGTTCTTTTCATTCATCTCAAAGTGCTTACATATAAGAAGGATGAGTTTTTCGATGGTAATATAGCCGAATGTTGCTTTTCCATATTCCGACAGTAATTTTTCATACTCAGGAAGTACTTTCTTGAAATGAGTATTGCCATTGGGATATAGTGTGATACTATGGAATTTAGTGATTCGTCCGTTCATAACCATTGCAGCACCTAATAAATGATTCCTCCATATCTGCCTGTAGTCATCTTTGCAAAGCAATGTTTCACTCAGGCGGCGGTTGTTTATCTCATTTGTGTATAACCCACATTGGCGTGTCTTGATGGCGTATAAGGAATCTTCCTCTTCCATAACCCTCTTCCTTTCTAATTTCCCAAAAGGATATCCTTCTTCAGTATATTTTACTTCAATACCTACACCACACTCTTTCCCATTATAAATATATTCAATATATGTATCGAATGAGGTATTGTCGTCAAGTGCTTCCTCCTTTTCAGGGGCCCACTCGATACGAATATCTGTAACTTTGTCTATCTCGTCTGTTTTCAGAATATCTTTTAATAGAGCAGATGTGGCTTGCAGATCGGATTTCATTGGATAAAATACATTCCATGGAATATGTTCACTCCTAAGCATATTGCCCATAAGTCCCTCATGGAGAGCTGCATTCAACTTCCCGTATCGCTCTTTTATGCCATTAAGTATATCGTTTCGATAAACCTCACAGAAATTATATCCTAACGAAGCGAATGGCTCCATAAGGAAAGCACCATACTTACCGAACTTGTGTTTAGGATCGTATGGAATACCTAATACCATCTGGCGGAAGAGTGATTGCTTTTTCCTCGCATGTGCTTTAAAAGCTGGCTCATTGGCGCTAAGTGGGATTTCTTGATATGCTGCTTTCTGCTTTAATAATATAAGCTTTTCTAGTTTATATATTTTGTTTGTCATACTTTTAAACCTATGTACTGAAGAATATGATGAGTAATTATTTGTAATCTGTTTTCGTAATTAAATTGTAAACTTCCGGTAAAGTGCGTATTGCAAAATAGAAAATTAGTCCCGACTCGGTACGATTCGTTCAGATTCGCCTCCGAGTCGGGACTAATAGCATCAAATTATATCAATTCGGAACAGATTTGTTATGATTTAGCCCAGTTCCGTGGAAGTAGTTCTGTCATATCCTTTTTATCCCTTTCATAATACGGTATTTTCCTCAGTACGTCCTCCATCCATACTCTTGGGTCAACTCCGGCAGACTTGCAGGTTCCGATAAGGGAATATACAATGGCCGCTCTGTATGCCGATGCGTCATTGCCACAGAACAGATAGTTTTTCCTACCCAAAGCCAACGGCCTTATCGCATTCTCAATGAGATTGTTGTCGATATTCACCCTACCGTCATTTACATATCTGGAGAGTCTGGGAAGAAGTGAGAAGGTGTATTCTATAGCCTTACCGGTACGGCTCTTAGGCAGCACCTTAAGGTAGGCATCCTGCATCCACCTTTCAAATTCCAGTATCACAGGGTAAGATTCCCGGATACGTTTTTCCTTTCGCTCTTCTATGGAAAGGCCGGCTTCGTTAGCCTCAGATTCAACTTTGTACAGTTTGCCTATATGGCATAATGCTTGTGTAGCCAGTACCTTGTTCTCGTCAAGTGCCTCCGTAAACTTTCTCCTTGCATGGGCCCAACAGCCGAACAGCGTGATGCCTTTCATCCGTTCGAACTGTTCGTAGGCATCATAGCCGTCGCACTGCGCAAGCCCGGCATAATTGCCCAGGAGTTCACGGGCAACCTTCCCGCTACGGCTGCCACGGTCATAATGGAACACGACGTCTCCGGTGATGCCGTCACGCAGGCACCACTCATAACCTTTTCTCGTCTTGTGCTTTTCGTTGTCAATAACAGGTATCACACTCTCGTCTATCTGTATATATTCACTTGAGAGTATCTGCTTCTTAAGGAGATTATAGAGAAGCTTCAGCTTTTCCACAGCCGCCTCATACCATCCGCCCATAGTCGAGTCACTGATGGTTATGCCGGACTCACGGTACTGTTGTATAAGGCGGTAGAAAGGCAGATGATACATAAACTTTCCGATGATAATGTCAGTCAGTACGGATGCTCCTGCCATACATTTGCCCACAGGTGCCAAAGGAAGCGGACTGATAAGGATATGCCTCTCTTCCGGATGCTTTTCCTTGAGTTCTGATTTTCTTATTACCTTGTGGCGGATGGTCTTTACTATATAGACTTTCTCCGGGATACGTTCCAGACGCAGAGTCTCTTCGGTTCCGATTTCAACGAAATCGTCTTTCAGCTCACCGTTTTCTGTGGTAGTACCTTCAGGGTAAAGATTGATTTCCTTTACAGGCAGCAGGGATGTATCAAGAGGCTTGCGGACAGGTTTCTCTTTGACCTTGACTGTTCTTGTCATCTCTTCTTCCGCCTTGCGTGCTTCCTCCTCAAGTTCAGCCTTCTCATCGGGAGACATTTCCTGCTGTGTAAACAGCGACAACTGGTTGGGGTCAAGAGGAAGGTTCTTCTCACTCATACGGCCGAACATCTTCTTCCTAAGCCAATAAAGGGATTGTTCCAGGGATGCCACTTTCCCGGAAAGTGCATCATTTTCCTTGCGAAGCCTTTCATTCTCCTGTATTATTGCCTTTATCTGTTCTTCCGTAAACATCTGTATTCCATTATCTTATTACAGTGTAAAGATAATAAAATCTGCTGGAATACACAACTTTACAGTGTATTAAATACCTGTTATTTCCGAAGTTTTCTCAAGCTTTCAAGTCTGTTTTTACGTGAATCTCCGGATTCTATGATACCCTCCACTATCATTACAAGGTCACGCCATTCTATCCCTTCGCAGATGTTGTCCTTACTAAAGGAGCCGGGATTGCCAAACGTACCGGCCTCCAAAAGCTTGGAATAGAGTACCATTCCACCTGCCTCCCAATGGAGAAGCTTAATACGGTTGCGTGCCCTGTTCATGAAGATGTAAACATTCCCGTTACATGGATCATGACCCATGACATCAGTCACTATACCACTGAGTGTATGGAAACTCTTCCGCATATCCGTCGGACGGTTGTACAGCAGATAATGAAGACTGTCGTTAAGGTTAAACATGGCTGCTGGCTTGAATTATTGAGTAAAGTTCCTGTGCGCTGAGCTCTCCCTGAATACGTATTGCATCTCCTTTTGATGTACGTATCTCTATACTTTTAAAACCGGATGACGATTCTCCTTTAGGTTTACGACCGCTTTGACCAAATGACGGGACAGGAATAAATGTGCCGCTTTGTCCCAGTTCTATAAAATCACCTTTGGAGGTATTGCCGGAGGACTGTTCCTCTGCATAGCGGGACTTGCTCTCATAAAATCTCCAAACTGGGATATTGAGTTCGGCCAGCCTGGATTTATAGGTTACTTTGTGTTCCTTGCAGTACATAATAATTTCTGCAACTTCTTCTCGTGTCATCATAAATCTTGTTTTTGGGCACAAAGATACTGATGGAAGGAGTTGCAGAAAACACGTGGTTTACCGGAGGCTTACATTAAATTTGTGGACTATAACAATTAAAGCAAGTAACCTAATTAATCAGGTAGTAGACATGGAAGAGATGTTGTTTTAAGATTATGAAGTCTGAACTTGTGATATCTACAAGTAGTGGGGCATATATCTTTTAAAAAACATTTATCCAATAAAACAATATTTATTGTGATATTTTAAATAAGTCTTGTGTGCCTCTTCAATACGACAAAGAGATAAAGTTGAAGTCAATCCCAATAAATACTTGTCATTTTTGGAAAGCAATTTTGAGTAAATTGCTTTCCCCTCAGAGGTGAATGTTAAGTAACCCAAATCAAATAACTTATCATAATTTGGTAAAAGTAATAATCCGTTGAATACATCCAGCCGTTCATCATTTGTTGAATCTTTCCAAGGTTTTATGTGAGAAGCTACTAGCATATCTGTTAATGAACATTTGCTTATAGCACATCCATCCCAATACTTAATCAAATTGTTACGAAATACCCCTTGACCTCTTCTAGACAAGATAATAGATTCTTTTTCAGTAACAGACAGATGTTGATTCTCTTTAATTTTCTCAATCTCTGATAAAATACTGTTATCGTATCGCTTACGATAATCTGATTTTAGGAAATCTAAGAATTTACGTAAACCGGAACGAAAATCAGAGATAGATTTTCTAGTACAATATTTTTCCCTGTCAGTGC
>NZ_JADYTF010000017.1 GCF_021530995.1 Bacteroides caecigallinarum
CAAAAATAGGAACCAATCCCCTTTATAAAGAAATAGGTTCCTGTTTTTTTTGTGTTCAAATTATTCAGAATGCTTCTTTACGCTTTCCGCTTGTAATAATCAGATATATACCGAGTAGAATGAGCGGTACACTGAGCCACTGACCGATATTTAGTGTCATGCCTACTTCTTCTGCCACTTGCGGATTCTTGATGAATTCAAGTCCGAGACGTGCTCCGAAGAATATCAGAAGCGAAACTCCTGTTATGAGTCCGATTCGTTTCTGAAGACCGAACTTGTGATATGCCAGCCATGAGAATATAAAGGCTACCGCACAATACAGCATTTCGTATATCTGTGTAGGATGGCATGCTTGTGCCACTCCGTTCTGGTTGTAGAGCTCTTGCCATTCGCGTGAACGTACAAATTCAAATCCCCATGGAAGGTCGGTTGGATAGCCGAATATTTCGGAGTTCATCAGATTGCCGAAACGGATACATGCACAGACCACTGCTACTGCTGGTATCAGGCGGTCGAACAACCACCATACGCTTTTGTGAGTGACTTTCTTTGAATACCATATAAGGGCAAGTATCAATGCGAATACTCCTCCATGACTTGCCAGACCGCCTTTCCATATTTTGAATATCTCGGCTGGATGGGCTCCATAGTAATCCCATTCGTAGAAAAGACAGTGACCTAATCGCGCTCCTATTACGGCACTTACTATACAATAGACAAACAGCTTGTCAGCCCAGTCGTCAGGATGACCTTCTTTCTTGAACAGGCGTGAGCCCATTTCGTATGCCAGGATAAATCCCAAGCCCCACATTAGTCCGTACCATCTCAGTTCTATGGAACCAAGACGTAGAAGTATGGGATCGACGTCCCAAACGATGCTTCCTAAAATCATGTTTCTGAGTTTTTTGATTTATATGTGCAAAGGAAATAAAAAAATCTCTCTCCCAAAACGAATAGGGAAAGAGATTTTATGGAAAGATTGATAAATAGTCTGATTATACCAGATGAGCGATAAGTTCTTCGCGGTCGCCTTCAAGAAGGTCGATTACCGGAACTTCAATCATTGTGTAGCATCCTGGCTGCTGGCGCATAGAAGCACGTGCTACGCAAACCAAAACCTGAGCTGTAAGAGCTGGGTTGTTGATTTTCATGTCGAATTCGAACAGCTGGTTGTGTGTCTTACCGGAAACACCTTTGCGTACAAGGTTTACACCGTGACCAACATCGTTAAGCGCGTCAACGCATGGAACCTGTATTACGTGTGTCTCGTCGTTTACGAAATATGCGTCCGACTTGATGGCTGCTTCTACTGTCTTGAAATCCGCACCTTCCTCAAGTTCTACATATACCATACGGCGGTGGATACCTGTACCTACAGGGATAGTCATTGACAGCGCGTCTTTAACACCTGCGATGGCGCGTACAGCTACAGAGTGTCCCATGCTGCGGCCCGGACCGAAGTTAGTGTATGTGATACCTTTTGGAGCGATAGCTTCAAGAAGTGTACGTACTACAGAGTCGCTTCCCGGGTCCCATCCTGCAGCGATGATTGAAACTGCGTTGTGTGCTTTTGCTGTTTCGCCCAATGTGCGGCGCAAAGATGTGATCTGTGTGTGTATGTCGAAACTGTCAACTGTATTGATACCCAATGCAAGGATTTCCTTTGCGTACTGCTCTACGCTGCGTGTAGGAGTTGCAAGAATTGCTACGTCAACGTCTTCAAGTTCTTTGATGTCTTTTACAACTTTATATGGTGCAAGTTCTGCTGGTTTGTTGGCATCACCGTTACGGCGAACTACACCTGCAATCTCAAAATCAGAAGCAGCTTCAAGTGCTTCGATTGTAAACTTTCCAATGTTTCCGTAACCTACTACGGCAGCTCTAATCTTTTTCATAATTTTATTGGTGTTTAATTGTTTATTCTTTTCTGTTTTGTTACAAGAAATATATCCTGTATTTTTGACGCTGCAAAAATAAAAAATTAGAATTGTTCTAAAGAGAAAAAGGAGGACGTTTTTTGAAATATTTCGAGAGTAACTTACAATTTATAACTTTGTTATGCTTATTTTTGCCGTTAAATTATAATTTATAATCAAAATATGATTGAATATATAAAAGGAAAACTTGATGATGTTACACCTACCATGGCGGTAGTGGACTGTAACGGAGTGGGATACGGTGTGAATATTTCGCTGAATACATTTTCTGCCATACAGGGAAAGGGAGATGTAAAACTTTATATATACGAAGCTATAAGGGAAGATGCTTATGTGCTTTACGGTTTTGCAACCAAACAGGAAAGGGAACTTTTCCTTATGCTGATAACTGTGTCGGGAATTGGCGGTAATACGGCAAGAATGATTTTATCGGCTTTAAGTCCTTCCGAGTTATGCAATGTGATAAGCTCTGGAAATGAAAAGCTGCTGAAGATGGTAAAGGGTATCGGTCTGAAGACTGCACAGCGTATAATAGTGGAACTGAAGGACAAGATACAAAATATAGGTGTAGAAAGCACCGGAAATGTTTCTACACCTATATCTGCTGCCAATAATGAAATATATGAAGAGGCAGTTGCTGCTTTGACTATGTTGGGATTTGCACAGGCACCGTCGCAGAAGGTTGTCGGACAGATTCTTCATGAAGAACCGGATGCTCCTGTACAGAAAGTCATCAAGATTGCCCTTACAAGACTAAGGTGACGGTGGATTATTCCACAGTCACTGATTTTGCAAGATTTCGTGGACGGTCGACATCCAGTCCTCTGCATACTGCTATATGGTATGCCATGAGTTGTAGCGGAATGGATGTTACCAGAGCGTCCAGACACTCAGGTACCGCAGGCACAGGGATACTGAAATCGGCAAGCGAGCTGATTACCGTGTCGCCTTCTGTAACAATGGCAACTACTCTTCCGCCACGTGCCTTTATTTCCTGAATGTTGCTCAGAACCTTGTCGTAGAGAGGTGAGTTGGTCGCGATGACCACTACCGGCATTTCTGCATCAATCAGCGCAATAGGTCCATGCTTCATTTCTGCTGCCGGATATCCTTCGGCATGGATATATGAGATTTCCTTAAGCTTCAGTGCGCCTTCCAGTGCTATCGGGAACGAATAACCGCGTCCTAAATAAATGAAATTGCGTGCGTATGTAAACATTCTTGACAGACTGGCTATATAGTCATTCTGTTTTAGTACCTGACGCATCTTATCCGGTATATCATTTAGTGAAGATACTATTTCTTTGTATTCATCCGGTGAAATAGTTCCCATTTCCTGTGCCAGAGACAGTGCAAACATCAGAAGTACGGTAACCTGACCGGTGAAAGCTTTTGTCGATGCCACACCGATTTCTGGCCCTACGTGTATATAAGAACCGGAGTCGGTTGCACGTGCAATGGATGAACCAACCACGTTGCATATTCCATAAACAAATGCTCCGCTGTTATGGGCAAGTTCAATTGCGGCAAGTGTGTCTGCTGTTTCGCCGCTTTGCGAAATAGCCATTACTACGTCGTCCGGCAAAATGACAGGATTACGGTAACGGAATTCCGAAGCGTATTCCACTTCTACTGGTATGCGGCACATTGTTTCAATGAGTTGTTTTCCTATCAGTCCTGCATGCCATGATGTTCCGCATGCCACGATTATGAAGCGTCGTGCTTTTATGAACTTTTCCCTATGTTCTTTTACGGCCGAAAGCAATATTGACATTGTTTCCGGGTTAAGACGGCCACGCATACAGTCGGCTATACATTCAGGCTGGTCGAATATTTCCTTTATCATGAAATGAGGATAGCCGCCTTTTTGCAGCTGTCCGATGTTCAATGCGATAGTCTGTGCCTCATGCGAACATTCCACATTGTCAAGGTCGACAATTTTGACAGGTTCGCCATTTTTGAGAACAGCAATTTCGCCATCAGACAGATATATCACCTTATTAGTATATTCCACTATAGGGGTGGCATCCGATGCAAGGAAGTATTCATCTTCGCCAATACCAACCACCAAAGGACTGCTCTTTCTGGCTGCAATGATTGTTTCAGGGTGATTCCTGTCTATTACGGCTATGGCGTATGCTCCTATTACCTCTTTTAGTGCCAACTGAACAGATGTCAGAAGGTCCAGATTTCCTTCTGTCTGGATATAATCGATAAGCTGTACCAATACTTCCGTGTCAGTACTGCTTTTGAAAACATATCCTTTATCTATAAGCTTCTGTTTGAGGAGGGCATAATTTTCGATAATGCCGTTGTGTACTAAAGCCAGACGACCGCTCATTGAAGTATGAGGGTGAGAATTTACCGTACTTGGTTCTCCATGAGTAGCCCAACGTGTATGTGCAATACCGGTTGAAGCTGACGTGTCTTTTCCTGCTACGCTCTGTTCCAGATCTGCTACTTTTCCCACTGATTTATAAACTTTCAGGTCTCCAGGAGTATTTATGAGTGCCACTCCGGCACTGTCGTATCCCCTATACTCCAATTTTCGGAGACCTTCTACAAGCACAGGCCATGCCTGACGCTTGCCAATGTATCCTACGATTCCACACATATTTATATACTTGTTTCCATTCATTACAAAAATAAGTATTTCCTGCTAAAAGAATATGTTTTATAATATATATAATTTGTTTTGTTTATACCCTTACTTATAAATTGAAATGTAAATTTTGTATTTACGTTATAATCTGATATTAATTATGCTTAAATTATAACTGTTTTGTAACCGATTTGAGACGCCTATTATCTTTTTTTAAAGAAACTGAGGCTGAAAGTAATCACAAAAAACATAAATATATATTTTTGCGGTACAAAATAATACATACAAACGAGATTTTAGTACATAAAGAAACCAAAACACAATGAAAGAGAATCATTTTATCAGAGAAAACGCTCCTCAGGGATTGTATAGTCCGGCAAATGAGCATGACGCTTGTGGTGTAGGAATGATAGTCAACCTACACGGCGCAAAGTCGCATGAACTGATAGACTCTGCCTTGAAGGTGTTGGAGAACATGAAGCACCGTGGAGCAGAAGGAGCCGACAGCAAGACGGGTGATGGTGCAGGTATCATGATTCAGATACCGCATGAATTTATTCTTCTACAGGGTATTCCGGTTCCGGAAAAAGGTAAATATGGCACGGGTCTTGTGTTTATGCCTAAGGACAAAGATGTCCAGCAAGACATAATGAGTGTGATGATAGAGGAAATTGAAAGGGAAGGCATGACACTGATGCATGTTCGTACAGTCCCTGTAAATTCAGATATTTTAGGTAAGGACGCGCAAGCTACAGAACCTGACGTGAAGCAGATTTTCGTAACAGCCGGAGCAGATGAACCGGAATTGGAGAAGAAGCTGTATATCATCAGGAAAAAGATAGAGAATAGAATACAACACAAAGACTTCTATATAGTGTCACTTTCCAGTAAGAATATGGTGTATAAGGGTATGCTTACTTCTACACAACTTCGTGAATATTATGCAGACCTTACACAGCCATACTTTACCAGTGCGCTGGCTTTGGTACATTCACGCTTCAGTACGAATACGTTTCCTACATGGAGTCTGGCACAGCCTTTCCGTATGATGGCTCATAACGGTGAGATTAACACAATACGTGGTAATCGTGCTTGGATGGAAGCCAGAGAAAGTGTTCTTTCGTCTGAAAAATTGGGTGATATATCAAAGATACGTCCGATAATTCAGCCTGGAATGAGCGACAGTGCTTCAATGGACAATGTCCTTGAATTTTTCGTTATGTCCGGACTTAGTCTGCCTCATGCGCTGGCGATGATGGTGCCTGAGTCTATAAATGAGAAGAACCCTATCAGCCAGAAGCTTAAAGACTTCTATGAATATCATTCCATACTTATGGAACCGTGGGACGGTCCTGCCGCACTGCTTTTCAGCGATGGAAGATATGCCGGAGGAATGCTTGACAGAAACGGATTGCGTCCTGCCAGATGGCTGGTTACGAAGAACGGAACAATGGTAGTTGCCAGCGAGACAGGTACTATTGGTTTCAATCCTGATGAAATAGAGGCTAAAGGAAGATTGCAGCCTGGAAAGATATTATTGATAGATACACAGGAAGGTAAAATATATTACGATAAAGAAGTAAAAGAAGATTTGGCATCGGCTTTGCCTTATACAGAATGGTTGGCAGCCAACAGAATAGAACTTGATACTTTGCGTAGTGGACGTAAGGTGGAAAACTCTGTGAAAGATGCAGGAAGAAAACTCCGTATCTTCGGATATACCCGCGAAGACATTGAGCGTACTCTTACTCCGATGTGTGCGGCCGGAGCAGAACCTACAGCATCTATGGGTAATGACACTCCTTTGGCGGTATTGAGTGAAAAGCCTCAGTCGGTGTTCAATTATTTCCGTCAGCAGTTCGCACAGGTAACCAATCCGGCTATCGACCCTATTCGCGAAGAGTTGGTTATGTCGCTCACAGAATATATCGGTGCCGTTGGAAATAACATTCTCAGTCCTAGTGCGGGACACTGCAAGATGGTGCGTCTGCCGCATCCTGTTCTTACAAATACACAGCTTGATATTCTTTGCAATATCAGATACAAGGGGTTCAGCACTGTCAAGCTGAAAATGGTATTCAAGGCTTCGGATGGTGAGGACGGACTTCGCCGGGCGATAGAAAGTCTGTGCAAGAGTGCGGAAGAAGCAGTTGATGCCGGTGCAAACTATATTGTGCTTTCGGACAGGGATGTAGATGCCGAATATGCTCCTGTGCCGTCGCTTGTAGCTGTAAGCGCGGTTCATCATCATTTGATTTCGGTACAGAAACGTGTACAGACAGCGTTGATAGTGGAAAGTGGCGAAGCGCGCGAGGTGATGCATGCAGCATTGCTCCTGGGATATGGAGCGAGTGCCATCTGTCCGTATATGGCCTTTGCAGTGATAGACGGACTGGTGAAGAAAGGTGACGTGCAGCTTGATTACGCTACTGCCGAGAAGAATTATATAAAGGCTCTCTGCAAAGGATTATATAAGGTGATGAGTAAGATGGGTATCAGTACTATACGTTCATACCGTGGAGCTAAGCTGTTTGAGGCTGTAGGTTTGAATTCCGAGGTTATGAGAAGATATTTCGGTACTGACGTGTCTACAATAGGTGGAGCAAGTATCGGCGATATAGCTCATGACTACCTCAGATTCCATCGTTCGGGTGTCGCTATATCTGAAGATGAGGCAGGAGGATTGCTTGATCATATCGGTCTGTTCTCATTCAGAAAAGACGGTGAGCAGCACGCATGGAATCCTGATACAATAAGTCTGTTGCAGCTTGCTACACGCACGGGCAGTTATAAAAAGTTCAAGGAATTTACTGCCAAGTCCGATAAAAAGGAAAATCCTATTTTTCTTCGCGACTTTTTCGGTTTCCGCAGAAATCCTATCAGCATAGATCAGGTAGAGCCTGTAGAAGAAATTGTTAAACATTTTGTTACCGGTGCGATGTCGTTCGGTGCAATCAGCAAGGAAGCTCATGAGGCTCTTGCATTGGCAATGAACAGTCTTGGAACGAGAAGTAATACTGGTGAAGGTGGTGAGGACAGCAGCCGATTCTCTGATATCTATCATGCTGAAGACGGGGATATCAGTCTGTGCAGCAAGACCAAGCAGATTGCTTCGGGACGTTTCGGTGTGACAACTGAATATCTGGTGAATGCCGAGGAAATTCAGATTAAGGTGGCACAGGGAGCTAAGCCTGGTGAAGGTGGACAGCTGCCAGGATTCAAGGTAGATGAAGTGATTGCGCGTACACGTCATTCAATTCCGGGTATATCTCTTATCTCGCCTCCACCTCATCACGATATATATTCTATAGAAGACCTTGCACAGTTGATTTACGACCTTAAGAACGTCAATCCGCGTGCGGCAATAAGCGTTAAGCTGGTGGCTGAAAGTGGTGTTGGTACCATCGCTGCCGGTGTGGCAAAGGCTAAGGCCGATTTGATTGTGATTTCGGGAGCTGAAGGTGGTACAGGTGCTTCTCCTGCTTCATCTATGAGATATGCGGGTATTTCGCCGGAAATTGGTCTTAGTGAGACTCAGCAGACTCTGGTTCTTAACGGACTGAGAGGACAGGTACGTTTGCAGACCGACGGACAGCTGAAAACCGGACGCGACATTATCAGCATGGCGCTGCTGGGAGCAGAGGAATTTGCTTTTGGTACTGCGGTTCTGATAGTATTGGGATGTGTGATGATGAGAAAATGTCATACCAACCTGTGCCCTGTGGGTGTGGCTACTCAGGATGAAAAGTTGCGTGAACATTTCCGCGGACACTATAAATATGTTGTCAACTATTGCCGCTTCCTGGCCGAGGAAGTAAGAGAATATCTGGCTGAAATGGGATTCACCAGACTGGAGGATATAGTGGGACGTACAGACCTTATCGAAATTGAAGCTTCTGACAAGAAAGGAAAGATGGCAGGACTGGATTTCAGCAGAATCCTGTATATGGTGGACGGCAGTGCGGATATACATCACACTGCAGACAAGCCTCTGGATCTGCTTGGCATAAAGGACAGAGCCATGATAGCCGCAGCAAAAGACGCGTTGGAAGGTGGCAAGCCTGTGGAATTGGAATATACTATTTCGAATACAGACCGCTCGGCAGGCGCAATGCTTTCGGGCGAAGTGGCAAGAAGATACGGTCATGCCGGATTGCCGGACGGCACTATCAACGTGAAGTTCAAAGGTTCGGCAGGACAGAGCTTCGGAGCGTTCCTTACTTCTGGTGTGACTTTCCGTCTGGAAGGTGAGGCCAACGACTATGTGGGAAAAGGTCTGAGCGGCGGACGTATCTGCCTGTTGCCTCCGTCAGGTTCGCTGTTCGATGCTTCGAAGAATACTATTGCGGGTAATACCCTGATGTATGGTGCCACTAAAGGTGAGGTTTATATCAACGGACGTGTGGGCGAGAGATTTGCGGTGAGAAACTCGGGTGCTATAGCCGTAGTGGAAGGAGTTGGCGACCACTGCTGTGAATATATGACAGGTGGACGTGTGGTTGTACTTGGCGATACAGGAAGAAACTTTGCTGCCGGTATGAGTGGTGGTATAGCGTATGTGTGGGATCCTGAGCATAATTTCGACTATTTCTGCAATATGGAGATGGTGGAACTTAATCTTCTTGATGACTCTGCATCACGCAAGGAGTTGAAGGAGCTTATCGAACGTCACTGGAGATTTACCGGTTCGAAACTGGCCCGCACTCTGCTTGACGAATGGCCGAGTCATATAGATGAATTCATTCAGGTGACACCGATAGAATACAAACGCGTTCTGGCTGAGGAACAGATGAAGAAACTGCAGCAGAAGATTGCGGAGGTACAGAGAGACTATTAATCCTCAGCTCTTAATTTTTAATTATTAATTATTAATTGCCATCATGGGAAATCCAAAAGCATTTCTAAATATACCTCGACAAGAGGCCGGCTACCGTCCAGTTCACGAACGAGTTGCCGATTATAGTGAAGTGGAACAGACACTCAACACTAGCGAACGTAAATTGCAGGCCAGCCGTTGCATGGACTGTGGAGTACCATTCTGCCATTGGGCATGCCCACTGGGCAATCGTCCTCCTGAGTTTCAGGATGCACTGTGCAAGGGCGACTGGCGCAAGGCATACGAGATATTGAGCGCTACAAACGACTTTCCTGAATTTACAGGCCGTATTTGTCCTGCTCTGTGTGAGAAATCGTGTGTACTGAAGCTCAGTATCGATTCACCTGTAACTATCCGCGAGGACGAGGCTGCCGTTATTGAGGCGGCATTCCGCGAAGGATATATCGCGCCGAAGAAATATGAAAGAAACGGAAAAAAAGTGGCTGTAATTGGTTCGGGACCTGCCGGACTGGCGGCTGCAAACCAATTGAACAAACGTGGATATGAAGTTACGGTGTTCGAACGTGACGAAATGGCGGGCGGTCTGCTCCGATATGGAATACCGAACTTTAAGCTTGGAAAGAACATCATAGACCGCCGTATCCGGATAATGGAGGCGGAAGGTATCGTCTTCAAGACAAATTCAGAGATTGACCTTACAAAATTGCCTGAAGGTTTCGATGCATACGCCGTATGTACAGGAACTCCACAGGCCAGAGATCTGGCAATACCCGGACGCGAACTCTCCGGTATTCATTTTGCCATGGAGATGCTGGCTCAGCAGAACAGAGTGCTTGCCGGACAGGAAATTGCGGAGAAGGAGAGAATCTCTGCCCGCGGAAAGCATGTACTGGTTATCGGTGGTGGTGATACTGGTAGCGACTGTATCGGTACTTCACACCGTCAGGGGGCTCTAAGTGTGACTCAGATTGAAATCATGCCTAAACCTCCTGTAGGACATAATCCTGCTACTCCTTGGCCACAGTGGCCCGTTGTGCTGAAAACAAGTTCAAGCCACGAGGAAGGCTGTACACGCCGCTGGTGTCTGAACTCGAATAAGTTTGTAGGCAAAAACGGAAAGGTGACAGCTGTGGAAGTGGAAGAAGTGGAATGGATTCCGGCAGCAGATGGCGGACGTCCTACAATGAAACCTACCGGCAAGAAAGATACTATCAAAGCAGATTTGGTTCTGTTGGCAATGGGATTCTTGAAACCACAGATGCCGGAACTTCCTAAGAATGCGGTTGTAGCCGGTGATGCCGCTACAGGTCCGTCGCTCGTAGTGAAGTGTATTGCTGCCGGACGAAAGGCGGCTGCAGAGATAGATAAGATGTTTGTCTAACAACTAACAACTTAAGAATTATGTGTGGTATAGCATGTATCTTCAATATAAAACAGCAATCGCCTGAGCTGAGACAGAAAGCTCTCGCTATGGCGAAACGCATACGCCACCGCGGACCGGACTGGAGCGGAATATATTGCGGTGGTTCGGCCATTCTGGCACACGAACGTCTGTCGATAGTCGATCCTCAGAGTGGAGGACAGCCATTGTTCTCGCCGGACAGAAAACAGATTCTGGCTGTGAATGGTGAAATCTACAATCATCGCGACATACGTGCCGATTTTGCCGGAAAGTATGAGTTCCAGACCGGAAGTGACTGCGAGGTTATCCTTGCACTGTATCGCGAGTATGGAGTGGATTTTATAGAGAAACTGAGCGGTATCTTCGCCTTCGCGCTTTATGACGAAGAACGTGATGAGTTTCTTATAGCGCGCGACCCTATAGGCGTGATACCTCTCTATATAGGACGTGATGCAGACGGTAAAGTGTATTGCGCAAGTGAATTGAAAGCTCTGGAAGGAATGTGCGACGAATATGAGCCATTCCTGCCGGGACATTATTACTGGAGCCGTGAAGGCAAGATGCAGAAATGGTATAAACGCGACTGGACAGAATATGAGGCCGTTAAGGACAGATATTGCGAATCTGAAAATTCTTATCAGTCACAGGTGGACGATGTCCGCACTGCCCTTGAGGACGCGGTGAAAAGACAGCTGATGAGTGACGTCCCATACGGTGTATTGCTTTCGGGCGGACTTGACTCGTCTGTTATCTCTGCCGTAGCGAAACAGTTTGCCGACAAACGTGTGGAAACTGACGGAAAACAGGACGCATGGTGGCCACAGCTTCATTCATTTGCTGTAGGACTTAAGGGAGCACCCGACCTGGAGAAGGCCCGTCTTGTGGCAGAACATATCGGAACAGTGCATCACGAAATAAACTATACCATTCAGGAAGGTCTAGACGCTATCCGCGATGTGATTTATTATATCGAGACTTACGATGTCACAACAGTGCGTGCGTCCACTCCAATGTATCTTCTGGCAAGAGTCATCAAGTCGATGGGTATAAAGATGGTGTTGAGCGGCGAAGGTGCCGACGAGGTGTTCGGAGGATATCTGTATTTCCACAAAGCGCCGGATGCGCGTGCGTTCCATGAAGAGACAGTCCGCAAACTTTCAAAACTACACCTTTATGACTGTCTGCGTGCCAACAAGTCACTTTCTGCATGGGGAGTGGAAGGAAGAGTTCCTTTCCTAGACAAAGAGTTCCTTGATGTGGCAATGCGTCTGAATCCGGCTGTCAAGATGTGTCCGGGTAAAGAGATAGAAAAGAAGGTAGTACGCGACGCGTTCTCATCACTTCTCCCTCAGGAAGTAGCATGGCGACAGAAGGAACAGTTCTCCGACGGTGTGGGCTATTCATGGATTGATACTCTGAAGGCAATAACTTCCGAAGCAGTATCAGACGAACAGATGGCACACGCGGCAGAGCGTTTCCCTATCAATCCGCCTCAGAATAAAGAAGAATATTATTATCGCAGCATATTCGAGGAACATTTCCCAAGCGAGTCTGCAGCAAAATCAGTTCCGAGTGTTCCTAGTGTAGCCTGCTCTACAGCCGAAGCTTTGGCATGGGACGCATCATTCAAGGGAATGAACGACCCTAGCGGACGCGCTGTGGCTGGAGTACACGAAGCAGCGTATTGATTTTTAGTTTTTAATTAACTACGTAAACCATTGGTTTTTAATTATTAACTATTAATTATTAATTATCAAAAGATGAACATCAGATTTACAAAAATGCATGGTGCCGGCAATGATTATATCTATGTCAACACCATTCAATATCCGATAGATAATCCGGAAGAAGTGGCTGTGGAGTGGAGCAGATATCACACCGGAATTGGTAGCGACGGACTTGTGCTGATTGGGGCATCGCAGATAGCGGATTTCAGCATGCGCATATTCAATGCGGACGGTTCGGAAGCCATGATGTGCGGTAATGCAAGCCGCTGCATAGGCAAATATCTGTACGAGGAAGGACTGACTGCAAAGACAGAAGTGACGCTGGAAACCCTTTCAGGAATCAAGATTCTGAGACTCCATCTCTCGAAAGATAATCATGTGGATGCCGTAACAGTCGATATGAATGTTCCTGAAGTTAAAGGAAAAGTTCAGTTAGGCGACGGCTATGGCTATAAGGAAGGAATCTCCGTATCAATGGGAAACCCACATCTTGTGATATTTGTTGATAAAATATCTGAGGTAGATATCAACACTGTAGGGCCGGCTCTGGAGAAGCATCCTTTGTTTCCTGATCGCGTGAATGTGGAATTTGCACAAATCCTTTCAAATGGCGATATACGCATGAGAGTATGGGAACGCGGTTCCGGAATTACAATGGCATGCGGCACAGGAGCATGTGCTACGGCTGTGGCTGCGGCATATACCGGCAGGTGTGGCAGAGAATCATCAGTTATAATGGATGGTGGAACACTTAAGATTAAATGGGACGAAACAGACGGACATGTATATATGACCGGACCGGCTGTAAAAGTCTTTGATGGAGAGATAGTTCTCTAACAACTAACAACTACAAAAAAAATGGCACAAATAAACGATAATTTTTTAAAACTGCCAGGCAGTTATCTTTTTTCGGACATAGCACGAAAGGTCAGCAGTTTCAAGGTTGCAAACCCGGATATCGATCTTATCCGACTTGGGATAGGCGATGTCACACGTCCGCTTCCCGAAGCATGTATCAAGGCTATGCACCGTGCCGCTGATGAACTGGCTTCATCGGCAACATTCCACGGATATGGTCCGGAGCAGGGTTATGACTTCCTGATAGAAGCTATAATCAAAAACGATTTCGAACCACTCGGAATAAAACTTTCCAATCATGAAGTGTTCGTCAACGACGGAGCAAAGAGTGATACCGGAAATATAGGCGACATTTTCAGTCGTGAGAATAGTATTGCCGTTACCGACCCTATATATCCTGTCTATATCGACAGTAATGTTATGGCCGGCAGGGCAGGAGTACTGGGCAGTGACGGATGCTGGAGTGACATTACATATATGCCTTGTAACGAGGAAAACAATTTTGTTCCGTCTCTTCCGGGAAAACGTACAGATATCATATATCTGTGCTATCCGAATAATCCTACCGGTACAACACTTACCAGAGACGAGTTAAAGCAATGGGTTGACTATGCCCTTGCAAATGATTCGATAATATTTTTCGATGCGGCATACGAGGCGTTCATTCGCGAGGAGAATGTTCCGCATTCAATATATGAGATAGAAGGAGCCAGACAGTGTGCTATAGAATTCAGAAGCTTTTCTAAGACTGCCGGGTTTACAGGAGTACGTTGCGGATATACCGTAATTCCTGACGAGGTTACAGCCACTGCTGCCGACGGAACGAAAGTCCAGCTCAACAAATTGTGGCTGAGACGTCAGTGTACAAAGTTCAATGGCACCAGCTATATCACACAGCGTGCTGCCGAAGCGATTTATTCGCCTGAGGGCAAGGAACAGGTAAAAGCCAATATAGACTATTATCTGGAAAACGCACGTATAATGCGCGAAGGCCTGAAGAAATCCGGAATGACAGTTTTTGGAGGAATAAATTCTCCGTATTTATGGCTCAAGACTCCTGAAGGAACCGGATCGTGGAAATTCTTTGATACTTTGCTTGAGAAAGCCCATGTAGTAGGAACACCGGGTGTAGGCTTCGGTCCGTCTGGTGAAGGTTTCCTTCGTCTCACAGCATTCGGAAAACGTGAGGACTGTATAGAGGCTATGCAACGTATTGAGAAATATATATAAACATTCCACTTAATGTTCTTCTCTTGATGGGAGAACGTCAATTACAATCTGTTTTGGTTTTATATGTATTTAGTAGGAGGCGGGACTGCAGCGATGTAGTTCCGCTTTTTTCATATACGGATTGCTCCTGTTTCATACTTTTATATATTTTCCTGTTTCATCCTTATTCGTACCGATAAAAAAACGTGGGCAAATTTAAAATAAAACGTGGGCAAGTTTTAACTCGAATGTGGGCAAGTTTTAGTTCGAATGTGGGTACGTTCTCGGATTGAATGTCCCCGTGTCATCTGACGCATTGATTTGCGTTGCAAAAAATGTTTCATCTTGATGCAAAAATGTTGCATGAAACATTTATTATTGCGTATGAAACATTTGTTGCAAGCTTCTTTGTTATACCATTATATATTTGCAACAGAATTTTAAGAACAATTATTAATAATCTAATTAATTTAATGCGTATGGAAAGCATAAAGAGAAAATTTCTTATTGCGCTCTTCTTGTTTATATGCATAGTCATGCATGCGCAAGATTTGGTAGTTCAGGGAACGGTCATTTCTGCCGTTGATAATTTCCCTGTAATTGGAGCAACTGTAGTGGAGAATGGTAATAATACCAATGGTACTATTACTGATTTTGACGGTAAATTTACGTTGAATGTTGCTTCCGGAAGTTCAATCACTGTTTCTTTTGTCGGTTTCAAGACAGTTACTCTTAAAGCTGAAAGCATGATGAGCATTGTGCTTAATGAAGATTCAGAGGTACTTGAAGAAGTTGTGGTAACGGGTTATACCACTCAACGTAAGGCAGACCTTACCGGTGCTGTTTCTGTTGTCAGTATGGACGAAATCTCAAAACAGAACGAAAACAATCCCATGAAAGCTCTTCAGGGAAGAGTTCCTGGTATGAATATTACAGCTGACGGTAACCCAAGTGGTTCAACAACAATCCGTATCCGTGGTATCGGAA
Source organism: Bacteroides caecigallinarum (assembly GCF_021530995.1). Lineage (GTDB taxonomy): Bacteria > Bacteroidota > Bacteroidia > Bacteroidales > Bacteroidaceae > Phocaeicola > Phocaeicola faecigallinarum. The sequence continues at coordinate 15,560 of NZ_JADYTF010000017.1, forward strand.
CTTTGAACAACAATGACCCTTTATACATTATTGATGGTGTGCCTACAAAGGGTGGTATGCATGAGTTGAATGGTAACGATATTGAGTCTATTCAGGTGTTGAAAGATGCCGCTTCTGCTTCAATCTATGGTTCGCGTGCAGCAAACGGTGTTATCATCGTAACAACAAAGAAAGGTAAGGAAGGTCAGATTAAAGTTAATTTCGACGCTTCGGTATCTGCTTCTATGTACACAAACAAGATGGAAGTCCTCAATGCCAGAGAATATGGTCAGGCCATGTGGCAAGCTTATGTAAACGATGGTCAGGATCCGAATACAAATGCTTTGGGATATTCTTATAATTGGGGATACGACCAGAATGGTATTCCTGTATTGCATGGAATCACCATGTCACGTTTCTTGGATTCTGCCAATACTGTTCCTTCTGCTGATACAGATTGGTTTGACGAAATCAGCCGTACCGGTGTAATACAGCAATACAATCTTTCTGTAAGCAATGGTTCTGAGAAAGGCTCGTCTTATTTCTCTTTAGGATACTATAAGAACAATGGTATTATAAAGACTTCTGATTTCGAACGCTTTTCAGCTCGTATGAATTCAGATTATAACTTGATTGAAAACATCCTTACTATAGGAGAGCATTTTACTGTCAACAGAACTTCTGAAGTAGTAGCACCTGGTGGTTTCTTGCAGAATGTGTTGCAGGCCAATCCGTCTTTGCCTGTATATACTACCGAAGGAGAATATGCAGGTCCGGTAGGTGGTTATCCCGACCGTGAAAATCCGGTAGCTCGCCTTGAGAGAAATTCTGATACAAAATATTATTATTGGAGAATGTTTGGTGATGCATACATCAACCTTAATCTATTCAAAGGATTTAATGTTCGTTCTACTTTTGGTATCGATTATTCTCAGAAACAGCAGAGAATATTCACATATCCTATCACTGAAGGTAACGTGGCCAATGACAAGAATGCTGTTGAGGCAAAACAGGAACACTGGATGAGATGGATGTGGAATGCCGTTGCTACTTATAACTTCGAAAAAGGCAAGCACAGAGGTGATGCTATGATTGGTGTTGAGTTGAATAACGAAGACAATACATGGTTCTCTGGTTATAAAGAAGATTTCTCAATTCTGAATCCTGATTTCATGTGGCCTGATGCCGGAGTAGGTACAGCACAGGCTTACGGTTCTGGTGATGGTTATTCATTGGTATCATTCTTTGGTAAATTCAACTATACATACGATGACAAATATCTGGCTTCATTGACAGTGCGTAGGGATGGTTCTTCAAGATTCGGTAAGAATAATCGTTTTGCAACTTTCCCTTCTGTATCTTTGGGATGGCGTATGAGTCAGGAAGAATTCATGAAAGATATTGAATGGCTTGATGACCTTAAAGTGAGAGCATCTTGGGGACAGACTGGTAACCAGGAAATTTCTAATACTGCACGTTATACTCTTTATGTTCCTAACTATGGTGTTACAGAATCTGGAGGACAGAGCTACGGTACTTCTTATGATATTGAAGGTACAAACGGCGGAAAGACTCTTCAGTCAGGATTCAAACGTAATCAGTTGGGTAATGATGATATAAAATGGGAAACTACTACTCAGACTAATATCGGTATTGACTTCTCATTATTCAATCAGCAGGTATATGGATCTTTGGACTGGTTCTATAAGAAAACTACTGATATCCTTGTTCAGATGGCGGGTATCGCTTCTATGGGAGAAGGTACTACTCAGTGGATTAATGCCGGAGAAATGGAAAATAAAGGTTTCGAATTCAATATAGGTCATAGAAAAACATTCGACAACGGATTCAAATATGATTTCAATGCTAATATCTCTACTTATAGAAACAAAATTACTGCTTTGCCTATCACTGTAGCAGCTAACGGTACATTCGGTGGTAACGGTGTAGAAAGTGTCATCGGTCATGCAAATGGTTCGCAAGTGGGTTATGTGGCAGACGGAATATTCAAATCACAGGAAGAAGTTGATAATCATGCAGTACAGGAAGGCGCCGGAGTAGGACGTATCCGCTGGCGTGACTTGGACGGTAACGGTGTAATCAATGAAAAAGACCAGCAGTGGATCTATGATCCGACACCTGCATTCAGCTACGGTTTGAATATGTACTTCGAATATAAGGATTTTGATTTCACAATGTTCTGGCAGGGTGTACAGGGTGTTGATATCATCAGTGACCTGAAGAAGGAAACAGACTTGTGGAGCGGTTTGAATATCGGTTTCCTGAATAAGGGTAAACGTCTTCTTGATGCATGGACTCCATATAATTCTTCATCAGATATTCCTGCATTGACAAGAAGTGACGTTAATAATGAAAAGAGAGTATCAACATACTTCGTTGAAAACGGTTCTTTCCTTAAATTAAGAAATATACAATTAGGTTATAACTTGCCAAAATCAATATCTCAGAAGTTTAAGGTAGACAGATTGAGATTGTACCTTAGTGCACAGAATGTGCTTACTATCACAAGCAAGGAATTTACAGGTGTAGATCCGGAAAACCCTAACTACGGTTACCCTATCCCTATGAACTTGACATTCGGTATCAACGTTGGTTTCTGATTCTGAGGAATAATTTTTATAAAACATAATAATTTACAAACATACACTTATGAAAACATATATAAATATATTCATTATAAGTTTAATGTTACTATCATCAGGTTGCTCTGATTTCCTTGACCGTCACACCCCTCAAGGTACGATAGATAATGAACAGCTTAATAACCCAGAATATGTAGACAATCTGGTGATTTCTGCATACGCTATATGGATTTCAGCCGAGGATATAAATTCATCATTCTCAATGTGGAACTATGATGTTCGTTCAGACGACGCTTATAAAGGCGGAAACGGTACAGAGGATGGTGACGTGTTCCATAACCTTGAAGTTTCACAGGGTATTATGACTACTGCATGGAACATCAGCGATATGTGGCAAAGACTTTATAACTGTATCTCTCGTTCAAATGCCGCATTGCAGTTGCTCGATCAGATGGATGAAAACACTTATCCTCTCAAACAGCAGAGAATAGCGGAAATGAGGTTCTTGCGCGGACACGGACATTTCCTCTTGAAACAGCTTTTCAAGAAGATTGTAATTGCTAACGATGAAAATCTTTCTCCTGAGGAATATAATAATCTGTCTAATACTGTTTATACTAATGATGAAGGCTGGCAGCAGATAGCTAACGATTTCCAGTTTGCATACGAAAATCTTCCTGATACTCAAGCAGATAAAGGAAGACCTACAAGAGGTGCAGCAGCTGCTTATCTTGCAAAGACTTATCTGTATAAGGCATACAGACAGGATAATCCGGAAACAAATGAAGTTACAAGCATTAATGCTGAGGACCTGAAAAAGGTCGTGGAATATACTGAGGCTTCAATCATGAATGCAGGTGGTTATGACTTGGAAAGTGATTTCCATAATAATTTCCGTCCAGAACCTCAGTATGAGAACGGCAAGGAATCTTTGTGGGCAATGCAGTATTCTATCAATGATGGTACTACAAACGGTAACTGTAACTGGTCTACAGGTCTTATTGTACCTAATATTCCTGGCGTAACTGATGGAGGTTGTGATTTTTACAAACCAAGTCAGAATTTGGTAAATGCTTTCAAGACAGACAATAACGGTCATCCGCTGTTTGATAATTTCAACGATGATGATTATGACATGAGTGTAGACAATGCGGACCCTCGTCTGTTCCTTACTGTAGGTATACCAGGACTTCCTTATGAGTTTAATCCTGAATTTATGATGGATAAATCATCAACATGGAGCAGAAGTAATGGACTTTACGGTTACTATGTAACACTTAAACAGAATGTTGATCCAGAAAGTGAATATCTGGTAAAAGGTTCTTGGTGGGGAACTCCTATGAACCACATAGTATTGAGATATGCAGATGTATTGCTTATGAGAGCCGAGGCTTTAATCCAGCTTAATGACGGAAGAATTCAGGAAGCTATTGATCTGATTAATCGTGTAAGAAATAGAGCTAAGGCTTCCACTGCGATGATAGCTAATTATCCTTCTGAGTACGGAGTGAAGTATGATGTAGAACCATATTATGGTACATTCACACAGGAAGAGGCTTTGGAGAGACTTAAATTTGAGCGTCGTGTTGAATTGGCCATGGAGTCTGATAGATTTTTCGACCTGGTTCGTTGGGGTGAAGCTGAAAGAGTTCTTAACGCATATTATGCAGCGGAAGCAGAGGTTTGTACAATATATTCAAATGCTCATTTTACTAAAAACAAGAATGAGTATCTTCCTATACCTTTTGCTCAGATAAGTGCCAGCAACGGTATTTATGATCAGAATTGCGGAGGTTGGTAATAAATATTTTAAAAAGAGAATGATTATGAAAACATATATAAATAAACTGTATCTATTGTCCTTGGCATTGTTCATGATTGTTGTGTCTGGGTGCGATAATAATGAGAATAAAAGTCTTTCATTGGATGGAGACACATTTATCAATAAAATTGTTCTTGACGACCAGTATGAAGGGGTTATAGACAATAAGAACGCCAGTATAACCATAGGTGTTCCTTATGCATACGATACAGAAGCTATGACTGTCAGTCAGTTGGAATTGTCGGAAGGAGCAGAAGCTACAATAAAGACTGGTGATATAGTGAATTTCTCTTTTTCACAAAGCGTACGTGTTGTTAATGGGGATGCTTTTTTTGATTATACAATAAATGTAAAGCATGATGAGGCAAAAATATTATCATTTAAGCTGAATGGATATATTGGAGTTATAAATCATGAAACAAATGTTATAACAGTAAGAATTCCTACTTCCGAAAATATTTCTTCCCTTACTGCAAATATTGAGATGAATGAAGGAACTGTAATTGTTTCCCCGGAAAACTACAGCAATTTGGACTATTCCTCTCCTGTGGAATTTGTGGTTGAGAACAACACAGCTAGAACTACTTATACGGTTTCTGTAATACAATCAGATGCTGCAGAAGTCCTTTATGTAGGTTTGGCAGAGAATGTTGAATCTTTAAATTCTGAAGAAAAAGAGGCTGCAAACTGGATGCTTTTAAATGTTCCTTCCTCACAGTATGTTTCGTTTGATGATATTGCTAAAGGAGTTGTAGATTTAAGTTCATGTAAAGTTATGTGGTGGCATCTTCATATTGACGGCGGAATAGACAATATGGATAAATTTGATCAGAATGCAGCTTCTTCACTGACTGCCATACAGAAAATAAAGGATTTCTACGAAGCTGGCGGTAGTTTGTTGCTGACTAGGTTTGCTTCCTATTATGCCGTAAAATTAGGTGCTACATTAGATGGAAATAATCCTAATAATTGCTGGGGACAGGTTGAAGAAAGTGGTGAAATAACTTCCGGACCTTGGAGTTTCTTCATTCAAGGTAATACGGAACATGCTCTTTATCAGAATCTTGTAATGAATTCTGGAGAAAGTGATAAAGTGTATACTTGTGATGCAGGATATAGAATAACTAACAGTACCGCACAATGGCACATTGGTTCCGATTGGGGTGGTTATCCTACAGAAGCTGATTGGGAAATTCTACACGGAGCAAAAGCTATTGGAAATGGAGGTGACGGTGCTGTTGTTGCTTGGGAATATCTTCCAAATAATGGTAGAGGCGGTATCGTATGTATAGGCTCAGGATGTTATGACTGGTATTCTTATGGAGTTGATGCTTCGGGCGATAGATATCACGGTAATGTGGCTAAATTAACAGAAAATGCAATCAATTATTTAAAGGGTGAATAATCAAATCTAAAAGGTTATGAAAAATATGATATATGCTTTACTATTGGCTTCTATGGCAATGTCATTTGCAAGCTGTGACGATGAATCTCCAGTCCTTACACAAAAGGACTGGAATGGTACAACAAATTACTTCTCTTCAACCGATGAGAAAACTTTCGGAACGTACTATCAGCCTTATGTAGGTTATGTAGGTGACCCGATGCCTTTCTACGATCCGGTTGCGGGAGACTTCAAAATTCTGTATCTTCAGGATTTTCGTCCTAATCCTGAATATACTTATCATCCAATATGGGCTGTTTCGACATCTGATATGTCTTCTTATACATCAATGGGTGAATTAATACCATACGGCTCAAGAACAGATGCTGATGCAGCAATAGGTACTGGTTCAACTATTTATAATGAAGGAAATAAGCAGTATTATACTTTTTATACAGGTCATACATCTGCACAAGAAGTTATAATGCTTGCTACATCATCTGATTTTAAGACATGGATCAAAGATAAGACTTTTTATCTTCAGGGGGGACAATATGGATATGATGTAAAAAACTTCCGTGATCCTTTTGTGTTTAAAGGTGATGACGGAAAGTATCACATGATAGTATCAACAATGAAAAACGGTAAAGGGTCTTTAGTTGAGTTTTTGTCTGAAGATTTGATAAATTGGCAGGATAACGGAGTTTTCATGACTATGATGTGGGACAGATTCTATGAATGTCCGGATATCTTCAAAATGGGTGATTGGTGGTACATGATATATTCTGAGAAACACTCTGCTATAAGAAGAGTACAATATTTCAAAGGACGTACTCTTGATGAATTAAAGAATTCTACACTTAATGACAATGCTGTTTGGCCTGATGCTCATGAAGGCTTTCTTGATTCAAGAGGGTTTTATGCAGGGAAAACAGCTTCTAATGGTACTGAAAGGTATATTTGGGGATGGTGTCCCACTAGAGAGGGTAATAATAACACAGCTGTAGGTGCTGCACCTGCGGAACCGCAGTGGGCAGGGGCTTTGGTTGCTCATAAACTGATCCAACATGAGGATGGAACCATTACACTTGGTGCTATTGACGGTATATCTGATAAATATGCTAAAACATCAGAAATTAAAGTTATGGCTCAATCAGAAGAAGGTGTTCAGATTAATAATGAAACATATTCATTATCCTCTGGCGGTTATGTATTGTTTAACAGACTTAATGTACACAACAAGATAACATTTAAGGTTTCGGTCTCTGATGCCTCAGACAAGTTCGGATTTTCTTTATGCCGTGGTACTGATTCAGACAAATTCTACAGCATGGTTATAAATCCGGAAGGAGAAAGTAAGAAAAAACTGAATTTTGAGGAAGAAGGAAATTTGGGAATGGGATTTATAGCTGGTGCAGACAGCTATACGTTCGAATCACCTGCCGACAATACATATAATGTTACAGTCTTTACGGATAATTCAGTGTGTGTAGTATATATCAATGATGTTCTGGCATATACTAACAGAGTATATGGCATACAGAAAAATTGTTGGTCTATCAACTGTTATGATGGAAATATTTCTGTCAGTGATTTGAAAGTAATGTATTATTAAATAGACTATAATTAATTATTGCTGTTCGTTCCGTGCTGTTTATCTTTATTATGTTTAGGTTTTTTTTAGATAAACAGCCGCAGACGGCAGTTGTAGCTTGTTTCAAAGTCTAAAACTTATTAATCTAAAGGACATGAGAATAATATTTGCACTATTGGCTTTTTCGCTTTTTTCTTCAGTCTCATATTCTCAGTATAATGAAAGTTACAGGTCTGTTTATCATTTTGCTCCCAAGAAAGGTGGAATTGGTGACCCGTGCGGATTGATTTATAATAAAGGAAAGTTTAATTTGTTTTGGTGGGGTAGAGCTTACACTGAAGATTTTACGACTTATAATGAAACTGCTTCCAGAGCAGTAGTAGGCGATGACAACAGTTTTATGTATTACACCGGCTCCTGTGTAGTCGACAAGAACAATACAGCGTCGTTTGGCAAAGACAAGGTGATTGCTGTCTATACCATGGCAAATAAGAAAAATAAAATCCAGTCGCAGGGACTTTCAGTAGAAGGTGATGACGGATTGATGCATTATTATGAAGGCAATCCTGTGCTTGATATAAATTATGAGGATTTTCGCGATCCTACGGTCTTCTGGTATGAGCCGGAGCAGAAATGGGTAATGGTGATAGCTTTGCCTATAGAGAGAAAAATCAGATTCTATTCTTCAGCAGATTTGAAGCAGTGGGATTGGATGAGTGATTTCGGACAGTTGGGGTCGTGCGAGAATATATGGGAATGTCCTGATATCTATGAGTTGCCTTTGGATGGAGATTCCAGCAATAGGAAATGGGTACTGATGACATCTGTTGGTCCTAATAAAGGACAGTATTTTATTGGTACTTTCAACGGTAAATCTTTCGAGTTGGACGAAGATTGCAGAGAATTTCTGCTTGAAGGTAAAGGACTCAAAGGTGATGTCTTTGCAGATTTCGATGCGAATGACTATGGAGATTGGAAATACAAAGGTGAGGCATTCTGGATGTCGCCCCGCAGAAATAACACTTCTGCTCATCTTGGCTCGGGTATGGCTTCGTCATACGGTGGAGGTGATAGAATGAAAGGAACATTGCTTTCTCCGGAGTTTGTAATATCATCGACGGCAATTAACTTTCTTATTGCCGGCGGAAATCATCCCGGAAAGACATGTATTGATTTGCTTGTCAATGATTCTGTAGTAAGAACAGCTACCGGCGGCAATTCTTCATATCTGAAATGGAATGGATGGAATGTTTCAGACTATATTGGAAGTAAGGCCAGAATAAGGATAAATGACGATTATGACGGCGAGGATTTCGGTTTTATCAGTGTTGACCATATAATGTTCTCTGACGAGCTGATGACTAACAATATGGAGCATGCCTTATGGGTGGACGAAGGAAGTGACTTCTATGCTGCCAGAGCTTTTAAAGATTATGACGGTACACTTGATGAAACTGTATGGATGGGGTGGATGAATAATTGGGATTATGCCAGGGGCGAAATACCTGCCTCCAGAGGCTTTGGATTTTGGTCTATTCCGCGCACTATATCTTTAAAGACATATCCTGATGGAGTACGCATGGTTCAGAAACCGTTTGACAAACTGAAGAAACTGCGTACAAATAAAAAAGAATACAGTGGAGTAGTCCGAAAAGGCAGTATGGCAATACCGTCTTTCGTTCCTGAACAGAATGTATACGAGATGGATGTGACATTTACTCTCACTGAGCCCGATGTGATAGGTCTGAATCTTTGTACAGGCGACGGTCGCAGCCTTCCTGTAAGATATGACTCAAGGGTTTCATTATTGACTGTCGACAGAACCAGCTGTACTTCGGAGGATATCCCGAGATTCAGTCGTAAGATGAACGGACATATTCCGCTTGCCGACGGCAAACTCAGACTGCATATTTTTGTAGATAAGTCTAGTGTAGAGATTTTTGCCGGTGACGGAAAATTGGTTTTCTCTTTACTGACTTTCCCCGGTGATAATCAGACAGGAGTAGAATTATACTCCGAGAATGGAAATACTGCTAAAGTCAGTCTTAAGGCCTGGAATATAAAAAGTGTATGGAATAAACAGTAAATTTGTGAATTAACTATTATTAGAATAAATATGAATAGCATGAAAATCACAGCCCTTTGCGTGTCGCTTGCATTCTCTTTGGGGATACAGGACGCGAATTCAGCAATCAGGGTTAAAAATCTTGGTAACGAAAATAATTTCGTTTACATCAGTCCGGAGAAAAAGTTTCTGCTGATTCCGGTGGAAGACTCTGCACCGGAAGGAGAGATAGATTTTGTATATCAGAACAGCAGCCTGACAGAATACGTTCAGAAGGTGCGTCTATCTCGTGGCAAGACTGATTATTATGTACCGGTTGACTTGTCACAATTCGACAAGGACAGTCTTATTATGATAGTCAGGGGTGTTCCTTCGAACTCTGTTTGTTGGAATGATATAAAAGAGTCAGACGATATGTCGATTAGTGTAGAGAAATTCCGCCCTTCATATCATCATACCCCAGCATACGGATGGATGAATGACCCTAACGGAATGTTCTACAAGGATGGAGTCTATCATCTGTATTTCCAGTACAACCCTTACGGATCAATGTGGGGAAACATGCATTGGGGACATTCTACTTCTACTGACCTGGTGAACTGGAAAAATGAAGGTGTTGCAATTGCTCCCGATGCCATAGGAACAATTTTCAGCGGCTCGTGTGTGGTTGACCATAACAATACATCTGGCTTCGGCGAAGGCGCTGTGGTGGCATTCTATACTTCAGCAAAACAAACTCCATGGGGTGACTGCCAGACACAGAGTATGGCTTATAGTCTTGACAATGGTAAGACATTTATTAAATATGAGAATAATCCTATTTTGACATCTTCAGAAAAAGATTTCCGCGATCCGAAAGTGTTCTGGTATGCACCAAAAGAACATTGGGTTATGATGCTTGCTGTAGGTCAGCACATGGAAATTTATTCGTCAAAGAATCTGAAGGACTGGACTAAGGAAAGTGAGTTTGGTGAAGGTTATGGATGTCATGGAGGAGTATGGGAATGTCCGGATCTGGTGGAACTCCCGGTAGAAGGTACTAAGGAAAAGAAATGGGTGCTTATATGCAATATCAATCCCGGAGGTCCTTTCGGCGGCTCGGCTACACAGTATTTTGTAGGCGATTTTGACGGCAGCACTTTTACAAACAATTATCCTGAAGAAACCAAATGGATGGATTACGGTAAGGACCATTATGCTACAGTGACATGGAACAATGCTCCTGACGGAAGATGTATAGCCATTGGTTGGATGAGTAACTGGCAGTATGCAAATAATGTTCCGACACTCCAGTACCGCAGCGCAAATACCATAGCCCGCGATTTGTCTCTTTTCAAACAGAATGGAAGCATATTCCTGAAATCGGAGCCTTGTAAGGAAATGGTTGAAGCAAGAAAAGATGGCAGACAGATAAAGGCAGTAAATGTAGCCAAAGCTGAAACAATATCACTGTCACCACAGAGTGGTAACGGAGCTTACGAAGTAGAACTCTCAATCAATCCGGGCAAATCAAAAGAAGTATCATTCACTCTTTCAAACGGAAAAGGAGAGAAAGTCCTGATAACATATGATACGGTGAAAAAAACTTTAGCAATGGACCGTTCGAAGAGTGGTGAAGTATCTTTCAGTAAAGATTTCCCTGCAGTGACAGAAATGCCTGTAAGCAAATCCAAGGAATTGAAGCTTCGTCTGTTTGTCGACAAGTCCAGTGTAGAGGCTTTTGTCAATAATGGAGAATTCGTTATGACAAACTGTGTGTTCCCGTCAGCACCATACGATATGATTACATTTGAAAGTGACGGCAATAGGTATAAGGTTAAAAATATAAATATATATCAGATAAAGTAATATGGCTACAGTAAAACTAAATAAATTAATTCCCGTGATGCTTTGTTTCTTCGCCATGGGTTTTGTCGACCTGGTGGGAATAGCATCCAATTATGTGAAGGCAGATCTTGGCTTGAGTGATTCTCAGGCCAACATCTTCCCTTCCTTGGTATTCTTCTGGTTTCTTATATTCTCGGTGCCGACCGGAATTCTGATGAACCGTATAGGCCGTAAGAAAACAGTACTGTTAAGCCTTGTTGTAACATTTGCTTCATTACTTCTGCCAATATTCGGCGACAGTTACATGCTGATGCTCTGTTCATTCTCCTTGTTGGGTATAGGAAATGCCCTTATGCAGACATCATTGAATCCGCTGTTAAGCAACATTATAAGTGGAGATAAACTTGCCAGTTCCTTGACATTCGGACAGTTCGTAAAAGCCATAGCTTCATTCCTGGCCCCTTACATAGCCATGTGGGGAGCCACTCAGGCAATGCCAAGTTTCGGCTTGGGATGGCGTGTGCTTTTCCCCATCTATATGATAATAGCCGTAATAGCTGTTCTCTGGCTTTCTGCTACACCAATAGAAGAAGAACGTCCTGACAAGGCATCCGGTTTTGCCGATTGTCTTAAACTTCTTGGTTCACCTTTTATTCTGCTTTGTTTTGTCGGCATAATGTGTCATGTCGGAATCGATGTAGGAACTAATACCACTGCTCCTAAGATATTGATGGAACGCCTGGGTATGAGTCTTGATGAGGCATCTTTTGCCACCAGCCTTTATTTCATCTTCCGTACCATCGGTTGTTTTTCGGGTTCAATAATCCTTCAGAAGGTTTCTGCACGTTCTTTTTTCCTGATAAGTGTCCTCTGTATGCTTGCTGCCATGGTTGGACTGCTGACTTCTGATGCCGATTCAGTGATATATACTTCCATAGCATTGATAGGTTTCGGCAATTCAAATGTCTTCTCAATAATCTTCTCCCAGGCTTTGCTATCAATGCCTGAAAAGAAGAACGAGATATCAGGTCTGATGATAATGGGTCTTTTCGGTGGAACAGTATTCCCTTTGTTTATGGGATTTGCCTCTGATGCAGCCGGTCAGGACGGAGCGGTAGCTGTAATGGCAGTAGGAGTGATTTATTTATTGATTTATACCATGAAACTTAAAAAATAACACATTATGAATGATTTAGTAGTAGGAATGGGTGAAGCACTATGGGATGTGCTTCCTGAAGGAAAGAAATTGGGTGGTGCCCCTGCAAACTTTGCATACCATATATCACAGTTCGGTCTTAACAGCCGTGTAGTAAGTGCCGTAGGCGATGACAAACTTGGCACCGAAATACTTGAAAACTTCCGTGAAAAGAAACTTTTCGGAATAGTAGAGACAGTACCTTATCCTACAGGAACCGTTCAGGTGGAACTCGATGCCGAAGGTGTTCCCTGTTATGACATAAAGGAAGGCGTTGCATGGGATAATATACCGTTTACTCCGGGACTTGAAGATCTTGCCCGTCATACGCGTGCGGTATGTTTCGGTTCTTTGGCGCAGCGTAGCGTCGTGTCTCGTGAGACTATCAACCGTTTCCTTGACGCTATGCCCGAAGGAGATGAAATATTGAAGATATTCGATATCAATCTTCGTCAGGGCTTTTATACCAAGGAAATCCTTTGCCATTCATTCAGTAAGTGTAATATACTTAAGATAAATGATGAAGAGCTCGTTACAGTGAGCCGTATGTTCGGATATCCCGGTATTGACCTTCAGGACAAATGCTGGATCCTCCTTGCAAAATATAACTTGAAGATGCTGATACTGACTTGCGGAGTGAACGGCAGTTATGTATTTACTCCGGGCAGTGTTTCATTTGTAGAGACACCGAAAGTAGTCGTAGCCGACACAGTAGGTGCCGGGGACTCGTTTACCGCTACATTTGTAGCTTCCATTCTTAAAGGAAAGTCAGTACGTGAGGCTCATGAGCTTGCTGTAAAAGTGTCAGCATACGTATGTACACAGAATGGTGCAATGCCTGTACTGCCAGATGTATATCTGGACTAAGAAGTTAAGAGCATTTTATTGTTTAATAGGGTTTTATGTCTTAAAATTAGAAAGATTAGTATCTTCCTAAAAATGTTTCATGTACATATACAAATGTTGCATGAAACATTTTTTATTTTGTATGAAACATTTGTTATAAATCTTTGTTTTACTTCTTCATACATTTGCAAAAAACATAAACTACTAGAACAATGTGAATGCTATGAAGGCAGAACAGAAACAACTATTGATGAGAATGAATTCGGCAGTACTATTACTTGCCATTGCATGTGCAACTTCTTATGCACAGGAGAAAAATGAAAACAGTGACAGCAAAAAGGAAGAAGCTAACAGAAACGTTATGCTTAATGCCGCAAGTGCTAACGGTCCTCGTGAAATCCAGATTGGTCTTCCTTCGGCTGATGTGAACGTTCTTGAAAACGGTATTCCCGTTACTTATGCTACAAACCCTCACAGTGTGAACTCTCTTTGGCGTGCTGATGCCAGTCTTAGCCATGTGGGATTGCTTAAAATCTCAGAAACAGCTGTGACTACAGGTAACATCGGTTATGCCGTAAACTCTTTTACTCAGCTTGGTCAGGATAAATTCAACGGTACTTTAAATTATAAGACCAATCACTTCGGAATGCAGGAAGTTTCGCTTAACCTTAACGGCGGACTTGGTAAAGGTTGGTTATACAGCGCCAGCATGTATCAGGACTTCGATCCGGGAACATTCGATATTAAGGCAACTCCGTTCCAGGACCGTACACAGATATATAAATTTGCAATCACAAAGAAATATAATAATAACAGAGGTGCTTTCACTGCACTTTATAATTTCTCAAAGAGCCATCCGGTATATACATTTGCCACTCAGTCTGCTCCATTCGTATATGTAGGCGACGGTAGTGTACGTGAATTCGGCGATTTTACTCTCGGTACTACATCATATCTTCCTATGGATAATGAAATGGTGTATCGTGACATGCGTACAGGAGAAGTGAAAAAGACTAACTTATACGATGCTACAGAAAATATCGGTCATGTAGTGACATTGATGAACGACTATTCATGGGATAACGGCTTGAACTGGAAGACAGTGATGAAGTATGACCATTCTACCGGTTCGCTGGTATATCAGTCACCGATGTCACTTGACAAAAACGAAGCAGGTATCAATTATCAGTACGAAGCAGCCGACGGAAGCATGCAGCCTTATACAGGCGAATATGTACAGAGCCGAATGTCATGTCTGAACCGTGGATTTATCGATTCATTCATGTTTACTACAGAGCTTTCCAAAAAGTTGAACAATGGTACATGGAGATTAGGTCTTAACGAATGGTATTACGATGTAGATTATAGCTCAAGTACAACAATGTACGATCAGTCTGTCCCTTCAGACGGCAGCTATCCTGTAAGACTGTACAATACAGATTATGCTTCATATGCTAGCCGCACATACGCAGGCAATGGTTATTATTACGACCTGAACAAGAATGCTTCGGAGTATTACAACGGATATGAAAACAAACTTGCACTTTACTTTACTCATGACTGGGATATCACAGATTTCCTGAATGTTTACTACGGTGCACGTCTTGAATATCAGGCATTGCGTGGTGAGAATGCAGCTGTAAAAGATGCAAATGGTAATTATGTAGGACGCTTCGCAAATTATAATCTTGGTGCAACAGCTCCTGACGGTGTTACAAAAATTGCTGCAACTCCTATGAGCTATGACTGGTTGAACTATGCTCTTACTGCAGCTGCAACATATAAGTTGACAAAACAGTTCGGTTTCACAGGTGACTTCACTTACATCACACAGCATCCGAAGATTGAGAATTTCGCTCCGGCTACATTGCCTAACGTTGACAAAATTTCTGTACCTCTGGGACGTGCCGGAATATATTACAACAATGAATGGTTGAGTTTGACATCACTCTTCTCATATATTTCAAAGACAAACAATAACTCAACTTTGAATCTTCAGCACAAAACAGATGCAGGACAGACTGAAATCATGGCTGCTCCTCTGACATACGATATCAAGACTTTGGGATGGACAACTGACGTTGTAGCACGTCCGTTCAAGGGATTTGATCTTCACTTCCTGTTCACATATCAGAAGCCGACTTACAAGAAGTATGAAACTTCAGTTACATTCTCAGATAATTATGTAGGAAGTATCAATGCAACAGGAAATATCGTTGCTGAAATTCCACAGGTGATTGTTGAAATTGACCCAAGTTATATGATTACAAAAGACTTGAAAATCTGGACAAGCTTCCGTTATTTCAGCAAGACATATGCAAATATCAATGATGCATATTATTTCAACGGTCGTTGGGAAACATTCGGTGGTTTGAACTGGCAGGTTAACAAAAAATTGGCTCTTGGATGTACTGTCGTCAACTTCCTTAACCAGACAGGAGCAAAAGGTAGTATAGCAGGTGCTGAACTTATCGAAAAAGAAGATGCAGGACAGTATGCAGGACATGTAATGGCAGGTAGCTATATCCGTCCGTTCACTGTAGAATTTACTGCAAGCTTGAAATTCTGAGAAAAGAAAAAATAAACTAACAAAAAATATTCAACCATGAAAAAGATTATCAATCATCTGGCAGTGGCTATGGCAGCTGTTTCCTTTACTGCATGTCAGCCACAGAAGAGTGGTCTTACCTTTGAACATCAGGGTGATACTCTAACAATAGTACATATTACAAATCCTTCAAAATATCTTATCCTTCCTATTCAGGAATCTTGTAATGAGGGTAAAGTGAAACTTGATACAGGTAGTCCTGCAGATATGGCAATGGACGTTCGTCTGGCTGTTGACAGCGTAGAATATTACGTACCTTTCGCATTACCACAGGGAGTAAAGGAAGCAGTTGTTACTATCGGATGTGTAGCTGCCAATGCGGTATGCTGGGATAATATCTCTCTTGCTGATACATTCGATATATCGAATACTGATTATTACCGTCCTGAATATCATCACACTCCGCTTTATGGATGGATGAACGATGCTAACGGACTTGTTTACAAGGATGGCGAATATCATCTTTATTTCCAGTACAACCCTTACGGTTCAAAGTGGGGAAATATGCACTGGGGACACTCTGTAAGTAAAGATCTCGTACACTGGCAACATCTAGACCCGGCTATCGCACGCGATACATTGGGACATATCTTCTCAGGAAGTACAGTTATAGACAAGAATAACAGCGCAGGCTACGGCAAAGATGCCATGATAGCATTCTATACATCTGCCAGTGACGAACACGGACAGATACAGTGCATGGCATATAGCAACGACAACGGACGTACATATACAAAATACGAGAATAATCCTATCCTTACACCGTTTGACGGACTGAAGGATTTCCGTGATCCTAAAGTGTTCTGGTACGAACCGGCACAGAAATGGTATATGATAGTTTCTGCAGACAAGAACATGCGTTTCTATTCTTCTACAGATCTTAAGCAGTGGGAATACCTCAGCCAGTTTGGCGAAGGTTACGGTGTACAGCCTAACCAGTTTGAATGTCCAGACTTTATCCAGCTTCCTGTTGACGGCAACAAGGACAACATGAAATGGGTTATGATAGTAAACATCAATCCGGGATGTCCTTTCGGTGGTAGCGCTACTGAATATTTCATCGGTGATTTCGACGGAAAAGAATTCAAATGCGATACAGACAAGAGCGTAACTAAATGGCTTGATTTCGGAAAAGACCATTATGCTACAGTTTGTTTCTCAAATACAGGCGACCGTATAATTGCAGTTCCATGGATGAGCAACTGGCAGTACGCCAACGTAACTCCTATACGCCAATATCGTGGAGCTAATGCATTGCCAAGAGAACTTTCTCTTTATACCAAGAACGGCGAAATATATATGGCTGCAAATGTAGTGAAAGAAACTGAAGCTCTTCGCAAGTCAACACGCAATATAGAAAGTCTTTCTGTAGAAGGTGAAACTGTAATAGACAGTATAACTGACGGATTGAACAGCGGTGTTGAATTGGAAATGGATATCGTTCCGGGTAAGGCTCAGACAGTAGGTTTCGACATAATGAATGCCAAAGGTGAGAAGACAAAAATCTATCTTGATCTGAAATCCAGTCGTGCTGTGATGGATCGTACTGAAAGCGGTTTGATCGCTTTTGGTGAGAAAGCCGAACCACACTTCAAGGAAAATCATGACCGCCGCAAGACAGAATCTATAAACTATATCAATGATTTCGCTTTGGGAACATGGGCACCACTTTCATTGTGTGAAGGTAAGTCATATCATCTTAACGTTTTCGTTGACAAATGTTCTGTAGAACTTTTCGTTGACGGAGGACGTATAGCAATGACAAATCTTGTATTCCCGACAGAAGTATATAATTCTCTTCGTTTCTATACAGAGGGTGGTAAGGCAGAGGTTAAGAACTTGAGTATTCATAAATTAGGATTATAATAGTTATGAATACCACTTCACAAAATAACCTTTCCCGACTAATCCCTGTGATGCTCTGCTTTTTCGCCATGGGCTTTGTTGACCTGGTGGGAATAGCATCCAATTATGTGAAGGCAGACCTTGGCTTGAGTGATTCTCAAGCCAATATCTTCCCTTCCTTGGTATTCTTCTGGTTTCTGATATTTTCAGTGCCAACGGGAATTTTGATGAACCGTATAGGCCGCAAGAAAACAGTACTGTTGAGTCTTGTAGTGACATTCGCTTCATTGCTCCTGCCTATATTCGGTGACAGCTATATGCTAATGCTCTGTTCATTCTCTTTGTTAGGCATAGGAAATGCCCTTATGCAGACATCATTGAATCCGCTGTTAAGTAATATCATAAGCGGTGACAAGTTGGCCAGTTCTTTGACTTTCGGACAGTTTGTCAAGGCAATAGCTTCATTCCTGGCACCATACATCGCCATGTGGGGAGCTACTCAGGCCATGCCTACATTTGGTCTTGGCTGGAGAATTCTCTTCCCAATATACATGATAATAGCTGTTATAGCCGTACTTTGGCTAGGTGCTACTCCTATAGAAGAAGAACGTCCCGACAAGGCATCCGGTTTTGCCGATTGTTTTAAACTTCTAGGTTCTCCTTTCATCCTGCTTTGTTTTGTCGGTATAATGTGTCATGTAGGTATAGATGTCGGAACCAATACCACAGCTCCAAAGATATTGATGGAACGTCTTGGCATGAGCCTTGATGAGGCTTCTTTTGCGACCAGCCTTTATTTCATCTTCAGGACCATCGGCTGTTTCTCCGGTTCTATTATTCTTCAGAAAGTTTCAGCCCGTTCGTTTTTCCTTATAAGTGTACTCTGTATGCTTGCTGCAATGGTAGGACTGTTGACTTCAGATGCAGATTCAGTGATATACACATCCATCGCATTGATAGGTTTCGGTAATTCAAATGTATTCTCGATAATATTCTCTCAGGCTCTTCTTTCAATGCCAGAAAAGAAAAACGAGATATCAGGTTTGATGATAATGGGCCTTTTCGGTGGAACAGTATTCCCATTGCTTATGGGATTTGCTTCCGATGCAGCCGGTCAGGACGGAGCAGTAGCAGTAATGGCAGTAGGAGTTATCTACTTGCTATTCTACACCATGAAATTGAAAAAATGAGTAGTGCTCATTAATTAGCTTTGTCGCCCGTCGGTTCTTGATTAACTACGTTGACCGTCGGTTCTTAATTTTTAATTCTTAATTGACTTAATTGAATATCATGAACGATATAGTAGTAGGAATGGGTGAAGCGCTATGGGATGTGCTTCCGGAAGGAAAGAAATTGGGTGGTGCCCCTGCAAATTTTGCATACCATATTTCACAATTCGGCCTTAACAGCCGAGTAGTAAGTGCCGTAGGTGATGACAAACTTGGTGCAGAAATACTTGAAAGCTTCCGTGAAAAGAAGCTTTACGGAATAGTAGGGACAGTTCCTTATCCTACAGGAACCGTACAGGTAGAACTTGATGCCGAAGGTGTTCCTTGTTATGACATAAAGGAAGGTGTTGCATGGGACAATATCCCGTTTACTCCTGCCCTTGAAGATTTGGCCCGTCATACCCGTGCCGTATGTTTCGGCTCTTTGGCACAGCGCAGTGTCGTGTCTCGTGAGACAATCAACCGTTTTATAGACGCTATGCCTGATGGTGATGATATATTGAAGATATTTGATATCAATCTTCGTCAGGGTTTTTATACAAAGGAAATACTTTGCAATTCATTCCGTAAGTGCAATATACTGAAGATAAATGATGAGGAACTGGTGACTGTTAGCCGTATGTTCGGTTATCCTGGTATCGACCTTCAGGACAAATGCTGGATTCTCCTGGCCAAGTATAACTTGAAGATGCTTATATTGACTTGTGGGGTGAACGGCAGTTATGTATTTACTCCAGGCAGTATTTCTTTCGTGGAGACTCCAAAGGTTGTCGTTGCCGATACTGTTGGAGCAGGTGATTCTTTTACCGCTACATTCGTAGCTTCCATTCTTAAAGGAAAGTCAGTACGTGAGGCTCACGAGCTTGCAGTAAAAGTCTCTGCATACGTATGTACACAGAATGGTGCAATGCCAGTGTTGCCGGATGTGTATCTGGACTAATATGTAACAAATATATAAGTTGGCAAGTTGACGAGGTTCTGGTCTCGTCAACTTGCTTTTTTTATATATTTAGGATTAAATAATATAATGTATATGATGTATATCATGTATATTATATATATTTGCAGAAAATATATGATTATGGTAACAGTTGCTTTACAAAAGAAAAGAAAGAATATAGACTTACCTGTAGAAACATTACAGAAACTTTCCATAATGGCTGCATCACAAGGAAAAAGCCTAAAGGCATATATTGAGAATATTCTTGTAGCAAAAGCCGATACATTACAATTAGAGGTACAGAATCCCAGCCCGAGTGATGATGAATTTTTCTCCTATCCTGAAAATCTGAATGAAACGGTTGAAAGAGTAAATGAGTATAAGAGGGGAAAAACAAAATCAAAGGTGGTACTGAAATCTGTTGATGATATAAATAATTTCATAAATAACCTTTGATAATGTATATCGTTGAAATCAGTGATAGGGCTGCAGATGATATAGCCTTATTAAAGAAAAGTGGAAATACTTCAGCTATAACTAAAATCCGAAAACTTCTTGTTGAGCTGCAAGAACATCCTACATCAGGCACAGGTCAGATTGAGGCCTTGAAAGGAAATCTTTCCGGTTTTTGGAGCAGAAGAATTGATAAATACAATCGTTTGATTTATACCATTGAAGAAGAAATTGTTACTGTTGTGGTAGTTTCCGCAAAAGGTCATTATGGTATGAAATAGAATTTAATTGACGAACTGATTAGTCAGCTCGTCAATAAAAAATATTATTATTTTTTCTTTAATACATCCGTAGGATTCTCCCCAAAGAACTCTTTATAGCATTTTGTGAAGTATGATGGCGATGAAAATCCCACTTCGTATGCTATTTCCGATATACTTTTTTCGCTTGAAGTCTTTATTATAGCATTTGCCTTGTTAAGCCTTGCTATCCTTAACAACTCGTTAGGTGTATATCCTGTCAATGCTTTAGCCTTTCTGTACAGCTGAACGCGGCTGAATCCTATCTGTTCTCCCATTTCCTCTACACTGAAATCAGTATTACCGATATTTTCTTCAATCAAGTGGCGCAGCTTTTCCACAAAACCTTTGTCTGCATCTGCCAGAGGAGTAGCATTGGTCAATGTCTTGTCTCCGAAGAAATCCTTAAGCCTTTTGCGGTTATCTATAAGATTATGTAGTCTGGCCATCAGAAGTTCAGAACTGAATGGCTTGGAGATGTATGAGTCCGCACCACATTCATATCCTTTTATCTTCTGTTCGTCCATTGAGTATGCCGTGAGCATCATTACAGGAATGTGTGATGTGCGTGGCTCAGCCTTCAGACGGCGACAACATTCCATACCGTCCATTACCGGCATCATCACATCGCAGATTATTATGTCTGGCACTCCGGCAATAGCAAGTTTCAATCCTTCTTCGCCATTACCAGCTTCCATTACAGAATATTCACCCTCCAGTAACGATTTCACGTAGTCCCTGACATCCTGATTGTCGTCAATAACAAGCACTATTCCTTTCGATACATCTTTCTTGCCTGCATTATTATTTTCTGCCTTAAGACTTTCCTGATCTGCCATGACTACGGCACCTTCTTTAAGGTTGTTAAGCAGAGCTTTACGATCAACACTTCCCGTTACGGTTCCATCCTGTTTTACAGGAATACAGATAGTGAATACAGTACCACTACCTTCAGTGCTTTCCACATTAATCTCGCCATGATGCATTTCGACAAATGCTTTAACAAGTGCAAGACCTATTCCAGAACCGGCATGATGTACGTCTATCTGGTAGAAACTCTCGAAAATGTGTTTTACGTGTTCTGCAGGCATACCTGCGCCTGTGTCAGTAAATCTCATTGTAATCTTATCATCAGTTCCCCTGCGTAAGCAGATGCTTATATAGCCATTTTCCGGTGTAAATTTGAAAGCATTCGACAACAGGTTATAAGTTATTCTTTCCATCATCTCCGCGTCAGCTATAATGTTATAATCGCCTTCTTCAGCTTTGAATCTGAACGTGATGTGTTTTCTGTAGCTTAATGTGCGAAATGCCTCAGCCCATTCTTTCATATAATCCACTATGTTGAATTCTGAAAGATGCATTTCCAGTTTTCCGTTTTCAAATTTGCGGAAGTCCATTATTTGGTTTATAAGTCTGAGAAGAACGGTAACGTTCTTGTTTATGATGTTGAGCAGGAATTTTTCATCTTCTTTTATATTCTTGCTTTCCATAAGTCGCTTCACGGGATCGGCTATCAGTGTGAGAGGCGTGCGGAAATCGTGCGACACATTCGTAAAGAAAGACAGCTTGGCTTTGGTAGCCTCTTCCAGCTTTTTTGAAAGGTCAATAAGCTTATCCCTTTGTTCCTCCAATTGCTGTTTCTGCCCGGCCAGTTCGGCATTAAGCCTTATTTTGGTCCAATATGCCCTGACTACAAAGAATAGCAATACTGTAAGCAGAATGGCTATTACTATACATGCATACAGAAACATCTTTTGTGATGAATATCTTATAAGGTAAGTATCAAGTTTTTCATTTAGTATTTTAATCTTGCCGTCCAAAGTCTTTATATGCGCCGTCTGCATCTGCATAATCCTGGCGTTTCCGGCGTTTACAAGTGCTGACGACAACAGATTTTCCCTTTCAAATTGTTTTTTCTCCAAAATGTTCATAGCCACCTGAATAGCTTTGTCCCCACCTGTAGGATATATAAATGTAGCGTCAAGAATTTTGTCTGTCACCAGCTCAACCCCAAGTTTTTCGCCAGCCAGAGCGTCCACTCCAACAAACAACATTTCTTTTTCACGTCCTTTCTTTCTGGCTGCTTCGTAGGCACCGGCAGCCATCGGGTCATTTTGTGCAAATACCAGATCGATATCTTTGTATATTGAAAGAATTGAATCAAACTTGTTTTCTGCATTTGTTTTCAGCCATGCGGCGTCAGCCGTAGCAATTATCTCGATAGAAGGAAAATTCTTCAGAACATCGTTCATCCCTTTGTGCCTTTCCAGGGCTGGAGTGGAGCCTTTTAGTCCGGTCAGTTCAACTATTCTGCCTTTTCCGTTAAGTCTGTTAGCTATGTATGTTCCTACCTGTTCTCCCATCAGATAATTATCACCTCCCACAAATGCCGTATATTTGTCGGAAGCTATTTTCCTATCCACCAATACTACAGGAATACCACCTTTGTAAGCCTTTTCCACTACAGGGGTAATGGCTTTTGCTTCGTTGGGTGATACAATAAGCAGATCAACTCCTTCTGAAATGAATTCTTCTATATCTTCTATCTGTTCTTTGCTATTGTCTTTTACAGTCTTTATTTCAATTTTCAGATTAGGGTAGAAGAGTGCTTCACGCTTTAACTCATCGTTCATTCTGTTTCTCCATTCATCATCGCTACATTGCGATACACCGATAATGAAATCATGTTCGGATTTAGAACATGATGAAATAAATAATAACAGAAAAAACGAAAGGGTTATACAGACATTGCCTGCGATATGTTTGATTCTGCTGTGTTTCATCTTATTGGGTTAGGTATATTGGTATTTATTCTACTGTCTATTATGCAAAAGTAATCAATAAATACAATATTTACAAATGTCGTATAGGGGGCTGTATCTCTTCTATAGGTGAGTAAAAATAACGCTTAGTGAACATGTATGATTTTCAAAACTACATTCAAGCAGTATGCATACAATGTTTGCTAAGCGTAAATACAATGTGAGATACAATATCTATTTCACTTTTTTATACATATTCCGAGAGTTTATTAATTCCGATATTCAGTTCTTTAGCAATATCTTCATCGGATAGCCCTTGTTTCCTTAAGAGGCTTATCATATTTCCTAGCATTTTATTTTTAGAAATTAGTTCTTGGCTCTTGCTCTCAAGTTCTTGGCTCTTGCTCTCAAGTTCTTGGCTCTTGCTCTCAAGTTCTTGGCTCTTGCTTTCAAGTTCTTGGCTCTTGCTTTCAAGTTCTTGGCTCTTGCTTTCAAGTTCTTGGCTCTTGCTTTCAAGTTCCTGGCTTTTGCTCTCAAGTTCCTTGTTCTTAAGCTCCAGCTCCTTATTCTTCATCATTATCGTAGTATCACGTGATTCTATTTCCGAAAGAATTTCATCCTCTACATCCATATCCCTTCTTACATCCGGTTCGACAGCTGCCTTTATCAGCCTGTCAACCACAAGCTGTTCCTCTATTTCCAGTCCTCTTTCATCTATTTCCATGATATGTTCATTATCCTTAAGACGATAAGTTTGGTCGAAAACCTGAAGTAATCTTTCAAGCCTGTTCCTAACCTTCCCCTTCAAATACGGTATTTGAATTATTATACTGTCGTGTGTAAGGCTCTCTATAAACGGGTCAGGAACACCGTTCTCTATCGGGTTTGAATTATAGTCCAGATACTTTCTGCGTACATACACCACAGGCTCCTGCAGATCTCCCAACTTATGCCCCAGAATATAAATCGACACTATAGGAAGACCATAACCTTTAGGGTTTACATCCTTGTCCGGTACATTCTTTTTATCAATGTACTGGCTTCCCAAATACTGCCTGAAACGCAATGTCTCAGTCACCAGCCACGTCTTTTGCAATTCTATCAGAATAAGCTGCTGCGTGCCGTCTTCATTCTTTATTGTGGCGGCAAAGTCAATTCTCATCATCGAGATTTTCCTTTGTGTCACACCCGTATATTCATGAGGACGCATTTCAAGATGTATGATTTCCTTCTGAAGCAAAGCGGAAAGCATAATCTTTGCCACCCTGTCATCCTCCATCATATATTTGAACACCGAATCATATATAGGATTTGCTATCAGTACCATAAGTAACTCCTTTCTTTATATTTGAGACTGCGTAAAGATACACTTTTTTCGTGAAAACACAAAACCGTAAAAATACCAATGTCAAAAAGAAACTTCTATTGTTACAAACCGGTTTTGACAATAAATTAGGAGCCGTGGAGGATAAGTGAATTGATAAAAGGAACGCGAAACTTTACTATGCATTACTCAAACTTCCAGTCAGAAATTGTACCTGTCTCTGAAGAAAAACTTGCTCCTATTTTGAAAATTTTACGTCCATCCAAAATATATTCACGAGCATAACCTTTATTTTCAATCTGCTCAATGGCCTCAACTGCCGTACCGTCAAGTTTAAATTCAAATATATATATGTACTTCGGAGTTTCTACTATACAATCTACTCGCCCTTGGCTCTGTTGTTTTTCAGTATAAACTGTATAAACACTTATCAGTTTCATAATAAGATAAAAGGTATAGTGAAAATATCTCTCCTTTTCCCTTTCATTATCTTTTCTTCTCATGGAATAAGGAATGCTCGAAAGAAACGAAGTGAACAATGGTTCCAACTTCTCTATATCCCCGGCGCGCATAGCATCAAGAACGTCAAAAACCCATCCTGTAATTCTTTCACCTGGTTGAAGATAAGAAGTTGCAATCATAGTAATAAAACCATTTTTAACTTCATTGTTCGGGAAGTCTAAAAGGAAGCGGTTCCCAAACTCTTCATATCCTTTTATCGTAAGGTATCCACTCTGGTAAATCATTGGCAAAGGCATTTCCACATCAGCCTTATAATCAATAAATTCTTCCTGACGATAATACTTTCCAGTTAATTCATTTATATTTTCATTAAAATGGTTCATTAATCTGATTAGATACGTAGGCGTTCCTGTCTTGAACCAGTAGTCTTCTATGCTTTTACTATCAAGAGCATTCAACAGGCTGAAAGGATTATAGATGTCTGTCATCTTCTTGCTGAAATGATAGCCGTCATATTGCCTTTTCATTTCTGCAAGCATAAAATTATAATCACAGTTATATATTTCTGCCATCTCTTCAACTGGCTCCTGAAAATATGTTTCAAGTTCTTTTTGTGTAATGCCACACAATGTTTCGTATCTGGCATCCATACTGATATCCTTAGGCTGGTTGAATCCACTGAATACACTTACCTGAGAGAATTTGGTAACACCTGTAAGAAGCACAAACTGAAGATGCGAATCTGCACCTTTGAATACAGAATAGAAAGCTTTTAGTATATTCCGATGACGGTCTTCAAGGAATGCATCAACGTCAAGGACATCAAGAATCGGTTTGTCATACTCGTCTATGAGGACAACGGAACGTAATCCTGTTTGCTCATGAGCGGCACGAAGTACTTCTACAAAACGGTCACCTATTCCAAGCAAACCACTTCTGTCAGGTAATCCATACTTAAGCTCCCACTCGGTAACATAAAAATTAAGCTTCTGTTCTAAAGTTTCTTTCTCAGTAAAATTTGTACTGTTGAAGTCCACATGGAATACAGGATAAACATTCCAGTCCTTTTCCAACGAAGCAATCTTAAGCCCATTGAAAAGCTCTTTTCTTCCCAGGTAGTAATTCTTAAGAGTAGATACAAGAAGACTTTTGCCGAATCTCCTTGGGCGACTCAGAAAATATATTTTTCCTTCATGTACCAGATTAAAAATCAAATCAGTCTTATCCACATAAACATAACCGTCTTCGATAATCTGTTCAAAACTCTGTATTCCTATAGGATATTTCATAAGCCTAATACTTTATCG
>NZ_JADYTF010000180.1 GCF_021530995.1 Bacteroides caecigallinarum
AGTTAAAGGTATTGTAACTTCTGATTTTAGGAAGATTTGGGGATTACAGGAAGAATATGAAAAGAAAGAGCGCGTAAATCATTGTCATCATGCTATAGATGCGATTACTATTTCATGTATAGGTAAAGCAGAATATGACAAACTTGCGCAATATTATCATGATGAGGAACAATATAATTGGAGCATAAATAGCCGTAGAGCAGTTTTCCCTAAACCATGGGTTACATTTACAGAAGACTTAAAACATATTGAAGATACGTTATTAATCAGTCACTATACATCTGACAATATTAATAAGCAAACCCGTAAGAAAGTACGTAAAAACGGAAAAATAACCGATGGGTATATGCAAGGTGATACGGCAAGGGTATCACTTCATCAAGATACATATTATGGCGCAATAGAACGAAATGGTGAAGTAAGGTATGTTATAAGGAAACCTGTTGGTGATATTGACCCAAAGAATATAGTAGATGATGTAGTCCGTGAGAAGGTTATGTCAGCAATATCGGAACATGGTAGTCTGAAGAAGGCTGTGGAATTTGGTATATGGATGAACAAAGATAAAGGTATAAAGATTAATAAGGTGAGAATATATGCAAACCAAATAAGACGCCCAATAGAAATACGTAATCAACGTGATGTTTCAGATAAAGAATATAAAAGATGTTTTCATGTTGCAAATGATTCTAACTACGCTATGGGTATTTATATCGGAACAGATAAAAAAGGAAAGGAAAAGCGAACGTTTGAACTGGTTAATTCATTAGATGCTGTTAGGTTTTATAATAGTGGTGTTATGAAGCAAGGTATAGATTTACTTCCAAATGAAGACTCTAACGGTTATGCTTTAAAATGGAAATTAAAAGTAGGTACAATGGTATTGTTGTACGAAAATACACCGGATGAAATTTATGATCTTGATATGAGGATGTTAACAAAAAGGTTATATAAGATAACTGGTATGTCATCAATGGTAGTTTCAGGGTGTAGTTACGGAACACTTTCTTTGGTATATCATCAAGAGGCAAGACCTTCCACTGAAATCTCTTCCAAGAATGGTGTATATAGGTCTAACGAAGATTTAAGGCCTGGTATAACTTTGCTTCATACACAATTTAAAGGTTTAGTACAAGGACAAGATTTTGAGATAAATGACATTGGTGAAATAATATTTCTGAATAGATGATAAAACAGACGTTGTTTTTTTCAACTCCAGTTTCTCTATCCCTTAAATATAATCAAATAGTAATAAAACTTAAGGATATAGACGAGGTAATCACGAGACCTATAGAAGATGTAGGTGTCGTGATTATAGAAAATCAAATGGTGCATATAACCATGCCATTGCTTAATGCTTTGGCAAATAATAATGTGTCCGTTATTTTCTGTGATGATAAATGTATGCCTAATTCTATGTTAATGTCTCTTGAATCCAATACAATACAACAAGAGATTTATAAAATACAATTCAATGCTACACAACCAACAAAGAAAAGAATCTGGAAAGAGATTATAGAGAATAAGATAAGAAACCAGGCTGCTTTATTGGAAAAATTAGGACTGGATGGTAATATTTTGAAACCGTATTATATGAACGTTTTATCTGGAGATAGCGATAATAGGGAAGGAGCAGCAGCTAAGGTCTATTGGCAACAAATGTTTGGTAAACAGTTTGTTCGAAATCGTGATGGGTGTTACCCCAATCCGATGTTGAATTATGGTTATACGGTATTAAGGGCAGCTGTGGCACGTTCATTATTAGGCTCTGGTTTATTTCCATTATTTGGCATATTCCATCGTAATAGATATAATGCTTTCCCTTTGGCGGATGATGTCATGGAACCGTATCGTCCATTTGTGGATTTTGCAGTGAAGCAGATTTATGATTTTTCTTCAGATGAGATTTTAGATAAAAATGTAAAACAGGTATTGGTAAGAGTCTTGTTTTCAGATGTAAAAATAAAAGGGCAAATGCGTCCATTGCAAGTTGCCTTATCTATGACTACAGCTTCTTTAGTTAGGGCATTTAAAGATAAAAAGGAAAGTGTGGTATTTCCATCGTTTGTATGACGGAGTTAAGACTGAACGCTTATCATATTATGTGGTTGTTTGTATTTTTTGATTTACCTGTAACTACAAAACGTGAACAGAAAGCTGCTTCGGATTTTAGAAAGAATTTATTGAAAGATGGATTCGTAATGATGCAATTTTCTGTCTATGTAAGGCATTGTGCGTCTTATGAAAGTTTGGTAGTGCACAAGAAACGTGTTAAGGCAATAATGCCAATATCCGGTAAAATTAGTATGCTTGCTGTTACAGATAAACAATATTCTGATATTGAAACAATTTTTGGTAAGACTGCAAAAAAAGAGATTAAAGCTCCTATTCAATTGGAATTTTTTTGATACATTTGTATATGCTACATCATATATGGAATCACTTCGTATAGTAATATAGTGCTGTAAATAGCTGAATTTTAGGAGATTAAAAAATACACGTTGTGGTTTGATGTAGAAAACTAAAGATATACAACGCAATGTATGAGATAGAATTTTCCAAAGAGTTGTGGTTTGATGTAGAAAACTAAAGATATACAACAAAGGCTTAATATTTTTACATGAGCTTATAGTTGTGGTTTGATGTAGAAAACTAAAGATATACAACATTATTTAAATATTACAGTTATGAAAAGTAGTTGTGGTTTGATGTAGAAAACTAAAGATATACAACTCAGTAAATTCGTTAGCAGCTGACAATAGGTTGTGGTTTGATGTAGAAAACTAAAGATATACAACATATTTGCATACAAGAAAACAATATTACTAGTTGTGGTTTGATGTAGAAAACTAAAGATATACAACGATATAGAAAAATATACCGCAGACCCTACGTTGTGGTTTGATGTAGAAAACTAAAGATATACAACCATTATGAATTTACGTAAATTTATTTTGGAGTTGTGGTTTGATGTAGAAAACTAAAGATATACAACTGTATCATTAGACTGCTTAACTATGTCCCCGTTGTGGTTTGATGTAGAAAACTAAAGATATACAACATTAAAAATGATGTTTACAAGCATATTAAGTTGTGGTTTGATGTAGAAAACTAAAGATATACAACTGCTATCCTGTTCAATACCTTTTCGTCCACGTTGTGGTTTGATGTAGAAAACTAAAGATATACAACCTCTTATGACACCTCCTCCGATGAAGGCTAGTTGTGGTTTGATGTAGAAAACTAAAGATATACAACTATGAGCTTTCGCAGGAAGGCAGCATTAAAGTTGTGGTTTGATGTAGAAAACTAAAGATATACAACTGGTCTTTCTCTTTTCTAGTAAAGTTAGCAGTTGTGGTTTGATGTAGAAAACTAAAGATATACAACCTTTTTGCTTTCTCAATCCTATTCACTGTGTTGTGGTTTGATGTAGAAAACTAAAGATATACAACCGGATACGGGCAGGACTGAAAAGATAGCGGTTGTGGTTTGATGTAGAAAACTAAAGATATACAACTCCTTTCCTTTCTGCTGCTTTTCCTGCCAGTTGTGGTTTGATGTAGAAAACTAAAGATATACAACGCCGCTTCTAAATTCAATGTTTCGTATATGTTGTGGTTTGATGTAGAAAACTAAAGATATACAACTTACTTTCATAATTTTAAATATTAAGTAATGTTGTGGTTTGATGTAGAAAACTAAAGATATACAACAATCGTCGCCGTTGCTCAAAAATATTCTGAGTTGTGGTTTGATGTAGAAAACTAAAGATATACAACCACCTGACAACCGAGGGCACGCATTTCCGAGTTGTGGTTTGATGTAGAAAACTAAAGATATACAACTCACCAAGAAGAAATTAGGAGTAGCTTTTGGTTGTGGTTTGATGTAGAAAACTAAAGATATACAACTCAATCTGAAGAAGATACAAAAAGAACAGAGTTGTGGTTTGATGTAGAAAACTAAAGATATACAACGTTGCATCTATGTGTCCTGGTACAGACGTTGTTGTGGTTTGATGTAGAAAACTAAAGATATACAACTCCAAGTTCCCGATATTGATAGTGACGTAGTTGTGGTTTGATGTAGAAAACTAAAGATATACAACATATTTGCATACAAGAAAACAATATTACTAGTTGTGGTTTGATGTAGAAAACTAAAGATATACAACGATATAGAAAAATATACCGCAGACC
>NZ_JADYTF010000181.1 GCF_021530995.1 Bacteroides caecigallinarum
ATATTATTTCCTACTAACATGGTAGAAATAAAATTATTAGGATTTCGATAGAATATGGTTAGTATTTTTGTGGAGAAATTATTTGATTTCTCCATTTCAAATCTAAGCTTGTTTGATGATACAAAAGCTATCTCCATTCCTGAAAAGAATGCAGAAAATGCCATTGTTATAATTAATTCAATAATTATACCCATTACTCATTTATATTAATTAGGACAAAACTAGCGGTGTAGTTTGGGAGATTTTATTTGTTGTTATACTGAGTGTTTACAGTATCAGTTGGGGCTGTATCTTCTACTGTGAAAATTCCTGTTGGAGTAAATATTTCATATTCTGTCATTTCCTGATTAGAATCAAAACCGTAACCAGTGAGAATCTTGTCTTCTTGTTCTATCTTTATGTATTTGTCAGAATATATACGTTCCTTTGCCTGATCCCAAAACAGAAGTTCTGTATCAAATTTATCGCCTAATTGGTTTTGGATGTGTACATTACCTCTTAGTTCCCATATCTCTTTTTTTTCATGATAATAGGCTGTGTCTGCTTTGATGCTGGCATCAACTCTGAACAGAGTGTCGAATTTTTCTAGATATAGACCTTTCTCGAATGCCCAGTATGGTGGATTTTTTTTACTGAACACGAGCCATTCGTCTGTGACTATTTTATATCTTATCATACCTGAATCTGAAACATAAGAAACAATACCGGTACTATGCATATCCGGTAATGAGTCATTTTCGTCAATTGCTTCAGCCAGTTTCTTTTCTTTTCCTCCGCATGAAGGAAAAAAAAGAAACATAACAGTTGCCCAAACGGCAACTGTTATGCTTATATAATTTCTAATGTTGAAAATACTGTGTCTATATGACATATATTATTATCTGATTGTTGTTGTTTCGCCTATCCATCCACCGATAGTTACAGTGTGACCTTTGCTCAAACCAAGGAAGAACAAATCTTCGTCTTTCGGAGTGTAAGCAGAATATGTTCTGATAAGTTCGTTAGCTTTTTCTGCAACACTTGGATCTACACTCTTTGCACGCTGTAATTTGTCGATAACTGCGAAGAAAGTACATTTGTTAAGAGCGGCTTCGTCACTCCAGTTTGGACTAGAAGCATACATTTGAGCTATAAGAATGTAAGCATCACCGTAGTTATTGTTGAATGAGATAGCTTTATTGCAATATTGTTTTGCACGGCTTAATTGTTTCTTGCTGAAAAGTATTACACCTGCATTGTAGCAGTATTCTGCTTTTTTCATAGGATCCTGTTCTAGTTCGATTGCTTGATCGAAGTAACCTATACTCTTGTCAAGATCACCTTTCTTGTAATACATATATCCACAACCTGCGGCTGTAGCTGCAGTTGGTTCAATTGCGTGTGCAGCTTCAGATGCTTCGAAGTAAGCTTCTTCTTCTGTACATTTCAATAATTGCATAACTGTTATAACCTGCTTCAGATATTCAAGGTTTGTTTTGTTTTGTGCAACTTTAGGACCATAGATTGCCTGAAGGTTTTCGCAAGAAGCAGCACCACTGTTTATGAAATATGCGTCAACATTATCTTTTGTTGTCTTAAGCAATTCTTTCATTTTTTCTTTCTTTTCAGCTTTAAATGCTGCGTCGGCATAAGCAGAAACTGTCAGGTAATCCTGAATGAACTGCTCTTTATGACTTTCATCAGCTTTAAGTTTACGTGAAGACACATCCATCATGTCAAGGAACATGAAATAATCAGATTTCTCTTTTTCCATGTCTATAGCCTGTTTTGCCCACTCATATGCTTTATTTACATCGATATTCTTTCCTGAGAATACAATGTAATCATGAACTTTCATACCGATGATAGAACCCTCAGTAGATTTGCTTCTAACTAATTTGTTAAGTTGATCAAGGTATTTGATACGCTGATCATGTACAGCCATCAGTTCATCGAGGTATGCTTTCTGCTGTGCTGCATCTTTAGTACTTTGTATAAGTCCACGAAGAATCTTTGCACCATTTGTGTATGTACCTACCTGTGCAAATGGAGCTTCTGTGAATACTGCTTTCCAAGGTTTGTATGCATCCTTGAAATTGTCAGTTTTTACATATTCAGTATAAATACTGATGTTCTGAAGACAACGGATACTATCTTCTCCATGTCCAAATCTAGAACCATCTTCTACTCCTTTTTGAGCAAAAGAAGCTGTAGTACCTAAGGTTAGGGCACACAGCATTGTAAACATCTTCATTCTCATCGTATATTAATTTAATTGTTTATTGTGTACTAATTAATTAACTCTCCATTTCATGAACCATGGTTCATTCAGTGTTAAACCTATCTTAAGAACAAATCTGTTTTCTGACATCAGATTTTTATTACTTGGTGAAAGGTTTATGTATTGTCCTGTTATACTCAGTACTGTTTTGCGCTGGAAAAGAGTCAGTGGAAAACCGAATCCGGCACTCACTCCAATCTCTTTTGCGCCATCGGAGTAAGATGTTCCACTAATATCATTAGGTATTTTGATATAAGGGGAAGTATAATATACTCCGGCTCTGTAAGAAATCCTTTCAAGAAAATTTCTTCCTAAAGTGTTTGGAATGTATTCAAAGCCTGCTGCAATCTTATTTCTATCATTATACATTCCGGAAACATCGGATGGTTTCACTTTAGACCATTCCTGTCGAGTGTAGTCTACACATACAGTAAGATTGTTTTTATATTGATATGAAAGTCCAATACCGTATGTTGATGGTATTCCATATCCATCATAATATGTCTTTTCATTGGTGGAGGAATAACTGCTACCGTCTGTTACTTGTGTACCGATTACTTCTGTTGTATTTAATTGGTGTCCTAACCCGTATGTCAATCCTAAAGTAATGTTTTGGTTCTTATTTAATGGTTGTGTATACTGCAAACCAATGTCTAATTTGTAGCTTTTTACGTTTAAATTTCTATAGTTTATAGTATAATCACCTCCATTGCTTAATGTAGCCGTTGTACTATATTCCTGATTTCCGTATAAATAACCGATGTTTGCTCCAATAGATAAATTCTTGAGAACTTTAAATCCTAATCCTGCAAAAACGGTATTAGTTCCTCCATCTCCATAATATGTATTTGTCACGCTTACATTATTGCTATTGGGTACATTCCCGCTTGAACTGAAATTATATCCTACGGTTGAAAAAGGAGTAAATCCGATTACCATTCCAATTCTTGGGTGAAGACGGAATTGCATTGCCAAATAGTCAAAACTTGAATTTCTGGCATTTGATTTTATATTGTTTTCCTCATAGTTTGAACTTTTCAAACTAAAGCCTATATCAAACATGAAAGAGAGTGAATCTACAGACGTATAAGATGCCGGATTCATGGTGTTGATATGCTTGTTGGAACGAAGGGCATGTCCTACTCCTCCCATTGCAGCATTACTAGTGAAGACTTGGTCTGACAAGTCCCCAAATCCGAATCTTGTATATGGAGAATTAGTGCTGGATTGAGCAACTGCATATATTGATGCAGTTGTAAATATAGCACTAATAAGAACCTTTTTACTTAACATTATAATTTAATATTCTATTTAAACCTTTTAAAACTAAAAATCTATCTGCAAAGATGATACTTTTTAATTTTGTATCAAAAGAAAATTTATCTCCGCCAGTTAAAAAAACTAAAAGGTCGGGATATTTTTTCTGCATTTCTGAGATATATCCTTTTATCTCAAATTCTATGCCTTTTATAACACCTGCTCTGATAGCAGTTTCAGTATTATATCCTATATCTGGAAGTTCTCCACCTTTTTCTATCAATGGCAATTTGTCACAACATGCACTTAACGATTTGAATCTGGTATAAATACCCGGTGATATATTACCACCCCAATATGTCGCATTGGCATCTATAAATTCAAAAGTCAAAGCAGTTCCTGCATCAATTACTAATATGTCTCTATCAGGCATAAGGTAATTTGCACCAACAACAGCAGCCAATCTGTCCATCCCTAACGTGGAAGGGGTTCTATATTTATTAATAATAGGTACCGGAGTTTCATGTGTTAATTCCAATACCGGAAAATCAACGCCTGATAGTTGTCTTTTTATTGTATTACTTAATGTAATGACCGATGCTATAATACATTTATCAATTTTATAT
>NZ_JADYTF010000182.1 GCF_021530995.1 Bacteroides caecigallinarum
TCAACAACAAGATAAAGGTCTTGAAGAGAGCGGCATACGGATTTAGGGATGAACGATACTTTGAGCTAAGGTTATATGCACTCCATGATTGCCGCATCACGCGAAATGTCGGATGAACCTTATTTTCCAAACTATTATATATGCCCATACCAAAATCAATAAAAGAAAATGCCACACATTTCTCTTTTTTGTTATGCTCCACAGATAGCCACCAATGCCTTTCACCTTTTTGTAAACTGGCATGATCATAAGTGTTGTGCATCAGTTCTACTAATGTTTTTTGAGCCCCTTGGCACCTTCTTGGTTCTCCCCATAACGAGTTGCTGGCACTTTCAATAAGTCTATCAGCTAATGTGGATGCTACAGTTTTACTTCCATGCGTATAGATTTTGCTATCCTTTCTGTTAAATTCATAGTTTTCCTCCTTTTTATACTGACTATATAAATATTTGAAGAATCCTGATTTTATGAGTGTGTTTTTTACTCGTTTATTGAAAGGATGAGTACCATTAAAGTCTATATGCATTGATTTAAATTTAACCATACTCGACAACAAAACAACAATTGCATCTGTAGACATGCGAGTTACTCTTTCTAAATGTACCAATACTTTTTGTTTGTTATCAAGACATAGTTTTAGCTTAGCAAGAAAATTCAATACTTGTTTTTCATTTTCTACTAAAGAAAAATAAGGAGGAGCCCACACATGTTGATAGCCGGAAAAATCTTTTTTAATTTGAGATAGTGAATAATGCCAAGCCTTTTTCCCTGATTTACCATTTGACTTCCTCTTGTTTCTCTAATCTTTTCTGCTCTATTCTTTAGAATATTGATGAGGAAACTCTTGCGCTTATATTTACTTTTCATATAATGTAAACTTTCTATTTTAGCCACAACAATTTTATCTTCCTTTTTTCAGCCGATAAAATAAAAATGTCAGTAAGTAAATATTATGTTTTAACATTCCGGTTTATAAAAACATGACAGAAAGGTATTGGATTTCTATCAGGGAGAAGATAATCCTTTGAAATTTTACCCTTCTAAAGGTCAAGAGGTGATTAAATCTCCTCTATGGTCAATCCTGTACTCCTTGAGATAAATTCTTCATCATAACCCATTTCTTTGAGTCTTGCAGCTATTTCATTTTTTACTTGAAGACGACCTTCTTCAAACCCAATGACATATCCTTCTGCAAAGCCCAAAGCAAAATCTCCTGTATAACCTTTTTGTTGGGCTATTTTCAGTCCTTCCTGATATAGAATATCTTTATCCATGATTGAATTTATATTAAATCATCACAAAGGTAGTACATTATAACTAAAAACAAAGATCTGCTATAAAAAAACGGAAAGGTTCCCTTTTATTACTTCACAATCCACCTCTCCACATTCCTCTTCTCATAGCTGAAGTTCACACCCACTTTCACCAGCTTCCTTCCGTCACATAATATCTAAATATATTTCATCAATGTCATGAAGGCATTCTTCACATGCTTGTTCGGGAACCCCAGCTTGTAGATATTCGATTTCTTATCGTAATCTTTAATCGTCAGATACCCGCTCTGATAAATCACCGGAATAAGATTTTTCGATGCAGTATCGTTACTTTCCAGCAGACTGCCGTCTATTTCAGCTCCTTCCAATTCTCCAAAGTCTGAATCTCTCTTTTTAAGCATTTTTTTAGAAGTTAAAGAAGTTATGAAGTTAAGAAGTTAGGCTTCAGATACAAAATTACGTAAAAGTTTCCGAAACACCAACCCTACAGACACAGAATTCCCCCATGCCCGTGTATTCACCGTGGCATGAGGGAACAATCAGAATTCCGCTTTCACATCGAAGCACGGACATTCCTTGATCCATTCTTCGGGTTCTACCGTCCCTTTGCCGTTCAGGTCAGGGCTGAAATCCCTGTGCCCTGCTATCACTCTGATGGGGAACTCCTTCTTCAGTGTCTCTATCAGCCATTTCATGGCGTGCTTCTGTTCCGCGGTGCGTGTGTCCTTGGGGTTGCCCTTGATGTCCAGACCGCCCTCGTAGCAGATGCCTATGCTGCCCTCGTTGTGTCCGCGGCAGTGCGCGCCTATTCGCTCCACCGGACGCATATCGCATATCTCTCCCGTACGACGGATATAAAAATGATACCCGCATCCGTTGAAACCGCGCTTACGGTGCATCTTGACCATAGCAGCAGGTTCGAGCCTCTTGCCCTCAGGCGTAGCCGAGCAGTGGATGATAATCGTGTCAACATGCCGCTTCATTACCTCCTCCCTTCCCTTTATCTCTGAAGCCCCCTGTAAAAATACAGATAAGGCATTTCAGGATTCTCACAATTATTTTTCTTACTTTCAACATGGTTTTTGAGCTTTTAAGTTAATGAGTTGACAAGGTTAAGGCAGAGGTTCAGCGTCCTCCTTCTTGTACTTCTGTTCCACCTTCTGGAATTTCAGTGAGGTGAGCATGTTGGTCAGCGTCTCTCCGCCCCTGAAGAGAATTTTCCCCTTCTTTATCATGCCGTCATGAAACTCGTCTTCCGAAACTGTACCCTCACTGCTAAGGCTCACCTGTAGCGAGCCGAGCTCACCCAGACGAACTATCTCGCCGTTAGCCAGCGAATCCGCCACCACGTCCTCCAGAGCTATGAGCACCGCCATCACGTCCGCGCGTGTCACCGTACACGTCTGTTGAATTCTCTGCGAGAGTTCCCTGATTCCCGCCTCACCTCTTGCCTGAGCCTGTGCATAAAATTTACCTGCCACTTCAGGGTTCTGCGGGTCTTTACGTTCCACTACCGAATAAGTCAAATACTTGTCCATAAAAATTTCCTTTCTTTTTTTTAAAGATTAATACCAGATAAAAAAATAAACGCTGCAATCCGAAACTTTTGGGATCCCTTTCCGATTACGTCACAAAGGTATCACCGTCTCGTTTTGCAGCGTTCCTCTTTATCCTCCTGTATCAGGAAATATAAATATTCGGCAGCTTTAGGTATGGGTTATCTACAGTCCCTCTATCTCTTCTGCTGTAAGTCCTGTAGCAGCCTGAATCTGTTCTGTAGTCAGTCCCAATGACTTCAGGTTACGTACTATTGCGTTTTTTTCTTCACGCCATTTCGCTTCAGTTATTTCAATTCCCTGCGCCATGCCTTTTTCAATTCCCTGTGCCATGCCTTTTTCAATTCCCTGCGCCATGCCTTTTTCAATTCCCTGCGCCATGCCTTTTTCAATTCCCTGCGCCATGCCTTTTCTTTCCGCATCACTTACTATGGTCTTCTCCACCCTTACGGCATCCCAGAAATCATCATATCCCAGCAGTTGCGCATCGCTGAAAGCCGATTCCTGGATTTGTGTCACGGCCTTCTTTATTTCCGGATTGTCCATCAGCTCCTGAGGGATTTCCCGCGTATTCTCGTCTATCTCCGTAAGATACCTCAGCCATAGCACGTGCATCTTCTTCTGGCTGAAAGTCTGCGGTTTGAATTTCGGAAGTTCCACGAACACGAACCTCAGTCCGTCAATCACCCTGTCGGTCTTTTCCATGCACACAATCCTGTAGTCGTGATAATAGCTCTCCATTTCCGGTTCGAACACATCGTTCACCAGGTTCAGCGAATAAACC
Organism: Bacteroides caecigallinarum; assembly: GCF_021530995.1. Taxonomy (GTDB): domain Bacteria; phylum Bacteroidota; class Bacteroidia; order Bacteroidales; family Bacteroidaceae; genus Phocaeicola; species Phocaeicola faecigallinarum. Next base: position 3,615 of record NZ_JADYTF010000182.1, read on the forward strand.
GGCTGCAGCAGCTCATACTTCTCCTTGCCGTTAAGTTGCCTCACGTATGCCTTCGAAGCGTTGAACAGCACCCTCTGCATGAATGCCGGCGACCACAGCATCTGCATCTCCACTATGAACTGCCTTCCTCTTCTGTCCTTGCACCTCACGTCCACTATACTGTTTTTCTTCAGCGGAGTGTCCGGCACCAGCTCTGCGGGCAGATACTCCACTTCACTTATCTCCTCTTCAGGAGTCTCGAACGGCAGCAGTGCATTCAGCAGGCTGCGTACCAGATCAGGATGTTCGCCAAACACTTTCTTGAATGTCAGGTCCGCTTTAGGATTCAAATATCTCATAACTGTAATAGTTTTAACTGTAGTCGAAATAAGTTTATCATTCACAAATGTTATGTAGGTCGGCGGCATTGCTGCCGCTTTCCCCATTAAGAACTGTACGTGCGACTTTCACCGCATACAGCTCCGATAATTCTAAATTTAATTCTCATAAAATTAAATCGGCTCATAATCATCT
>NZ_JADYTF010000183.1 GCF_021530995.1 Bacteroides caecigallinarum
TATTAGGGGTGCAAACAGATTAAGAACAGAAAAAATAGTCGTAACTTTGCAGAAAAATTGGCTTTATGAGAATCTATATATTTATACTCATTGTAATTTTAGCTGGTTGCACAAATCGGCAAACCGATATCAACTATGAGCAGATATTGGATGTAGCAGAAGTGCGTCATCACCAAGGAGAATCACTAAGTGAAGATGTTTTACTCAGAGAGGCTTTGAAATATTACCAAACATTAGAGCCTGTTGATTCTACAAGATTATTGCAAGCAACCATTCTAACTGCATATCATTATTGGTGGAATGATGAGACGGAAAAATCATATAATCTATTGGAACCATTAGCTAATACAAATAAAGATGCATTATATGCTTTGTTTGACTTGGCTTATAAAGACAATAATTATAAAACATCGCATGCTTATCTATGCAAGATTATGGAAGATGATGCAGAACGAACATTTCGGAATTATCATGGAATGGCTGTACTGAACTTCTTTCTTGGGAATCAGAAAGAATGTGAGCGCTTATATGATGAGCTCCCTCAATATATAAAAACGCCAGAAGATTCCGTTTTGTATTTTGAGAAAACGCTTCCAAATCATGCGGATGCTCTTAGTGAGTATGGTAAACAAGAAAGAGCCATTGAAATTCAAACACAGGTCTTGAATTATTTTATAGGTAAGGACAACTGGTATGTTGCTAAAGCATATTTGTCTCTTGCTCGATATAATATATTGTTAGGTCGCTTTAACAAGGCCGAGCAATACATTCTTTCAGCTGAGGAAAATGCAGATGAATATTTCTACAGCAATTTGGCAATATCTACTTATATGCAACAGTTGAAAAGCATCCTTGATTATGCCATAAACAATCGTATCAGTGTAATGGAGTGGGCACATTTCGGAAATACTTTGCAAGGAAATGCATCCAAGAACCGAGATATTACAGAAGCCAAGAGAGAAGCTAACAGGAATCTTGCAGAAAAAAATATGCAGATAACCATTCAAAGGCAAAAGGATCAAATGCTATTCTTAGTTATAACATTTATTTTGACTCTTACGATTGCCAGTTTGCTATTATGGCTACGGAATAGAAAAAACAAGTTTTTAGAAAGGGAAGAAGAAATAGACGCACTACGAAAACTATTGTCTGAATCATCGGAATCAGGTGATAGTAATAAAAATGACCGCTTCTTCAAGAAGATTCTATTGCAGCAATTAGGTGTAATAAAAATAGCCACATCAAACCCAACTTCTGCCAATTTGGAACTGCTCAAAAAAATGAAAAAAATTGCGAGCAAAGAGGTGGATGTGGACACATTATTGAATTGGAATGATCTTTTTCAGATTATTGATTATATTTACGATGGCTTCTATACTTCACTAATAAAAAAGTATGGTGCAGTTCTTAATGAGAAAGAGATACAGTTATGTACCCTCTTAAAAGCGAATTTCACTACAAAAGAAATTGGTGTTGTAACACAGCAATCCGTTCGCACAATTTACCAACGTAAGAGCACTATCCGTCAAATACTTCAAATGCCAGAAGCAGAAGATATAGCAACCTTCTTGAGCAATAAATCGCAATAAAAAATAGCTTCATATAGCTATAAAAGCACTTTTTATGAAAGTATAATTGACCATTTCAATGAGAGCCTTCAAGATCTTTACCATTTTATTACTCTTTGTGAGTCTTAATGTTTCAGGGCAGGCTGTCTTGCTTGACAAAACTACCGGTCAATGTATATCTTATGCACAGATTTTAAACAATAAGGGAGCAGTTGTGGGTACGACTGATATTGAGGGCAACTTGCCTCAGGACTTGAACGATGAAAATGTTACTATTCAGCATATCGCGTACAACCCTAAGAGTGTCAAATCCTCTCTTTTTAAGAAAGATACTCCTATTTATCTAACTCCTATCGAATATCAGCTGGATGCTGTAACAGTTACAGCGAAGAATAGAGAATATATTCATCTTAGGACTTACTTCAGAAGCTATCAATTGAATGATTCCTGTATGAAATATTTCAGGGATGGATACCTGGATTTCTTTATTGATACAAAACATAAAGATGCAGAAAAACTTGTTATAGAGATTCGTAACTTCCAGAACGATTCATTGATTGATAAGGATAAGGAAAGGGCAAACACTCTTGTGGATAAATACATTTATACTCCAAATCTGGACGGACTCACTTTAATGGAAACACTGAAAAAAGAAGGCTGGAAATATAATACTGATAGTATAGACAGTCGACTTCTGTTAAATGAAACAGTTGGAGGTGCAATAAGGATAGATACTATACAGAAAGTATTACGAGTGGAATATGATGTTCTTGCAACAAAAGGGAAAAAGCCTAAAACACTTTTTGGTTACACAACACGCCTCGAAAACTTTTATCAGACGGAGAATTACATCTATAATTCAGAATATCAGTCCTATATGGATTTAATAAACAGAAAGAGCTATAGAAAGTTATTCTTTAGCCACAAGAAAGATTCCAAAGAACAGATGATTGAAATCTTTGATGAACTGTATGTTCTGGAACACAATTATATTACAAAAGACGAAATGAAACAGTACAAAAAAGCATTGAAGTCAAAATCAAACAAACCTCTGGTTGAGTGGAATATGGATAATACAATAATAACACCATTAGCACCACAATTGGAGCGAATATTAAATGAAGATCTCTCTCAGGTTAAATAATCGAAGGAGGATATCAAGAGCCTTCAATTCTCTCTTAAAAGTTTAACTCTATAATCTCTGATATTCTGCATGGTTTGTACTGGATATCAGAGATTTTTATGGATATACATGGTGCTTTCGATGTGTATGATGTTATTGCAATAATAATAAGCAGCCTTGTGTTTTACCGATTGTGTATGTTTTTTGGAGTTTCAAGCGGGAGATAGATGGTAAATTCCGTAAATTCTCCTTCTGTGCTGTTGACGAATATTCGTCCCTCATGCGCCTTTATCACCTGGTCAACAAAGTTCAGGCCCAGTCCGAAGCCTGAAGCTCCGTTCTTGCGGCTGCGCTTTGCCGCCGCTGCGCGTTCATACTTCTGGAAAATGACTTTCTGGTCGGCTTCTGATATACCCAGACCATTGTCGCGTACTTTCAGGATGGTGTAGCGTTCGCTTTCTTCAGCCGTGATGTTTATTTCCACACTCTCCTTTGAGTATTTGATGGCATTGTCAATCAGATTACTTATTACTTCACCCAGATAATCGTTGTCTGCATAAGCTGTTTTGGTCTGCAAGCTGATTATAAAGTTTACAGGTTTCTGTGCTTTGGCCTTGAATTTCTCAGTCAGTTTCTCTATTATCGGTGTAAGCTCAACTTCCGTTCTGTTCATCTCCAGTTTATGGTTCTCCAGTTTGGAAATTGTAAGTATCTTGTTGGTGAGAGCAAACAGATGGTCTGTTTCGCTTTCCGCTATGTTCATGTATTTGTTCTTTATCTCCGGTTTGCCTTCCAGTCTTCCGCTTTTCAGCATATCCTGCACCATCATAATAGTACTTAGAGGTGTTTTCATGTCATGTACCATGGCGTATGAGAAGTCCTCACGGATTTGGGAGATTTTATTCATTTTTGATATTATCCTTACTTGATAGATTATGCAGAATACAACAAAAATGAGAAGTATAGTTGTGGAAACTAAGAGTATCCCCATTTTTTGAAAAAAGAATTTATTTGGATTAATAATTTTGGCTTTAATAACATATGAGAAGTCACTCCTAATAGGAATTTTCTGTGTTTCGATATAAAAAAATGAATAATGTGCGTTCCCTTTATTTTGTATAATACTATCCCCTTTTAATAGATATAGACAAAAGCGATTATTAATATTTTCTTCTTCTAGAATCTGTTTATAATATTTTGCTATTGTATTCAAAGAAATAGGTTTTCCAAGTTCTTCTAATGATTCTTGCATATAAGCAAATTCCGGTATATCTTTTCCGCTATCACTTTGAGGCCTACTTTTAACCATTGTTCCTTGTGGTAAAGAACTTAATCTGGAAAATGTTTCAGCATCAATAGCATTCTCTAACAGATGACTTGTTTTAAATACTATTTCATTTTTGTTAAATTGGTACGAACGGTATAAC
>NZ_JADYTF010000184.1 GCF_021530995.1 Bacteroides caecigallinarum
GTATAAAGTAAAAAATATTCTTTTTTGGTAATATATTTTCATTTTTTTTTTTGATGTAGTATTGATTTATTTTATATATTTGCCCCAAACAAATATCGCATAAATGTAAAGTTGAAAAAATATCTGAAGTTTTTCAGAGAAGAAAATATTTAAGTTACATTTTTATTTTAATTCGATATACCGTAAATTTCATTTATGATTTAGAAATGTTGTAGACCTAAAAACATTTATGTTAACCTTATAATATAAACATTGAATAAGAAAATTTCTGACAATTAAAGGAATTATCACACATTTTTAATTTTAAATATAATAGCTATGTTGAAAAAAACTAAATTGGTCGGAACATTGTTGGCTCTGACAGGAATTTCCTCTACAGGAACAGTTTATGCGATAGCTGTACCTGACGTGGGTAACATCCAAAGTGTACAGCAGGAATCAACATGTACCGGTGTAGTTAAAGATGCTACCGGTGAAACTGTTATCGGCGCTTCGGTTTTGGTAAAAGGTACTACTATTGGTACTATTACAGGTCTGGACGGAGATTTCTCTTTGTCTAATGTGGAAAAAGGCAGTGTAATTCAGATTTCTTTTGTAGGTTACAAAACTGTAGAAGTGGTCTGGAACGGTCAGCCTATAAATGTTACCTTGCTAGATGACTCACAAGCCTTGGAAGAAGTGGTCGTAGTTGCATTCGGTACTCAGAAAAAGGCTAACCTGACCGGAGCTGTATCTTCTGTCGGTGCAAAAGAAATTGCGGCACGTCCTGTAAGTTCTACGGTAGAAGCTTTGCAAGGTGTAGTTCCTGGTATGAATATTTCTACCAGTAGTGATGGTGGATCTTTGAAGGGAAACAAGAGTTTCAATATCCGCGGTACTGGAAAAATCGGTAATTATGGTTCCGCATTGACTCCGTTGGTTCTTATTGACGGTATGGAAGGCGATATTAATGCCATCAATCCACAAGATATTGAAAATATCTCTGTTTTGAAGGATGCTGCTGCATCATCTATCTATGGTTCTCGTGCTCCTGGTGGTGTGATTTTGATTACAACCAAAAAAGGAAAGAGCGGTAAACCGAACATCAATTATAACAATAACTTCCGTTTCAATTCGCCATTGAACATGCCTCACATGGCAGATTCATACAGTTTTGCATTGGCAATCAATGACCAGATGGCAAATAATGGTGAAGCTCCTATGTATAGTGCTAAGAAGTTGCAGCAAATCAAGGATTATCAAACAGGTAAGAGTAATGAATACATGTGGCCATATTCAAATGGACGTTGGAATGCATTTGATGACCCGAACCGTGAAGATTTGATGCCGGCTGCAAACACAGACTGGTTGCATGCATTGTTTGGCAGCAGCTTTACTCACGAACATTCTTTAAGTGCTAATGGAGGTACTGATGTTATGCAGTATTATTTGTCTGCCAACTATCTTGATCAGGGTGGATTGTTGAAATATGGTGATGATGGAAAGAAACGTTATTCATTGACAGCCAAAATAAATGCAGATTTGGCAAAATGGTTGAAGGTGGGCTATAGCGTACGTTTTAATCGTATAGACTACGATTCTCCTTCGTTTGCCAGTGCAGGTAGCAATAAGTCAAATGTGTTTTATTTCGACGTTTGTCGTTACTGGCCGGTAATTCCTTTGGTGGATCCAAATGGATATTATACTGCAGAATCAAAAATCTATCAATTGGAAACAGGTGGACGATATAAAACCCAGGAAGATATCTTGGCACAACAATTACAGTTCTTGATTGAGCCTATCAAGAACTGGAAGACTACCGTAGAACTTAACTATCGTATCAATACATATTTTGAACACACAGATTATCAGACTGTTTATGCCTATGATGTGGCAGGTAATCCTTATGCAATAGCCAATACAACTTCAAGTGTAACAGAATATGGAAAGAAGAGTAACTTCTTCAATCCAAATATCTTTACTGAATACTCTTTGAATTTGGAAAGTGGTCATAATATGAAGGCTTTGGTGGGTTTCCAGAGTGAATTGTTTACGGTTCGTGATTTGAAAGCTTCACAAGATAACATTATGGCGGGTGTACCTACATTGAATACAACCTCACAAAACGCAAAAGCTTCAGGTGGTTATTCTGAATGGGCTACTGCCGGTTTCTTCGGACGTATCAATTACGATTACAGAGGACGTTATCTGATTGAAGGTAATATCCGTTATGACGGAACATCACGATTCTTGAGAAACAAGCGTTGGAACTGGTTCCCTTCATTCTCTGTAGGATGGAATGTGGCACAGGAAGAATTCTTTGAATCTTTGACAGATTTAATTGGTACCATGAAACTACGTGCTTCTTGGGGACAGTTAGGTAACCAAAATACAGAAAGTTATTATCCTTTCTATCGTACTATTACGTATAGTCAGAATAATGGAGGATGGCTCGTTAACGGACAGAAACCTAATACTGCGGCAGAATCGGCTTTGGTATCAGCTTTGTTAGGTTGGGAAAAGACAGAAACATTCAATGTCGGTTTTGATTTGGGTATGCTTAATAACCGATTGACAGTGAACTTTGACTATTTCCAGCGTAAATCAAAAGATATTGTAGGTCCAGGTCAGGAGTTGCCTGCTATTTTAGGTACAGGTGTTCCTAACGTAAATAATCTGGATATGACTTCCAAAGGTTGGGAATTACAGGCAAGTTGGAGAGATCAGGTAAACGATTTCCGTTATGGTATTACATTATCTTTGTCTGACAGTAAAGTAGTTGTTGATAAATTCCCTAACCCATCGAAAGATTTGGGACAGACTTATTATGATGGAGCTGTAATTGGTGATATTTGGGGATGGCAGACAATAGGAATTGCTAAGACACAAGAGGAAATGGATGCACATTTGGCAAAAGTAGATCAGTCTTCAATGGGTTCTAATTGGGGAGCAGGTGATATCATGTATGCTGATGTTGATGGAGATGGTGTCATCAGTGCAAAAGATAATACTTTGGCAAATCATGGTGATAAAGTTCTTTTAGGAAACAATACTCCTCGTTATAACTTCGGTTTGAATCTCGACGCTGCATGGAAAGGCTTTGACTTGAAAGTATTCTTCCAGGGAACATTGAAGCGAGATTATATGCCAAGTGATGGTTCTACAATGTTTTGGGGTGCTGTAGGTTATTGGCAGACAAATTATTTCGAGCCTCATCTGGATTATTTCCGACCTGCAGATACAACAAGTGGATTGGGACCTAATGTTGACGGTTATTATCCACGACCCATGAATGATTCTAAGAACCGTAAGGCACAGACCAGATATCTGCAGAATGCTGCATATTGTCGTCTGAAGAATGTGACTTTAGGTTATACACTTCCATCTGATTTGACAAAGAAGTTCTATGTAAACAATTTACGTTTCTTTGTATCAGCCGAGAATTTGCTTACTATAACAAGCTTGTGTAAGACGTTCGATCCGGAAACTGTAGGAGTAGGTGACTGGGATGGATGTACATATCCATTGTCAAAGACTATTTCATTTGGTTTAAGTGCAACCTTTTAAAAAATAGTTCCTATGTTTAAAATCGGAAGTGACGGATAACATAATATAGCACTAAAAAAGCTATACCATTATAGTTAACTTTGTATATTGTAGAAAAACAATATTAACCAATAACGATATAGCTTATGAAGTGTGTACAAAGTAACAAATTAGATTTTAGTGGACAAAATATTTACGTAGGAATTGATGTCCACTTGAAAAGTTGGTCTGTTGCAATT
>NZ_JADYTF010000185.1 GCF_021530995.1 Bacteroides caecigallinarum
ATATTATACCGAGAACAGAGCATGCACTTATACCTATAGGTATTGAAAAAGAACTTATTATTATAATAAGTATTAGCATAATAACAGCCATACAACTAATAATTTTTGTTCTTGAAATGTTATTCATATGCTTGTTTTTTTTAAGAAAAGTAGAAACGGCTTCCTTCAACCAAGTATGTTATTTTAATGAAATATATATGCAATAAATATCAGCAACAACAGTAAAGAAGCACCAACGTACCTGTACTTCTTATTGAATATGGTAAATACGCACAAGCCCACTATAACTAATCGGTATATTATGCTAATTGAGGTAAAGTCACCTGAAAATATCTGAACCGAACAGGTAACCGCTATAGTTATAAGGATGATATTCAGAACTATCTTGAAAATATCATTGATAATCTTATTTATTTCCATAATCTTTATGAACAACCATCGGTAACCCTTTTTCGTCTTTGATAATTTTGAAGTTTCCTGAGTCAAGCATTTCATTCCATTGCCGGAATAAATCTATAATAAACTCATACAAGTCCTTTCGTACATTTATATCTTCGTGTGAAGACAATGGGCATACAAGTTTTCCATCCTGTTCCGACAGATATTTTCTTGCTCTGTCTAGGGCTGCGAGATATATCACCTGATTATATATATAATCGTCATTATAACCGTCAGTATTCAATGCGTCTATGGCAGAATACGACATTTCGACAGTAGTTTGTAGATATGTAGTATCAGTAATTGATTCTCTATATCTGTTTGCCTTCTCCATCATCTTATCAATTCTTTTCCTTGCTTTCTGGTCGTCAGACATTACTGTATTGTTTTCTTGTGTAGTGTTCATCAGAAACCAAACCTTCCTTTGCCATTCATATACGGCAAACTTCTCGTCATCCACATTATCTGTTTTGTCAATATAGCTTCTTATACTTGGCGCAGAAGAATACTTGGATTGTATTATGTCATCAACCAGATAGCCATGCAGTCCCTTCAGATTATTGAACAGAAAACCTTGGAACATCAGGTTTATATAGTCTTTGTTCTCGTGCAGGTATTGTTTGTAGGCTTTGTAGGCATCAGATTTCATATAGTCCGAAGCTTTGCTACTGTAGCCCGTTTTCTCAAGCTCATCCTCCAGTGCCTTTTCCAGTCTTACATACTCTGAAGAATCCTCTATGCTGTACCAATAGTGCTCATCAGGCTTTGAAGACATATCTACCCATGCCTTCGCCTCCCAATAATCTATACCCATGTTTACAGAATCTCTTTCTTCAGGGGACAATTCATAGTATAGAGAATCTTTTTCCCAGCCATCGAAAATGACTTCAATCGAGTCTGATTTCTCTTTCATTATTCCTTTATAGATTTCAGGCAGTTTCTGGTCTGTTTGGGACGTTATCATGAATGCACCGCTTTCTATCCTGCCATTAACCTGTGGATCTGAAATGATGGAGTCGTTATATACGAATGCAATTTGTTTCCCGATTGCACTTTCAGTCTCATCGGCCCACTTGTTGATCTTATGCTTGCTTATTCGTCCGCTAATGGCATATTTGCCGTAATAGTCTTTTTCAAGTTTTAACCCAACCATATCTTTTACAGTTATGATTGGCTTAACAGATAAGCTGTCTGTACTTAATACATGATACCAGCCATTTTCTCTATGTGACAATGCCTGGTCAGCATTATTTGTCACATAAACACCGGTAGGCCCGTCTGCACCTCCTATGATACCAGCAGCACTCCTTTTGGATGTTTTACAGCTAATAAAAGAAGTAGAGATTAAGATAAAAAGGTATAAGAGTCTCATAATTTGAATTTATTGTCGTTGCAAAGATTATTAATAAAAGTATTTTGAATAAATTTCCTGTTTTCATACCGTTAGTGGAATTAATTTGCAAAGCTACAGAAATATAGGATCTAAATTCCCAATCTTATCTCCCGCAGACGATACAATGATAGAATCAAAATCTGTTCATCACATGTCAGATTCTAATTCTTTCTCAATTTCTTCAATAGTAGGCAAACTACCTCGGAAATCTTTCGGTAGAGCTTGCCCTAATTCATAATCGGAAATTCCGATAGGCTTCTGAATATCACGCAATGCATATTCTGCCTTGATACGGTCTTTGCTCTTGCAAAGCAACAGTCCGATAGTCCGGTTGTCCCCCTCTCGGCAAAGAATATCATCTACGGCAGAGCAGTAGAAATTCAGTTTGCCGATATACTCCGGTATAAACTCCGTATCTTTCAATTCAATCACCAAATAGCGGTGCAGAAAGGTATTATACATCAATATGTCAATATAATAATCATCGCCAGACACCTCTATATGATACTGTCGTCCCATGAAAGCAAAGCCTGCCCCCATTTCTACAAGGAATTTCTCCACATGCTTCACCAAGCCGATTTCCACGTCACGCTCATTGTATTGCTCTGTAAAAGTCAGCATATCAAATATATATGGGTCTTTGAGCATTGATTTCACATCATCTGCTTCCGGAACAGGCAGGGTTTCCGTGAAATTGTTAGCCAACGCTCCGTGCTTGCCATAATCATCAAGTTTGATGGCTTCTTGCAGATAGCGTGTTGTCCAGTGATTGGTAATGCTCTGCACCATATACCAATAGCGTGCACGAATATCTTTGACCTGCTTTATCAATACAAGATTGTGCGTCCAATCCAAATGCTTGACAGGTAGGGTGAAATTATATTCATCCAATTGCGAAATCAGTGATTTCGCAATTGGGGAAACTGCCCTTTTTATCATCGTAAGTTCCTGATTATACTCATTAAAAAACTGCACCATATATTGCATGTTACGTACAGTAAATCCTTTTATTTCGGAATAATCGTTCTTCAAGTCCGCTGCCAGCCGTTGCAAGGTTTTCTTGCCCCAACCGTCTGCATCCTGGCTTTGCTGCAACATGCCGCCAATATCCCAATACATCCTGAGCATTTCTTCATTGGCAGCATAAATCGCCCTTTGCTGGGCTATCAGTACCCGTTGCTTGATTTTGCGAAGTAATGCTGCATAACCACGAAAGTTATCCGACATGTTTTCAATTGCTTGTTTATCTGTATTTTTAGCCATAATTTTCTTTGATAGATTTACAAAGTTACGTTTATATTAATCATTCAAACATGTATAAACAAAAATAATACATTAAAGTGAAATCCACAACCAAACAATAATAAAGACATAATTTACATTTTGACATTTTGCTTTTCTAACCTTCCAAGGTTTAAATATTCAGAAGAAAGATATTATCCATCAATAAAAATTTAAGCCACAAGACATACGATACAAAACAAAATAACACGCAATAAGACACAAAACATTCACCAATACACTATACCACCAATTACACAAGCAAAATTTCACATTATATAATATAATTCTTTCTATTTAATATTACAAATTATATTAAAAACACGACAAATCCAGATAAAAATAACGGCTTGTGGAAGCTTCAAGAAAAACGTTTTGACGTTTTATCCGAAACGTCCAAGCGTTTTAAATCACATAACAGGAAGAAATTTTTTTTCTTCTAGGCAAAAAATATTTTTTACAAGCAGAATTTATGTTAACAC
>NZ_JADYTF010000186.1 GCF_021530995.1 Bacteroides caecigallinarum
TATCAATAGCGATTGATAAGAGTATCTTTTTTTAATGTTATTTTTTCATACCATAAATATAATCAGCCCATATACGTGCCGCAGTTTCGACCATCTTTGCACACGGACGCTTGGCATAATATGCGCTGGTACGGGCTTCAGGAGTAGAAACTATAGGTTCTTTTTTGGATAATCCCAAAAGATCTGCACATCGCAAAGAACCATTTTCTTCCCTGAACTTTGCAGCAAGCTCCTGAACCAGGGCGTATGTGGCAGCCTTACCTTCACGGTCGGAACCTTCTGTAGCTCCTTTTTCAAGACCTGCCAGCATGAACAGTCCGCAGGCAGCTCCACAAGTTTCACGCATACGGCCTATACCACCACCAAAGGCCGATGACATCTTAAGTGCCTGTTCTGTAGTAAATCCGTACATATCGGCAAAGGCAGCCACTACAGACTGTGAACAGTTATATCCTTCCTTAAAAAGCGAAACGGCTTTTTCTATTCTTTCTTCTTTAGTCATATTCCTATCTGGCTACATTATTAATTACATTTCCTTCAATAAAACTCTTAAGATTTTTCACAGCCTGGTCCATGAGTCTTACTCGTGCCTCGTATGTTGCCCAGGCTATATGCGGAGTGATGAAACAATTCTCCAATCCCAACAAAGGATTGTCTTCACGCGGAGGTTCGTTCACCATCACATCAAGACCCGCAGCCTTTATACGGTGTAACTTCAGTGCCTCAGCCAGATCATTCTCATTTACCAGTCCGCCACGACCTGTGTTTATAAGTATGGCCGTTTCCTTCATCAATGACAGATTATGCGCGTTCACTATCTCCGCAGTTTTATCATTCAGCGGACAATGAAGGCTTATTATATCGGAGGTACTGAAAATTTCGTCCATCGAACATGCTTTAGTCATACCTTCAGGCAATGCAGACTGAGATTTACTGGTATATACCAGAACTTCCATTCCGAAAGCCTTGGCAATACGCGCCGTAGCAGAACCTGTATTTCCGAATCCGACAATACCTATTCTCTTTCCATAAAGTTCCATAAGAGGACTGTTGGTGTATGAGAAATCCGCCTGTCTGCTCCATACTCCGGCATGTGCTTCCTGAGCATAGCTTCCTACACTGTGAGTGATATTAAGAATGTGCGCAAATACCATCTGAGCCACAGATTCTGTACTGTAGGCAGGTATATTAGTCACCACTATGCCAAGGTCCTTTGCAACAGCAATATCCACTACATTATATCCGGTAGCAAGAACTCCCACATATTTCAGTTTTGGCATATTTCTTAATGATGAAGCATTAATAACTGTCTTGTTTGTCAGTACTGCTTCAGCATCGGCTGCACGCTCCAACAATTGCTCAGGCGATGTTCTGTCATATACTTTCAGAGTTCCCAATTTCTCCAGTTCACTCCATGATAAATCTCCGGGATTCATGGTAAATCCATCCAATACTACTATATTCATATCACTTATAGTATAATAAAAATTTATTACATATTATTCTTTAAAACGATTTCCCCACAGCTGTATCATCCTATCGCTGAGTTTGGATTCCGACGGGTTATTCTGCGGATGCCATATTCTGGTATCCTTCAGTTCGTCCGGCATGAACTGCTGTTCCACGAAGTTTCCCTTATAAGCATGGGCATACTTGTAGTCTTTTCCATAGCCAAGCTGTTTCATAAGCTTGGTCGGTGCATTTCTCAAGTGCAACGGGACCGGAAGATTTCCGGTCTGACGGACCAGTTCTATGGCTGAGTTAATACCCTCGTATGCAGAATTGCTTTTCGGACTTGTAGCAAGATAAACCGTAGCTTCGGCAAGAGGAATTCTTCCTTCAGGCCAGCCAATCTTCATCACCGCATCGAATGCAGCATTAGCCAGAAGCAAGGCATTTGGATTAGCCAGACCGATATCTTCGGAAGCCGATATTACCAGTCGTCTGGCTATAAATGCAGGATCTTCCCCTCCTTCCACCATACGCGCAAGCCAATAAAGGGCACCGTCAGGATCACTTCCGCGTATAGACTTAATGAATGCAGATATTATGTCGTAATGCATCTCTCCTTCCTTGTCGTATGCCAGAGGATTCTGCTGAAGACGTTCCACCACCTTCTCGTCGGTTATCTCTACAGGTGTATCGCTATCGGCCTCCACAACCAACTCAAGGATATTAAGCAGTTTTCGGGCATCACCGCCAGAATATCTAAGCATAGCATCGGTTTCCTTAAATACCACGTTTCTCTCTTTCAGAATACTGTCACGCTCTATAGCTTTGTGAAGAAGTTCCAGCAAATCCTCCTTTTCCAAAGATTTCAGTACATAAAGCTGACATCGCGAAAGTAACGGACGTATAACCTCGAAAGACGGATTTTCAGTGGTAGCACCAATCAGTGTAACAACCCCCTTTTCTACCGCACCGAGTAACGAATCCTGTTGTGACTTGCTGAAACGATGGATTTCATCTATGAAAAGTATAGGACTCTGCTGAGAGAAAAAACGGTTTGAACTTGCCCTTTCTATAACATCACGAACATCCTTCACTCCAGACGTAACAGCACTGAGCGTATAGAACGGAACTTCCAGCCTATTGGCTATTATCTGCGCCAGAGTGGTTTTTCCAACTCCCGGAGGCCCCCATAATATAAAGGAAGATATGCGTCCGGAATCTATCATCTTCCGAAGGACAGCTCCCTGACCAACAAGATGCTTCTGACCAATATAATCATCCAAAGTCCTTGGACGCAATCGTTCTGCTAATGGTTGAGACATATTACTATAATTTTATCAATATTTTGCTACAAAAGTACACAATTAGTATGAAATCTGACAGGTAATAACATAAAAAAAGGCCCTTTTCACAAAGAGCCTTTTTCAAGTTTTCAATAGGTATTAGTTTTTTTTTCTTAAGGTAAAAAGATTGTTTTCAGGATAACGTCACAAAGATGGGGCGTTTTTTTGGATTGACCAAATAAAAAAAGATGTCATAAAACATATTTTGCAATTTTGCTGCATATTCAATACAATTCCAAGGCATTCCACCCACATTTTTGTTC
>NZ_JADYTF010000187.1 GCF_021530995.1 Bacteroides caecigallinarum
AGAAGGCATCAACAACAAGATAAAGGTCATGAAGAGAACGGCATATGGATTTAGGGATGAACGATACTTTGAATTGAGGCTATATGCACTGCATGATTGCCGCATCACGCGAAATGTCGGATGAACCTGTTTTGCTCCAATTTAGGGTTTTCTTTCGTTTTATTTTCTAACTTTGCCATTGCTTAGAGGTTTTATCCCGATTTAGATACCGTAACCGGGTGATTACGCTAAATAATTGATTTTCTTTTGTTTTTCGATATTGCAAAGGTACAAAAGAAAATGAAATTTCAAAGTGTACTAAAAGTGTACTTAATGACGAAAAATGGGCAAAATATGGCAAAAATGGAGAAAATAAGAAATATACAAATAACTGATAATAAGGAAGATAAATTCTTTTATTTTCCTATAATTTCTATGCCTTGTACCGGGTCTGGGTACAAAAGAAGAAGTTGAAATTCGGCTTCTTCTTTTTTTATATATACTGGGTGGTAAAATGTCCAATGTAAAAGTGTTGGTGATATTGTTGGCATATTGGATAATTCTTATAAAAACATATTCTATTATTATTGGGTTATATTTATTTGCTTATTTTTGTAACCTGAATAAGATAATCTTCAAAATATAAATTTATGAACAACATTATAAATTCTGTAAATCTGATTTATTATTCGCCAACCGGGACGTCCAGAAAAATTGCTCGTGCCATAGGCGATGGATTGAAGGTGAATAATTTGTGTGAATCGGATATTACTAAGGAGAATAATAATATAGAAAGTTTCCCCGATGATTCTCTTACGGTTTTCGTGTCGCCGGTTTATGGAGGTCGTATCCCTTCGATATTTTTTGAACGTTTAGGAGTATTGAATGCAAACGGGGCTATGTGTGTAATAGTGGCGGTATATGGAAACAGACATTATGATGATGCACTGCTTGAATTGAAAAATGAGATGATGAAACGTGGCTTCCGTGTTGCGGCGGCTGCTTCATTCATAGGTGAACATAGTTTTAGCAGAGAGAATATGCCTGTTGCAGCTGGAAGACCGGATTTTTATGATTTGAGCATGGCTGAACATTTTGGAAAAGAAATAATGGATAAAATAGTGACTGTCCCTGATTTCGGCGAGCTGTTTGTTCCGGGAAATTATCCATATAAAGAGGTGAAGCCTAAGCAGCCTGTAGCTCCAATAAGTACAGAAAATTGTTGTTCATGTGGATTATGTATTTCTTCTTGTCCTACTCACGCGATATCTTTAGATGCATTAGGAAATGTATGTACTGATATTGATAAATGCACGTTGTGTTGTGCGTGTGTTAAAGTTTGTCCTCATGGAGCAAGGGTTTTTGATACACCGTTCACAAAATTCCTGTATGATAATTTCAGTGAAAGAAGAAATCCGGAATTTTATTTTTAGAGTTTTGTAATGTAAGTGATGTGGTCTCTTGTTTTTCTTCGCTTTAATTTGTGATTTTGTTATTGGTTTCAGACGAAACAGACATTAAAATAAAATGGGCTGTCATTTGACTTAAAATGAACTGTTGTTTTAAGTCGAATGACAGCCCATATTTTTTTGATATTTTTTTCGTGTCTAGGCCAGTCTGTATTCTTATTAAAGATTTTACTATTGGATAGGTGAGGTCATTGCTTTAAGCCAGGCATTTTCTTCACTTGTAAGGTATGGCGAAAGTTTATCGTAAACAGTTGCGTGGTAATTGTTCAACCATGATATTTCTTCATGTGAAAGCATTTCTTTTATTATCGGATCTTTGGATATAGGGCACAGTGTGAGTTGTTCAAACTTATAGAATGTACCGAATTCTGTCTCTTTTCCTGGTATTATGAGCATTGTGTTTTCTGTGCGTATTCCATATTGTCCGCTTCTGTATATGCCTGGTTCGTTTGTAACTGTCATTCCCGGCTTTAATATAGCTGGCATGTGATTCATTCTTATCTGATGCGGTCCTTCATGGACGTTGAGGAAATGTCCCACTCCATGTCCTGTTCCATGTCCGTAGTTGACTCCTTCTTTCCACATTGCAATTCTTGCCAGTACGTCAAGTTGGGTTCCGCATGTACCGTCCGGGAATTCCGCCATCGCAAGCTGGATAAATCCTTTGAGCACTAAAGTATAGTCTTTCTTTTGGGCATTCGATATAGGACCGAGCGGTATTGTACGTGTTATGTCAGTAGTGCCGTCCAGGTATTGTGCGCCGCTATCTAGGAGTATGAGGCCTTCCGGTTTGAGAGTTGAAGCGGATTCTTCGGTAGCCTCGTAATGCACTATTGCGCCGTGTTCCTGATAGCCGGCTATTGTGTCGAAGCTGATTCCTTGGAAATACTCCATTTCAGAACGGTATTTGTATAGCTGCATGTCTATACTTGTTTCTGTCTGGTCTCCATTTTTTACGGATTTCTCTAGCCACATAAGAAATTTCACCATGGCTATACCGTCGCGTATCATTGCATTGTGGAAACCAGATATTTCAGTTGGGTTTTTTATTGCTTTGAATTCGCATACAGGCGAGTTGCTCAGAATGACATTGTTCTGTTTTGTCGCGGCGTTGTATATTGCAAAGTTTATTGTTGGTGACATCCATATATTGTGGTTGTGGCATGACATTATATCACTTTCTATCTCTTCATATTCTTTAATGGTTATATTGTGCGATGTTAGGTAGGCTTCTATAGTTTCTGATAGTTTATCCTTATTTATATATAAAGAGGCATAATCTTTCGATATAAGCAGATATGACACAAAAAGAGGGTTGCAATGTATGTCGTTTCCGCGCATATTGAGTGTCCAAGCTATTTCGTCCAATGAGGATAAGAGTACAGCCTCATTTTCTTTTAATGAAATTTTGCTTCTGATTCTTGAGAGTTTTGTATCTGTATTTTCTCCAGAGTATTTTTCGTCTAGAATGAATGGTTTATGGGTGGGGATTTCCGGTCTGTCTGTCCATATCATTTTATATGGATCTTCTGTCATAACCAGTTTCAGACCCTTAATAGATAAATTCTCCTCAAGGTCTTTTGTGACACTTACGGATGTAGTATAACCGTCGAATCCTACTTTATCTCCCTCATTCAGAACATTGCATAGCCATTCGCTTATTGATGGAGTTCCGGTTGTACGTTCCTTGAACAGTTTAATTCCGCTTCCGGAAAGTTGTTCCTCGGCTTGTAAAAAATATCTTGAGTCGGTCCATAAACCTCCATCGTCTTTGGTGATAACTGCTGTTCCTGCAGAACCGGTGAATCCTGTTATCCATTTTCGTGACTCCCAATGTGCAGGCACGTATTCGCCAGAATGTGGATCAGTACTGAATGTTATATATGCTGATAAGTCATTCTTTTCCATGAATAGCCTTAATGAGGCAATTCTTTCGATAATTATATCTTTCATTAGTATATTGGTTTTAGT
>NZ_JADYTF010000188.1 GCF_021530995.1 Bacteroides caecigallinarum
GGCAGCAGAACCACCACCTAAGGAGGTAATAAGCTCATAAGAGGGGCTTGTCTGATATGAAAATAACTCCCAACTTATCTATTTCAGCAAGTTGGGAGGGAATTCACGTCTTTAGCGGACAGTAATATATCGTAATATCAACTCAACAAGTGGTCTGTTCTATAGAGGTGATATAACAGATATATTCATTATTACAAGCGATCTCACATATAACTACTACAATGTTAACGAAAACAGAGCTTATGAAAATGTAGATAAACTTACCCAATTAGATTATTCAGGAAGAAAAGATTATTGGAGATATAATGCCAACGCTTACAATATTTGGAATAATATCCTTACAAGTAACGTTGGATATACTTATACAGACAAATCTTATATAAATAAGGACACCAATACAGACAAAGAATTATTCCGCTCTTTAGAGAAACGTCATGATATCTATGCCTCATTGATGATAAATCCACATCAAAAAGTTAGTCTTGCAATTGGTGGCAATGTGCTTTTTGTGCATAGAGATAATGGTATAAACTCTGATAATCGTTATTCTTGGATGCCTTCAGCAAAATTACATTGGCAAGCTCTCAATAAATTGTCAGTTACGGGTAATTACTTTTGTAATATCGAATATCCTAATTTGGATCAGTTATCTACGGTTACCTATAATAAGAATAAGATTCTAATGTATCGAGGTAACCCAGATTTAAAAGAAAGAGTTATGCACTATATGGAATGGCGTATTAATGTTCCAAAAATCATTGAGTTCACATATATGCTGAAACATTCTGCTAATGATATAACTCCTTGGTATTTTATGGAGAATGACTATGTTGTTGAGACTTTAGTGGGAAGTAAATACCTACATCAATACATAGGTTTAAGCGGTGACTATAACATCTGCCAGAAGTTCCAAGTGAATTTTACTGCAAATTACCAGTGGTATGGAAGGCAAGGCTCTGATAATATTTGGCATAGAGGTCGCACTTGGTATTTGGATGCGATGGCAACATATCAGATGACCTCGCATCTATATTTTATGGCTGCATATTTCTTGCGACATGATAAGCACCCATTATTACAAGGAGAAGAATATGGTCAAGAAGAGACCTTAATGCTTGGTTTAATGAGTCCGCTATGTAAGGGCAAATTATCATTATCTGTTAACTTTGCAATACCAACAAGTCTTGTATCAAAACGTACATATAAAGACATCACTATACCAGATTTCAAGTTCACATCTTGGGAAGATCAAAGAGTTAATAACGCATTGATGCAAATTAGCCTTAGATACAACTTCGGCAAAGGAAGTGCATCGCGTTCAAATAACCAGAATAGAAGTGAGAGTGAAAAATAAACAAGATGTAATTATCGATGTAATAAAACTATATCGAGTTAGTTATATTCGATAAATTTGTTCCGTGATAAATAGTTCTATTTGCAAATTATTAAAAATCATTCATAATATGAAGAAATTAAAATCTCTTTATTGGGTGTTGATTTCGTTATGCATCACTACTACATTCATTAGTTGTGAAAAAGATATTCCTGAGGATTGGAGTGAAGTAATAAACTTATATGTGGATGCCGAATTAGGAGAGTATCGTCCTTGGGGACATCCTGAGGATGCAGAACCATTGGATGGCCTAAAAATAAAGGAACGAAAAGATGCAGATTGGGAAGTGATTCCTATAGATGGTATAATTGGTTTTTCTTATGTTGAAGGTAATGAGTATTTCATTGAGGTTGAAAAAACTCATTTAGCAAATCCCCCAGCAGATGCATCCAATATAAGCTATACACTAATTAGAATAATATCAGTACATTAATAACAAAACACCATATTATGAAAGTGGCGAGATATTTCTTTGTGATAGTATTGTCTTTAGTATTAACTTCTTGCGAGTTTGAAGAGACTGATCTTGGTTTTCCCAAAAGTATAACATTCACAAGTAATGGCGGTGAAAAAACTATAATTGGTAACGAATCTTTTGTTTTTGCAGAGATTCAGGACTACAAAGGTAATCATGGTTCTATCGAAGGTGGTGAAGATGGTAAACTTTATAATGTGTATGATTGGCTGAAGGTCGAATATGTTGAATTGAAAAATGATGTTTTGAAGGTATATGCAGCACCTAATACAACAGACAAGGATCGAACTCTGTATATTGAGGTCTATTCTGGGTCAGAATATGATGTGATAACTGTTAAACAGGGAAAATAACAAGAGGGTAGCTCGAAGTTTTTAACCGATTTATCAGTAAGAGAATTACTGAATATTACATTCTTCTGAGCTTGTAAATAAAGCGACCCGCCAGCAGTTCTTACGGGATGCTGACGGGTTTTGTTTACTTCAATTTCATCAAGGCTTTACTTGCTTTTTGAGGAGAAAGTCGAACATAGATTTGAGTACTACTCACTTGTTTGTTTCATACTTTCAATAGACTAAATTTATATTTTAAACGTAAATTACACTAATAAGCAAAAAATGAACCAAGAGTTGCTATAGTTCTTATGCCGCAAAGGTATGCGCAAAGAAAATTAGTTTATGTTATCGCTATGTTATCTTTAGGTTAAGAGACTAAGACTAAAAGATTTATCAAACTATGTATAAGGATGGCATAAACAATATTTCTGCTGCTTTATCGAGTATCTGCTATCAATGCCATAAGCGCATAGTACCGCAGCAGGTACGCAAACGACACTGCCTATAACATCTGCCAGATGAAAATCATTGATATGGTTCTCATATACATACGGGCGATACGTGTGCGACAGTACCAGCCCGATAGCGGCAATCAGGATACCTGAAATTATAAACTTCAGTTTCAAATCATTCATTTTCCTTAAGATTCTTAGATACAAGTTTTATTAATACAAAAACAGAAGGAAGTAATAATATCGTACATATAATAGAACCTTCAAATCCAAACAATCCACCATTTATTAAATTGTAAGAAGGGTATTCTAATGTTATAAGTGATTGATAAAATTCTCCACCACTGACATTGAAACCAAAAATGGAACCTTGTAGCCAATTCCATGCACAATGTGAAATTACAGCCGTCCAAAGACTTCCGGTCAATAAAAAAATACAGCCATCAAAAAAACCACCTAAAAAAAGATTAACAGCTGAACAGATACTCATATCGGGATTTGCTAAATGTAAAGCAGAAAAAATGAGAGAGGTTATACTTAAACTTATCCAGATATTCAAACCAGAGCGACATAAACGTGTCAACAAATAACCCCTTATAAGAATTTCCTCATAAAAAGCACCAAAAATGAACATTATCAGACTTAAAGATAAATTTTTCCAATGTAATTGAACTGCTGATATATTTGCTGAACCACTCAATATACAAATTATCAGTCCGAGAGTGAATACTATAACAGTCCACAAT
>NZ_JADYTF010000189.1 GCF_021530995.1 Bacteroides caecigallinarum
CCCACGCATGATATAGAAAACTGCTGTTCATAATTGTACGTTTGCTTGTGCTTATTCAAATATACAATTTGTGCAGCGGTTTTCTTCTTTAATAAACTATCACGCGAAATGTCGGATGAACCGAAAAACATCTTGATGATATTGAGAACTATATCGACAACCAGTTAAAGGAATACAGTTCAGAAGATGACATAAATCACAGACACTTTGCCTCTCTGAAAAGAGAAGTAAATGATATAAAGAAAGAATATTATTCTATCGATAAGTAAATTTTTATAAAGGTACAGCCATCGAATAAAGATGAGCTGTACTTTTTATATATACGCATATAGTTATACATTAGAAACATTAGTGTTAAAAATCAATTTATTTCACTATATTTGCAACCGGAAAAAACAAATAACATCTAAATATATGAGTATATTTTCAAAACTATTCGGCAAGAAAAACGATGAAAATGCTGAAGGACCTGTAAGAGTAGGTGGAATGGAAGACTTCATGACACTCATCAGAGTTTACTATCAGGCTGTTATGGCTGCACAGATGGGTATAAGCAATATAAACTTCCTTCCAGACCTGGCAGTATTCAAACGTACACTTAAAGTTCCCACACAGAACAATAAACTGGGGATAGCGGAAAAATCACGCTGTAAAAAAATGCTTATTGAGATTTATGGACTCAATGACAATTTCTTTAAAGAAATAGATGCTTCAGTAAAGAAAAACTGCAAGAACGTAAACGACATCAAATCTTATCTGTTCATGTTCCAGGGCTTCAGTCAGGACCTGATGATGGTTATCGGAAATCTTATGCAGTGGAAATTCCGTATGCCAAGCCTGCTAAAGAAAATGCTCCGCAATATGACAGAAAAGACTATTGACGATATCCTGACTAAAACCGACTGGAAAGACGACGGTGTGCGTAAGACATGTCACAACATACGCCAGTACAAACATGCATTGGGATATTCACAGGAATGGATGAACGACTATGTATACAACATCGTTCTTCTGGCTAAAAAAGAGCCTAAACCAAAAGCATAAACTACATAAAAAAGTTTAAGGCGGAGTCGGTATTCCATAATATCAACCCCGCCTTAATTTATATATCATCATGAACAATCCTATAGAAATAGAGCGACATCCGCTCGAACCGTTCCTGCCCCCTAACGCCTCGCTACTTATGCTTGGCAGTTTCCCTCCACAGCGAAAAAGATGGAGCATGGACTTCTTCTACCCTAACCTCCAGAACGACATGTGGAGAATTTTCGGCTATATTTTCTTCAACGATAAAGAATATTTCCTTACCGAAAACAAAAAGGCATTCGACAAGGCAAAGCTGGAGAAATTCCTTACACATAAAGGCATAGCGCTATACGATACAGCAACAGCCGTCATAAGACTGCAGGACAATGCTTCGGACAAATTCCTTGAAGTAGTAGAGCCTACGGATATAGAAACTTTATTAAGACAGCTACCAAACTGCAAAGCCATAATAACAACAGGACAGAAAGCTACCGACATAATATGCGATTATTTTTCGGTCAGTCAGCCTGCAATCGGCAATAAAACGGAAATATCATTTCATGACAGGACTATTTCACTATACCGTATGCCGTCATCAAGCAGAGCATATCCATTAAAGCTGGAAAAAAAATCAGAGCTATATGCTCAGGCTTTCAACGAATTACATATTTAGTATAAAATAAAATTGATTTTTCTTACCAGAAAAGCTTGTCAGTTTGAAAAAAAGTACTACCTTTGCACACGCAAACACGGGAATAGCTCAGTTGGTAGAGCATCGGTCTCCAAAACCGAGTGTCGGGAGTTCGAGCCTCTCTTCCCGTGCAGAAGTAAAAAGCTGTAACTCAAAAAGTTACAGCTTTTGCTGTTTTAGAGGTCGGACAAATGTCGGACACGAATTTTCTGAATGTCAAACTGTATTACGCTTTCGAACTCGAAAAACGTAATAAAAAAATGTTTTCATCAAGAAAGAAAAGCGCATCGATTTTTAGCATTATTTCGTACACTGAACCAAAACTTCACACTGGTAAAACATGGTATATTGACTTCAAGTCATACGATCCTGTCGAGCAAAAAATGAAAAGAAAGAAGTATATGCTCGATGGAATACCAAAGGTTACCGACCGTCGTCGCCGGGCAAACGAAATCATCACAAACCTTAATATAAAGCTCCGTTCCGGCTGGAACCCGTGGGCTGATGTAGAGAACTCCAGGCAATATACACCGTATATAGATATTATGCGCAGGTATCATATATATCTAGAAAAGTTGTATGCTGCAGGAACAATAAAGGAGAATACCATCAAGGATTATGAAAAACGTCTCAGAGTATTCGAAGAATACACATCCAAACGTATTCCGGCAATAGTCTATGCTTACCAGATTGACCAGTCTTTCATATCAGACTTTCTTGATTATGTGTTGTTAGACCGTGATTCATCAGCCAGAACGCGGAATAACTATCGTACATGGTTATCATCAGTCTGCAACTGGATGATGGAAAAGCAGTACCTGGTAAAGAATCCGGTCGAGAATATTCGTATGCTGCAGGAAGATGAGAAGAAAAGGTCTGCCCTATCGTCTACAGACATACAGAAGCTGAAGAAATATCTCAAGAAAGAGAATCCATACTTCCTGTTCTTATGCCAATTCGCATATTATACCTTCATACGACCGGACGAAATAACCAACATAAAACTATCTGATATCTACCTGAAGGAACAGAAGGTCTTTATAGCTTCGAGCATAAGCAAGAACCGCAAGGATGGCATGGTAGGTCTTAATGATAAGCTTATTAAGACAATGCTTGACCTTAATATTTTCAAGAACCCCGGTGATTATTATCTGTTCGGTAAAGGGTTCAAGCCATCAAAGGAAAAAGTCACCACAAAAGTGTACAGGAATTACTTTAACAAGGTACGCGAAAAACTGAGATTTCCAGACAGTTATCAGTTCTATTCGCTGAAAGATTCCGGAATCCGTGATTTGGCAAATGCCGAAGGTATTGTCATTGCTCGTGATCAGGCTCGCCATGCTGATGTATCTACTACAAATAAATATTTGAAAGGTACCAATATGACGGTTCATGAGGAAACAAAGCATTTTGAGGGTGAGTTCTAAAATAAATGTGGTACTGCGTTTCACAACGGAGTACCACGAAATAACCGATATGAGAATATTATTCTGCCAGATAAAACACACCTTCTGCTATTTTAGGTTCATCCGACATTTCGCGTGATAGTTTATTAAAGAAGAAAACCGCTGCACAAATTGTATATTTGAATAAGCACAAGCAAACGTACAATTATGAACAGCAGTTTTCTATATCATGCGTG
>NZ_JADYTF010000018.1 GCF_021530995.1 Bacteroides caecigallinarum
CATATTGTCAAGAGGGCTTCGCACCAAACAATTACTCGTAAAGCACGCCTCTTTAGGCTACTGTTGACGGAACAACAGGTTCAGACATCATGCTGAACAATTACTTGTACGACTTCTTGTCGCACGTCTGATACAAAA
Source organism: Bacteroides caecigallinarum (assembly GCF_021530995.1). Lineage (GTDB taxonomy): Bacteria > Bacteroidota > Bacteroidia > Bacteroidales > Bacteroidaceae > Phocaeicola > Phocaeicola faecigallinarum. The sequence goes on from NZ_JADYTF010000018.1 coordinate 139, forward strand.
TTAATGATTATATAATGATGAAAAACAGACGTTACCTTGAATAGTGGCAAACGTACAGAATATAGTGGCGAACTGCAAAAAAGAGAGATTATAAATAAAAAAAGAACATACATTAAAATGGTTTTTTAAGAAAAGTCCCTATTTTTGTATAAAACAACTATACTATCCATACACTAAATGAAAAATACCATATACATAATAATCCTATTCATATCATATTTTTCTATACTCTCAGGACAAGTTGTGTCATACATGCAGTTCAGCAGAATGCATACAAACACAAACGCCTCAGTCTTTGGATGCATAATGCAGGATTCTTTGGGAATGATATGGGCAGGAACAAATAAAGGACTTTTCAGCTATGATGGATATTCATTCTTTCAGCATAATACAGAAAAAGAAAAATATGAAACCAGAATATATTGTGGACTTATACATTCTGACTCAATATTTATAGGAACAGATAACGGACTTTTTTCATACAATACCCCCAAAGGGACGTACTATGACCACAGACAAGAGAAGATTAAAGACATCAGATGTTTCACACTCTCCGGAAATGAGCTATGGATAGGAACCCTGGACGGACTGTTCCGCTATAACATAGAAACAAAGACGACATATGAATTTCCTACAGACAAATTACCACATAAAACCATATATTCCATAATAAAAGCCGCAGACGGAAATATGTATGTAGGCACTTACAACGGATTATGCAAAATAGACAACTCCAACAACATAACTTCTATAAATATCCCAACAGACAGGACATGGAAAAACATCTTCGTAAACGTTCTGTTAGAAAATAAAGAAAAAGGAATAATCTGGATAGGTACAGAAGGAAATCTGTTCCGTCATGACATTAATAACGGAACTACAATACTAATACCGTATTTTACCGGAAATTCAATAAAATCTCTGAGTTACGATTCCGAAAAGAACCTGCTGATAGGTACCGACAACGGACTGTACGTATATTCTTCCGATGGACAGACACAAAAGCACTATATCCACGACTCAAGGAACAGCCAGTCTATATCAAACAACATTATATGGTGCATAACTACAGACAAAGCACAAAATATCTGGCTCGGTACAGATAACGGTATATCATATACAGACAATAGCAATAAATATACATTCATTCCGGTTTGGGAATTAAGCAATACCAATGACGGTAATATGTTTTATACCATTCTTAAGGATAGTAAGGGAAGATACTGGTTTGGAGGTACTGACGGATTATTACAGACGGAAGGAACAAACAATATAGAGAAAAGCAGATGGTTTAAAGTTGGAGAGAAAAACTCGGAACTGTCGCACAACAGAATACGGCATATATTCGAGGATAAATCAAATGACCTGTGGATTGCTACTGACGGCAGTATAGAACGGTATGACGACAAATTCGGCAAGTTTATACACTATTCCATAATGGATTCCACATACACACACAACTCAAACTGGGCTTATTACATTTCAGAAGACAACGACAACAATCTATGGATTAGCAGTTGTCTTGGAGGTATATTTGTAGTGAATAAAAACAAATTGCGTAAATGCAGTTCCGGAATATGTATAGCTGACAAGAACTATACAACAGCCAACGGCCTGAAAAGTATGTTCGTGAAACAAACCGTAACAGACAAGAAAGGTAATGCATGGGTGGTAATGTATAACACAAAAGAAGTACAGAAAATAGACTCCGAAAACGGAAAAATTTATAATTATTCTGTATGTACAGAGAATGACGAATACCCGGAATTCCTTATATGCGACTCGAAAGGGATGATATGGATTAGCACAAACAAAAGTATTTCCAGAATTGACCCTAATTCCGGAATCATATCAAAAACAGGAACAGAGTGGAAGGAAAACAATGTACTTCATCTTGCAGAAATAGACGGTAACATATGGATTTCATCCGCTAAAGGGCTGTTTTATGTAAACAAGGAAACGCTTGATGTGAAAAAGATAAATATCAACGGAAAAATATTCAGCAGCTTGTATTATGATAAAGATAACAGAAAAGTCTATATGGGCAGTTATGACGGTATAGGATACTGCGAGCCAGAAATAATAAACGACACAGGAAATGCCGGCAGGATATACCTCACAGCATTGTCGGTAAACAATGACCATATATCAAAAGGCATTACAGCCAGTCAACATTTTACTTTCAACTATAAGGAGAATAACCTTAAATTTGAGTTCTCGGACTTTCAGTACAACACTTCACAAAGAAACGGTTTCATGTACATGATGTCTGGAATTGACTCGGAATGGCATTACGTAAACAACAATTCAAACATAATTGTATATAACAATATGCCTTACGGAAATTTTGAATTGTATGTAAAGCATATGGAAAACAGCGATATCAAATACAAAATAGCCAATATAAAAATATTGCCTCCTATATATCTGTCAATAGAGGCTAAAGTATTGTATATATTGCTTGCAATAGGACTGGTATGCTGGATAATAAATTTCTTCGTGGTAAAAAACAGGCTTCACATTGAAAAACTTGAGAAAAAGAAAATTCTGGAACAGACACGACAAAAGATAAGATTTATGTCGAACCTTTCGCATGACCTGAAAAATCCGGTAGGAATGATTGTTACACCTGTCAGCAAACTGCTGCTGGAAACAAAAGATCCGAAACAGAAAGAAATGCTGAACTTAGTTTATAAGAATGCAGTAAACCTAAACGCCAAAATCCACAAACTGATAGAAATGAACAGGGTGGAAGATAATGAGCATATACTTATAACCTCAAGAATAGAGCTTATATCTTCAATACATGAGATATATGAAAAACAGAAAGACGCAGAAACGGAAGGAAATCATATATGGAATTTTTCCGCGAATGTGGATAAACTGTTTGTTGACATGGATGTAATAAAACTAGAATCGATAATAGGGAACTTGTTGTCGAATGCCATGAAATATACTCCAACAGGAGGAGAAATATCTGTAGGAATAATCTATAATGACGAAAAAGGAGAAGTTAATATAAAAGTTTCAGACAACGGAATAGGTATTCCTGAAAGCGAACAGGCATACATTTTCCAGAGATTCTTCCAGTCGTCGGCTACAAAGAAACACTATGAAGGAACAGGCATAGGACTATATCTCGTAAAAACATATACGGAACTGCACAATGGAACGGTAAATGTATTCTCCAACAAAGAGAAAACGGTTTTCTCGCTGACATTCCCGATTGACAAGGCATTAAATACGGACAATGAAACAATATGCGAAGAAAACGATGCAACAGACAAACAAGATTTGCCAACAATCCTGATAGTGGATGACAACAAAGATGTTTACAATCTGATTAAAAATATATTATCCGACAAATATAAATGTATATATGCACAAAACGGAAAGCAGGCATTGGAAATACTGAACACAAACAAACCAGACCTTATTATAACCGATTATATGATGCCGGTAATGAACGGGCTGGAGATGTGTAAAATATTGAAGAAAAACATGCCAACAGCCACCATACCTATAATCATGCTCTCAGCAAAAGACGACTCGGAGACTATAAGAAACAGTATAAAGCTACAAATAGACGCATTCATACAAAAGCCTTTCGACGCTGAAATACTGACCGGAAAAGTTGAGTTGCTAATACATAAGAAAGAGACATTTGAGGCACAGGCCAGAATAGAAAAAATAGGCTCACCAAAACAGGTAGAAAACAGTGCCTCGGCCGATGAAAAGTTCCTTATCAACATAACAAAAATAATAGAAGACCACATAGCCGACAGCGATCTTAACGTAAACGCCCTCTCCGAACTGTCAGGAACAGGAAGCAAACAAATATACAGGAAAATAAAGCAACTGACAGGCTTTTCACCAGTGGAATATATAAAATCCATAAGGATGAAAAAAGCGGCAATGCTATTACAGCAAAAGAAGTTCTCTGTGGCCGAAGTTATGTACATGGTAGGATATTCAAATCCTTCGTACTTCTCGAAAAGTTTCCAAAGTATATTCGGCAAAACGCCAAAACAATACTCAGCCGGTAACGGACAGACAGAATAAACAACATAAGCAATAAAAAGGACAAGAAATAGGACATTTGTGCTTTTTGTCCTATTTCTGTCTTCATATGTCCAATATTTTTCCCTTAACTAATAACATGTTCCTTACTTTTGCGATAACAAAAAATTAATACGTAATATGAAAGGCAACATTAAAATTCTTCTGAAAGTATTGTTACTCTCGGTAATATGGACCGGAAATACTTTCGCAGTCCTCGCGCAACAAGCAGGAAACGTAATTATCACAGGTACAGTTTTAGACGAAAACAACGAACCGCTTATAGGGGCAAGTGTCCTTGCGGTAGGCACAACAATCGGTACAATTACAGACTTCGACGGAAAATTCACACTTGAAGTTCCCAAAGGAAGCAATATCCAGTTTTCATATATTGGATATAATACACAGGTTATGGACTCCAACCAGAATACCATAAACATAAAACTTGTACCGGACACACAAATGCTTAGCGATGTAGTTGTTATCGGATATGGAACTCAAAGGAAGAGCGACCTTACAGGTTCGGTAACAAACGTTTCAAGCGAAGACTTCAACACAGGTCTGGTAAGTTCTCCAGAACAGCTTATCAACGGTAAGATTTCCGGTGTACAGATTATGTCAAACAGTGGTTCGCCAACTGCAGGTAGCACAATACGTGTACGTGGAGGTGCTTCACTTAATGCCAGCAACGACCCGCTTATCGTACTCGATGGTGTACCTTTGGAACAGGGAGGTATCAGCGGTAACGACGGTAATTTCCTAAGCCTCATCAATCCAAATGACATCGAGAGCATGACAATCCTTAAGGATGCTTCTTCTACGGCAATCTACGGTTCTCGTGCATCAAACGGTGTTATCATTATAACGACCAAGAAAGGTGCTTCGGACAAATTGAAAGTAACATTCAGTACAACTAACTCAATACAGACACGCACGCGCATGGCTGATATGCTTAGCTACGATGAATTTGTGAATGTAGTAAAGACTCAGGGCTCGGCAGCACAACAGGCATTGTTAGGTACTGAAAGAACTGACTGGAACGACTATATTTATCACAATGCCTTTGGCACTGATAATAACCTTAGCCTATCAGGTAAGGTGCTTCCTAATCTTCCAATACGTGTTTCTGTAGGATATTACAATCAGGACGGTCTGCTCAAGACCGACAACGCAAACAGGGTAACAGGCAGCTTGTCATTGTCACCGTCATTCTTTGACGACCATCTGAAATTCAACATCAACGCAAAGGCTTCAATGAATAAAAACCAGTTTGCAAATACAAGTGCAATATGGGGAGCCTCTACAATGAATCCTACCATACCGGTTTATTCAGGAAATGACGCATTCGGAGGATATACCGAAGGACTTGCAAGCGATGGAAAACCTGTAACAGGTGGCGTATTGAATCCTCTAGGCTTATTGGAACAGCGCGATGCGCACAGTAAGGTTATACGTTTCATCGGTAACTTCGATGTTGACTATCGTATGCATTTCCTTCCGGAATTGAAACTCCATGCTACATTAGGTTACGACTATGCACAAGGCGAAGGTTCAGACTATGTAAATCCTGAAGCTGCCCAATATTATACTACAGGCGGTTACTACTATCCATACGGCCCTCAACAAAATGAGAACAGACTTCTTACAATCTATGCCAACTACAACAAGATGGTAGAGTCACTGAACAGCAGTTTCGATGCGACAATAGGTTATGACTATCAGTACTGGAAATCCGTAAATCCGGCTTCGGCAAGCATGAACGCGGCAGGTGAAATACAGACATCATATAAAGCTACAGACGAGAGACACGTACTTCTGTCATACTATGGACGTTTGAATTATTCATTCGGCTCAAAATACATGCTCACAGCTACTGTGCGCCGTGATGCCACTTCACGTTTTGCCAAAGAACAGAGATGGGGTACATTCCCTTCTGTAGCTTTGGGATGGAGAATTTCTGAAGAAGAATTCATGAAAAACCAGAATGTACTCAGTACATTGAAACTGCGTGCCAGCTATGGTGTAACAGGACAGCAGGACGGTATAGGAAACTACAATTATCTGCCTATATATACACAGAGCCAGGATGGTGCTCAAGCCATCATGGGTAATGAATACATCTATACCTATCGTCCTGAAGCATATGTGTCAGACTTGAAATGGGAAACTACAACTTCATGGAACTATGGTTTCGATTTCGGATTCCTTGAAGACCGTATCACAGGTAGTTTCGATTATTATACCCGTCAGACAAAAGACCTTATTGCCACTGTTCCGGCAGCTGCTGGTTCTACATTCGACAAGACTATCACTACAAACGTAGGTAATGTTGACAGCCAGGGTATTGAATTCTCACTGAATGCCACTCCTATAAAGACAAAGGATCTCAGCTGGGATATCAGTTTCAATATGACATGGCAGAAAATGAAGGTTAAAAATCTTTCTATCGTAGAAGGAGGAGAAGTGACAAATACTCCTGTAGGTCCTTCAATAGACGGTTACCAGTTCCAGACACTTACTGAAGGATATGAACCTTACATGTTCTACGTCTACAAGCAGCTTTACGATGAAAAGACCGGAAAGCCTATCGAAGGTGCATATGCCGACCTTAACAAGGACGGTGTGATAAACTCAGACGACTTATACCGTTATCACTCTCCTGCCCCTGACTATATTATGGGATTAAGTACATCGCTCAATTGGAAAAACTGGAGCCTAGGTATGAGTTTTAGAGCAAACATAGGCAACTATGTATATAACGGAATGGCAATGAACACAGGAGCTATGGAAACTATGAGCTACAACGCAGCACAGCTCAACAACCTGTCGGCAAGTTATCTTGAAACAGGTTTCCAGACACGCCAGCATTTGTCAGATTATTATGTAGAGAATGCATCATTCCTGAAAATGGACAACCTTACTTTGGGATACAATTTCGGAAAGATATTCAATACATGCAATCTGAATGTAAGCGCAATGATACAGAACGTATTCTGCATAACAAAATACAGCGGAGTAGATCCGGAAGTTCCAAACGGAATGGACAATACGTTCTATCCTCGTCCAAGAACATTCTCTTTAAACATCGGTCTTAATTTCTAATTATAAAAATACAGAATCATGAAAAAATATATCTACATATTGTCAGTGTGTACAGCCGCAATGTTTGCGACATCTTGTATAGGCGACCTTGACCAGTATCCACATGAAGATATTACATCGGAAAGTGTATATACCAGCCTGCAAAACTATAAAAGCGTATTGGGAAAAATATATGTATCAATGGTAACAACCGGACAAGGTAAAGATGGAAATCTGGACCTCTCCAGCAATTACGGACAAGACTACATACGTTGCTATTTCAATCTTCAGGAAGTAGGAACAGATGAAGTGGCATATACTTGGCTCAGTGGTGATAATCTGACTGATATAAGCAACCTTTCATGGGACGCCAACAATCCTTGGGTCGCCGACATGTATTACCGTATATATTATAATATCGCGTTATGTAACGAATTTCTGCGTAATGCGACAGACGAGAAAATAAGTGGTTTTTCAGAAAGCGAACGCAGCGAAATAGTTCATTATCGTGCAGAAGCACGTTTTATGCGTGCCCTTTTCTATTATCACGCAATGGATTTGTTCAGAAATATTCCTTTCGTAACAGAAAACGATCCTGTCGGAAGCTATATTCCTCCACGCTATATGGCAAAGGATATGTTCGGATACATCGAGTCTGAACTTAAAGCGATAGAAAATGACCTTCTGAGCAAAGACGAATGTCCTTACGGACGTGCTTCAAAAGGTGCTGCATATACACTGCTTGCGAAGCTATATCTAAATGCTCAAACTTATATTGGAGATACAAGATACGACGAATGTGTAGCTGCATGCCAAAGCGCAATAGGACAGGGATATTCACTTGAATCTGACTACAAAAAACTTTTCAATGCAGACAACCATCTGCGTACAAACGAAATAATTTTTACTCTTCCTGTTGATGCAAATACCACCATTTCTTGGGGTTCATCAACATATATGGTATGCGGGGCTATAAGCCAAACATCAGCTACACAGAAACCTGCTGATTATGGAGTGACTAAAGGATGGGGGTCAATGAGGATATGTCAGGCTGTTTCAGACCTATTTGAAGAGGGTGACAGCAGAGGATGTTTCTACACAGACGGACAGACACAAGAAGTAACCTCTCTGGAAGATGCTTCAACCGGATGGCTTGTTGAAAAATGGACAAATCTGAACGACAATGGAGAAGCAGCCTCAAATACAGATATAGGAGGGGTAAATACAGACTATCCATTATTCAGATTAGCAGATGTGTATCTGATGTATGCTGAAGCAACTGCACGTGGAGGAAATGGAAATATAGCTATTGCAGTGGGATATGTAAACGAATTGAGAGGACGCGCTTTCGGCAATAACAGTCAGGACGTAACAGAAACAGACCTTAAAGAAAATAATTTCCAGTTCTTCCTTGATGAACGTGCCCGTGAGCTTTACTGGGAATGCAGCAGACGTACAGACCTTATACGTTTCAACCGCTTTACTACTGCTGACTATATGTGGGAGTTCAAAGGAGGATCAAGTAACGGCACTTCTGTTGACAGTAAATACAATTACTATCCTATTCCATCGGCAGAACTGACAGCCAATCCAAATCTGAAAAATGAAGAGTATTAGTATTAGTTTATAAGTAGGTAAGTTTATCAGTTTATAGATACTTAACCCAATAAACTTAAAAACTCAAAAACTTAAAAACTCAATTACATGAAAACTTTAAATAAAATATTTATAACCCTCGCATCAATCTTTGCATTAATATCTTGCGAGAAGGATGGAGACAAAATTTATCTCCAAAGTTTAGGTTCAGGTGAACTCATAGCTACTACAGACAATGTCGTTCTAACATCTGAAATGTCACAAAAAATTGTTCTATCGTTTGCGTGGAAAGGACAGGATGTACAGATAAGCGACACAACTGTAGGAACAGCTGCAAAAGCAAAAAACTATATGGAGATTTCACTGTCAGAGGATTTCTCCGGACAGGTTTACAAAAATGAAACTACATCTAACTCTATAGCTTACAATGGTGGTGAACTTAACTCTATTGTAAACGAACTTGGAGCAAAGGTCGGTGAAGCGAATAATGTATTCTTCCGCCTCGGAAGCACAACAGGCGAAAACATACCTTATGCCTATAGTAATGTGGTAAGAGTTGCTATTACACCGTATGTTATAGATATGAACACGGGAATAGTTGTTGAGTCTAACAATGACAATGCTAACCTGGGAGAAACAGGTGTAATCTTATATTCTCCAGAGGCTAATGGAATATACAGTGGTTTCATGTTTACTCCATACGGATGGTATCATTACTTCCTTAAGGAAGGAAACGGATTGATGTGGGGAACAGCTGGTGATGAAGGAGCTTTCCACATAACAAGTGACGCAGGAAACAACAGACAAAATATGTGGTTCCCGGGAAGTACTGGTTGCTACTACGTAAATGTCAATACAAAGGAAGCTACTTGGGATGCACTTTATATATCTTCTCTAGCTATATCAGGACTAGGTGAAAACCCTATCAACCTGACTTTGGACAAGGAAAACAATTTATGGATAGCATCATTCACCGCTACTGAGGCAGGAGAAAAGACCATTACAATCTCCGGAAACGGTGATCAATGGAATGTAGAGACCGGAACAAACGACGGCGCAGGCATTCCTGTAAACGTTGCATTTGCAAATGAAAACAATAATCTTGTACTTGCTGACAACGCAGGAAATATTTCTGTAACAATACCAGAGGCTGGAGAATGTACTATAAAACTGGATTTAATAAATCCAAACGACAGAAAAGTATATGTTGAAGCTGGAGGAACAGACATACCGTCATCGTATTCTCAGACTCTTGATGTAGTACATTACAATGATGATGGCAGTGAAGTAGCTCTAACGACATTAAATCTGGTAAATAAAGACAAAGGTATCTATACTGGTACATATTCAGGTGATAAACTTGATTTCCAGATTATTGATAGAACAAACTCCGTATGGTATGGTTGTGCCCCCAACGACAACACTAAACTCTCATCATCTGAAGATAAATGGGATATGTGGTTTAATGGCGGTAATACGGTAAACGTAACCATTACAGTAAATTTAAGTGAAGGAACATGGAGCTATACAGATAATCAAGAAGATTTTCCAGAAGAAATAACCATGTACAAGTATGATAAGACAAACTCTACCATCACTGAAAAAATAATAACATTATCCAAAGAGTCAGTAGGAGTTTATAAAGGTATATTCAATGGATTATATAATTTCGATTTCATATTCGTAGATGAAAGCACATATTCCTTATACGGAAGTACATGGAGTGAAAGCAACCCTAACGGACAAGAATTATCTATAGGTGCCGGTGCCCTTTGGATTTATGGTTATGATTGGAATGTTACACTGAATATTTCAATAACAGTAGATTTAAATACAATGACATGGAGTTATAAAGAAATAACCGAATAAACTGAATAAAATCATGAAAAAACTTAAATACTTATTCATGGCGTTTGCAATAGTATGCGGAGCCATGACAACATCATGTAACAATGATGAAAAACCTACATTCCCTGAAACAGAAGGAACAGATGATCCTACAGATGGGTATGACATGACCGGATTTGCAAGAGGAGCAGACGTAAGCTGGCTTACAGAAATGGAGGCATCAGGCAGAAAATTCTACGATTCAAAAGGTAGAGAACGTGAATGTATGGAACTGCTTCGTGAACTCGGAATGAATGCCATAAGACTGCGTGTCTGGGTTGACCCTGAAGAAGGATGGTGCTCAAAAGAAGATGTAATCATCAAAGCATGGAGAGCTCATAATCTAGGATACAGACTGATGATTAACTTCCACTATAGTGATACGTGGGCTGATCCGGGAAATCAGACAAAGCCGGCAGCATGGCAAAATTATAGTTTTGACGAACTTAAAAATGCGGTATCAGAACATACAAAAGACGTATTATCTGCACTTAAAGATAAAGGAATTGATGTAGAATGGGTACAAGTTGGAAATGAAACACGTACTGGTATGCTTTGGAACGATGGAAAAGCATCAAACGGAAATACAGCAAACTTTGCAGAACTTGTAAAAAGCGGATATAATGCTGTAAAAGAAATATATCCAGACGCACAAGTTATTATACATATTGATGAAGGTAATAATCCCAACAGATATAACTGGATTTTCGATGGATTAAAAGAAAATGGCGCTAAGTGGGATATTATTGGAATGTCACTTTATCCGGAACCGGATGGAGATAATGAGGCTAAAAAAGATTGGAAAAAGATGAATGATGACTGCATAGCCAATATGCAAGCACTAATAAGCAAATACAACACTAAAGTAATGATGTGTGAAATAGGTATTCCATGGAACTACGAAGAAGCAGAAGCATTCTATACAGATTTTATCACGAAAGCTAAAGCAGTTGAAGGATGCCTGGGAGTGTTCGCATGGGAACCACAATGCTATGCCGGATGGGAAGGATACCAAAAAGGTATGTTCAATGATGAAGGCTATCCTACGAACTCACTCAACGCTTTCAAGAGATAATGCAATAGGTATCAGATTCAAATACAAATTTAAACAGCGTTTAAACAGTGTTTAAGCGCTGTTTAAATCTTCATTACTAACGGAAAAGAAACTTATTCCGCACGCACATATTCTATAAATACAGACTGTATATATATAAACACAACTTATGTTTTTATAAATACAAGTTATATATATAAAAACACAGCTTATATTTATAGAAAACGACAAGGCATTTATCATCTATTTCTTTTTTATTTACACCTTATTGAATATAATAAACTTTTTACTTAATGAAACTGACTAAATTAATAACAGCATTACTTTTTCTTGTACCTGTATTCTCAGGCAACGCAAATGCCCAAAGAAACATTCAAACCCTTGAAAAGGGATGGAAATTCTTTAAAGGTGAGGCTTCCGGAGCTGAGGAATCTGACTATAATGACAGCAAATGGGAAAATGTAACAGTTCCTCATGACTGGGCTATATTCGGTCCGTTCGACAGAAACAATGACTTGCAGAATGTGGCTATCACTCAGAACTTTGAGACACAGGCTTCTGTAAAAACCGGACGTACAGGAGGACTGCCATATGTAGGTGTGGGATGGTATAGGACCACATTCAATGTTGACAATGACAAACAGACTACACTCGTATTCGATGGAGCAATGAGTGAGGCTCGTGTATATGTCAACGGACAGGAAGCATGTTTCTGGCCTTTGGGATATAACTCATTCCACTGCGACGTTACAAGCCTTATTAACAAGGATGGTAAAAACAACATCCTTGCCGTACGCCTTGAAAACAGGCCTCAGTCTTCAAGATGGTATCCGGGTGCCGGACTTTACAGAAATGTGCATGTAATAACTACAGAAAAGATACATGTTCCGGTATGGGGTACACAGATTACTACCCCTCATGTAGGAAAGGATTACGCTTCTGTAAATCTTCGCACAGAGATTAAAAATGCTGATAAAAAGAAACTGACAGTAATCACCAGAATATATTCCCCTGAAGGCAAGGTTGTTGCCATCAAGAACAACCAGGGATTTATAAATCACGGACAGCCGTTCACACAGAATTTTGTTGTGAACAATCCATTGTTATGGTCACCTGAAGAACCTAATCTTTACAAAGCTGTTTCAGAGATTTACGCAGACGGAACTCTGCAGGACACATACTCCACAACATTTGGAATACGAACAATAGAGTATATAGCCGACAAGGGTTTCTTCCTTAACGGAAAACACCGTAAGTTTCAGGGAGTATGCAATCACCATGACTTAGGTCCGCTTGGAGCAGCTGTAAATGTATCTGCTCTACGTCATCAGTTGAAGTTGCTGAAAGACATGGGATGCGATGCTATCAGAACTGCGCACAATATGCCTGCTCCGGAACTTGTAAAGCTATGCGATGAAATGGGCTTTATGATGATGATTGAGCCTTTTGATGAATGGGACATAGCCAAGTGCGACAACGGCTATCATCGTTTCTTCAACGAATGGGCTGAAAAAGATATGGTAAACATGCTCAGACAGTATCGTAACAATGCATGTGTCGTGATGTGGAGTATCGGTAATGAAGTGCCTACACAGTGTAGTCCTGAGGGTTATAAAGTGGCAAAATTACTACAGGATATTTGCCATAGGGAAGACCCTACACGCCCTGTTACATGTGGTATGGACCAGGTGAGCTGTGTACTGAACAACGGATTTGCAGCTATGCTTGATATCCCGGGATTCAACTATCGTGCACACCGCTATGAGGAAGCCTATGAAAGACTGCCTCAAAACATAGTCTTAGGCTCTGAAACATCTTCTACGGTAAGTTCAAGAGGGGTATATAAATTTCCGGCTGAAAGCAAGGCAGACGCTAAATACGACGACCACCAGTCTTCTTCGTACGACCTTGAATACTGTTCATGGTCAAATATTCCTGATATAGATTTTGCACTTGCAGAAGACCATGAATGGACTATAGGACAGTTCGTATGGACCGGATTCGACTATCTTGGCGAGCCAAGCCCATACGACACCGATGCATGGCCTAACCATAGCTCCATGTTCGGTATAATTGACCTTGCGTCTATTCCTAAAGACAGATATTATCTCTACAGAAGTGTATGGAACAAGGATGCTGAAACTCTGCATATACTGCCACACTGGAACTGGGAAGGACATGAAGGAAAGGATGTGCCTGTGTTCGTATATACCAATTATCCTTCGGCTGAACTGTTCGTAAACGGGGTTAGCCAGGGAATAAGGACAAAGAATGACTCTACAGTAGTGAACCGCTACCGTCTGATGTGGCATAATGTGAAATATCAGCCGGGAGAAGTGAAAGTAATAGCTTACAACAGCGACGGTAGTAAAGCCGCTGAAAAATCCATACATACCGCAGGAAAACCTTACCGTATAAAACTTGTTTCAGACTACACAAGTCTTAAAGCCGATGGTAAAGATTTGGCTTATGTAACTCTTCGCATTGAAGACAAGGGCGGCAATCTCTGTCCTACAGACGGACGTCTGGTTAACTTACGTGTTGATGGTGCCGGAAAGTACAGAGCCTCAGCCAATGGTGACCCTACATGCCTTGACTTGTTCCACAAACCGGAGATGCATGCATTCAACGGAATGCTGACAGTGATACTACAAGCAGGAGAGAAACCTGGAAAGATTCGTCTTCGCGCGTCGGCCAAGGGATTGAAGACAGGAGAGTTTGAAATACCTGTAACGGAATATTCGGCAGAAAAAGAAGATTATGAACCTTTCTATAAGGGTGCAGACATCAGCTGGGTTACAGAAATGGAATCGCAGGGACACAAATTCTACAATAATAAAGGAGAGGAAAAGGAATGTACCTCACTGATGAAAGAACTTGGTCTTAATGCTATCCGTCTTCGTGTATGGGTTAATCCTAAAGAAGGCTGGAGCAGCAAGGAAGATATGCTTAAGCTGGCACGCCGCGCCAAGGCAAACGGAATGGAGCTGATGGTGGATTTCCATTACAGCGACTGGTGGGCAGACCCGGGACAACAGCATAAGCCTGCAGCATGGAAAAATCTCAGCTTTAACAAACTGAAGACAGCAATGGCAGACCATACTAAAGAAGTTCTTGAAGCATTGAAAGCAGAAGGAATCACTCCTAAATGGATACAGGTTGGCAATGAGATACGTCCGGGTATGCTTTGGGATGAGAATCCGAAAACAAGCGGTGCTTCATATGATATCCGCGAATGTGATGTAAAAGAGTCTGGAAGCAAATCAACTGCTGTAAAATTCAGAATGAACTGGAAAAACCTGGCAGAGCTTATTAACTCTGGATATGACGCAGTAAAATCAGTTTTTCCGGGTTCTACAGTTATTGTGCATCTTGACAATGGATACGACAAAGAACTGTATCGCTGGTTCTTCGATGAACTGAAGGCAAACGGTGGCAAATGGGATATGATAGGAATGTCTATCTATCCTTACTGGACAATGATGGAAAAACCGGAATATACTCCGGAAAAGACCATAAACGATTGTATTGAGAATATAAGACTCGTAAACGAGAGATATAATTGTGATGTGATGATAGTAGAAACCGGAATGGAATGTGCGGACGATAATGGCAACTTAGCCAACAAGGAAACACTGAATAAAGGTTACAAACTGCTGAGAAAGTTAATAACAAAATGTATTGAAAGCACTGATGGCATTTGCAAAGGTGTATTCTATTGGGAACCTGAATGCAAACCTAACAAATACCGTCTCGGCGCATTTACAGAGGATGGCAGACCAACAGAAATAATGGATGCATTCATGCCATAACATATACAGAACAGAAAATAAAGAAACGGACAGGATTGCGCAAAAACAATTCTATCCGTTTCTTTTAACTTTTCATATAAGCCTTAGGGGACATTCCGGTTCTCTTTTTGAAATATTTTCCGAAGAAAGACTGATTGGCAAAATTCAGCATATCACACACCTGCTGTACCGTATATTTATTACTTTTCAGCAATGCTTTTGCTTCAAGTATTACATAATCGGAAATCCACTCACCGGCAAGTCTTCCCGTAACATTCTTTATTACCTGCGAAAGATATTTTGGCGAAATACATAACAAATCCGCATAATACGTTATACTTCGTTCTTGGACGTAATTCTTCTGAACAGCCTGAATAAAACGGGAATAGATTTCCTGGTTCCTGTTATATTCAGAAGAGCTATTCACATTATTCTTCATTTTGGTAAAATAATTGTAGGCATTGAACATCAAAACCTGAGTATAACCCTGAAGAGCTCCTTCGCGAAATATATTATCAACTTCGGACAATTTTGATTTCATTTTTTTATATATGTCAAGCGAATCTTCAAAGAATCCCTTTTCAATGTGCGACACCGGGTTTGTATAAATCTGCTGCTGTATGGAAATGGCAGTACCAATATGCTTCATCACATTGAAAAATTCATCAGAAAAGGCAATAACTGCAATACGAGTATTTGGCAACAGGCTGCAGAATTCACCTATATTCCCTTTGAATACGGTAATGGCATCACCCGCACCCGCCTCAAAATCTTCCAGATTAATCTTGACTTTTATTCCTCCTGAAACAATAAGTATAACTATTGTAAAAGATAATTTCATAGGATAATTGGCAAACGACAATCCTTTAGTGTTCTCATCATTTTCCGTATCATCAAAATTATCAATAAGTATGAACTTATTGTCAATGTGAATGGCATCAGGCAATGCAGACAAATCACTGAGATTCAAGTTCAAAAAAATATTATCGTTTTTCATAACAAATCATATTATACCTTTTGAAGAACAAATATATACAAATTAAATGATTATGCACCATTTATCAATCCTTTTGACCAATTTGCCATCCTTTTTGATAACATGAGGGAATAAATAAATCGGCAATTTTGCACAATAAAAAGAGTATATTATAAACATAAAAACATATTAAGTATGAAAAAAAAGAATTTAGTATGTACATCTACATTATTAATATGTATATTATGCTCATGCGGCAAAACGCAAAAGAGCTCTTTACCTGTTCATAGTGTTGAAGTAACATGTCCCTCACCATCGTGTAAAACTGTTACAAAAAGTTATTCAGGAATAGTCCGTGAAGCACACGAAATCAGCTTAGGATTTAAAACTGCCGGACAGATAAAATACATACACGTAAAGGAAGGGGATCGTGTAAGGAAAGGTGAGCTTCTTGCAGAGCTTGACGATGCAGATTATAAATTAGGCGTTGATGCTCTTCAAATCCAATATGACCAGTTGAAAGATGAAGTGGCAAGAACAAGAAAGCTGTTTGAACAGAAAAGCGTTTCGGCAAATGATTACGAAAAAGCTAATGCCGGGCTGAAACAACTTGGAATTCAACTTCAAGTAAACAAAAACAAGCTTGGATATACAAAACTATACTCACCAACTGACGGATACATACAGACAGTAAATTTCTCGCCTGCAGAGATGGTTGATGCAGGTACACCATTATTTACATTCCTTGATGTCTCGCATCTGGAGGTCAATACCGATTTACCGTCAAGTACATTTAAAGTCATCAATAACGTGATAAGTTATGACTGCAGAGTTTCGTCAGAAAAAGAATCACAAACATATCCTATGGATTTCATAAGCGTATCACCAAAAGCAGACGGGAACCAGTTATACCAACTATGTCTGAAATTTAAAGAAGACCCGAAAAAACGAATTACACCGGGCATGAACATAGAGGTATGTTTGACTGTAAATGAGAATACTGATAGTACCGGAAACTTTAATATACCGCTATGTTCAGTATTCAAGAGCGATGGCAACTCTTGCGTATGGGTTCTGAAAGAGGACTCTACAATAGAAAAAAGAGTGATAACCATCGACAATAACTTTTCAGGAGAGCAGGTTACAGTAATAAAAGGACTTAACGGCACAGAAAGGATTGTACGTGCAGGAGTGAACTCATTGCTGGAGGGAGAAAAGGTAACAGTAATAGAAGAACCGGAAAAGAGTAATGTCGGAGGACTGATATGACAAGAATTACAGAATACTTTATGAAACGACCAATGCTATTCTGGTCGTTCGTAACAGCTATAATAATTGCCGGAATACTGTCATTCATACAGATGCCAAAACTTGAGGACCCTGCGGTCTCTGCCAAGCAGGCAATGGTGATAGTGCCATATCCGGGAGCAAGTGCACACGAGGTTGAACTCAAAGTGGCACTCATGATGGAAGAAGAATTACGAGCTCTTCCAAACGTAAACAAGATAAAGACAGAATGCCGGAACGGAATGGCTATGTTTACCGTAGAATTCCAGATGACAGTCCTTACAAAAGACCTTGAACAGCACTTCGACCTGATGCGCCGCAAGGTAAACGATGCTTCTTCCAGACTCCCTCAAGGATGTTATGACCCGATAGTAATAGACGACATGATGGACGTCTATGGCATTTTTTACGCATTTACTGCCGACGGATATGATTATCCTGAAATGTACAAATACGCCAAACTGATAAAACGTGAGCTGTCAAGTGTAAAAGGAGTAAAAAGAATAAACATTGCAGGTAACCGTGATGAGGTTATAAACATAACTTTGTCAAAAGAACAGATTTCCAGGAACGGGGTAATACCTACACAGATAATGTCCACTCTGCAAGGTGCTTTCAAGACAGTAAATGCCGGGAAATATCAAGGCGGAAACGAACTTATTCCTATTTATGTGGACTCCGAAAGCAAGGATGAAAACGACATAAAGAATCTTCTGATACAGACTATAGACGGCAAGACGATAAGATTGGGAGACATAGCAAAAATTGAAAAGACATACTCTGAGCCTCAAAGGAACGGTTTCTTCGTCAACGGCAAGCCAGCGCTTGCAATCTGTATCGCGATGGAATCGTCAGCCATAGTGCCCGATGTAGGTAAGGCAGTGGATAAACGTCTCAGTGAAATTATGAGAAGCATTCCTGCCGGAATGAATACAGAGAAGATATTTTTCCAGCCTGACAAGGTAGAAGATGCCATATCATCATTCATGTGGAATCTTGTAGAATCAGTAGCCATAGTAATATTGGTACTGATATTCACCATGGGATTCCGTAGCGGTCTGATTATAGGTTTTGGTCTTATACTTACTGTTGCAGTATCTTTCCCTATATTATTAGTATGCGGAACCACACTACAACGAATATCATTGGGAGCATTCATAGTAGCTATGGGTATGCTTGTGGACAATGCTGTAGTGATAATGGACGGTATCCTTATAGACAAGAAGCGCGGACTGTCACCAAAGAACTACCTGTACAGGATAGGGAACAACACAGCCATGCCGCTACTTGGAGCTACTGTCATAGCTGCTTCCACATTCTTGTGTGTTTACCTTTCGCCGGACTCTGCGGGAGAATATGCAGGCGACTTGTTCCTTGTATTATGTGTCAGCCTTCTGGCAAGTTGGATTTTGGCCCTCGTACAGGTTCCGGTATGTGCCAAGACGTGGCTTCCTGTAAGGGAACATGCAGTAGGCGACGCAACAAATACTGTAATGAATTCACCGATACACAAGTTTGTACGTAATGCCATATCACAACTGATAGGACATAAGAAAATAACTATAGGTATAGCAGTCACAATACTGGTTGTATGTGTTTTAGGAATGGGGAAAGTAAAAAACATGTTCTTCCCTGATTTCGATTATAAACAATATGTAGTAGAATGCTTTTTCCCTTCAGCCACCAGTCCGAATGTTGTACGCGACAAACTTCTGGACATGAGTAATCTGTTATCTGAGCGTCCAGACATAGAAAGAATTGCTGTTAGCCAGGGAAGCGCACCCGCGCATTACTGCCTTGTAAGACCTATGACGTCCGGCGGTGATTGTTACGGTGAACTGATTATAGACTGCAAGGACTACAATACCGTCATGAAACAAATACCGGAAGTAAGACGTATTTTGAGGGAGAAATATCCTGACGCATACATACGCTGCAGGAAATATAATTTCTCTATATCTACATCGCATACGGTTGAAGTGGAATTCGCCGGTCCGGATCCGGCTGTCTTGAAAAAATTGAGCAGCAAGGCGGAAGATATAATGAGGAAATGCGAATATGTTGATCCTTATTCAGTACAAAACAACTGGAAACCTTACGGAAAATCTTACGTCACGAAATATTTACAACAGGACGCACTGCGTTCAGGTGTGGGAAGGAGCGACATAGCCAACGCCCTTATGGCTGCTACAGATGGGATGCCTGTAGGAGTAATAAACGAACAGGACAGGACTATAATTGTAAACATGCTGGTCAGAAACGAAGACGGAAGCCGCATAAGCGACCTGAACGATATTCCTGTATGGAGCATGATGAACCTGCATCTTTCAAATGATGAACTCAACTCAGCCATTGCCGGAGGAAAAGGCATGAGCGAACTTCAAGACAAGATTTTCCGTTCAACACCTCTTAGCAGGGTAGCGGAAAGCATCACTATGGAATGGAACGAAGATGTGGTTATGCGTCTGAACGGTCAAAGAGTCATTGAAGCGGAATGTGATCCGAATACAGAAATTAATGAAGCGACTCCGGCAAAAGTGGTGGAATCGATAAAAAAAGACATAGAAGCGATCGAACTACCGGCAGGATATTCCATGAGATGGGTAGGCGAAGGAGAGTTGCAAGGCGATGCCATTGCAAACCTTTTGAAATATGTACCGCTTACTATTTTTATAATTCTTGCAATACTTCTGTTGCTATTCAACAGCTGGAAAAAGGTTATACTCATTCTGATATGCTTCCCGTTCGTATTTTGCGGCATTGTCCCTTCATTATTGATAACAAACCAGCCTATGACATTTATGGCAATCATAGGTATGATGGGACTGATAGGCATGATGGTCAAGAATGCGATTGTACTTGTTGATGAAATAAACAGACTGCAGACTGATGAAAAGAAAACGCCATATACCGCAGTTATAGAAGCTACCGTATCCAGAGTACGCCCGGTATTGATGGCATCACTCACCACAATAGTAGGCATGATACCTCTCATTACCGACCCGATGTACAGCTCTATGGCTATCACCATAATGGGAGGACTGGCAGTAGGTACACTTATCACATTGATATTGTTGCCTATCTTCTATACGGTACTTTTCAATATAAAGAAAGCTTAATTACATACATCAATCTTTATAAAAATGAGATACAGATTTTTTCAAATATTATTTACAACAACAGCTTTTATTTTTATCCATAATATAAATATAAAAGCACAGGAGACTATAAAGCTAAATCTGGCTTCGTGTCGGGAAATGGCTTTATCGCAAAGCGAGTCTCTGCAACAGGCTGAACACAAATACCTGCAGTCGCAACTGGACAATAAAATAGCTACTTCGGCTTTCCTGCCGAAATTCGAGGCTTCAGCCACCGGAACATACATATTCCCGGATATGGACATGATGGGTATGGACCTCAGAATGCGTGGAATGTATATGGCAGGAATTACCCTTACGCAACCACTGTATGCAGGAGGGAAGATAATGACAGGAAAGAAACTATCAAAACTGGGAGAGTCTATAGCAGCCGAACAGAAAAGGATGACAATGATGGACGTGCTGGTGGAAGCTGACAATGCCTACTGGACACTGATTGCTGTCAGGCAAAAGGTAAAAATGCTGGACAGTTATAAAGAACAGATGGATTCGCTGTTCTCTCAAGTGAAAACCGCTGTTGGAGCAGGACTGAGCACAGAGAATGAGCTTCTGAGGATAGAGGCAAGCAGGAGTGATATTTTATATCAGATGCAGAAGGCCAAGAACGGAGAGGACTTATGCCGCATGTCGCTATGTAGAATTACCGGCATAGACTCAAATGCTGAAATTGAACTTACCGACACAACGATACACGTTAACGAGCCGGGACTGCTGACTGCCGACATTAACGGACGTCCGGAGCTCAATCTGCTCAAGCATCAGATGGATGCCTCTCAAAAGCAAATACAGATGTCGCGCGCAAACATGCTGCCGACAGTAGGACTTGTGGCAGGATATACCTATTACGGCAATATCAAGCTTAACAGTATGGTTGACGCAGGCAACGGAACCATGATGCCGCACTCACAGGAATTTCGTGATGGGTTAGGGGCAGTAATGCTGTCTGTGAAAATTCCGATATTCGAGTGGGGAGCAAATCTGAAGAAAGTGAAAAAGGCAAAGCTTGATTTCAAGAATGCGGAACTGGAATTAAGCAAGAACTCACGGCTTATGACTTTGGAAGCTCAAAGTGCTCTGAAAAATGTTTACGATGGTTACCGGCTTATCAGGACGGCAGAGATTGGACTTAAACAGGCAGAAGAGAATTTGAGAGTAACCAATAACAAATATAATGTCTCGATGGCACTGCTTACTGACCTGCTTGATGCACAGTCTCAGTGGAAGCAGGCGAAAAGCAATCTTATCGAAGCACAAACGCAATATAAAATTTATGAAACCGAGTATTTAAGGGCAACAGGAAGGCTAAATCAGGAATTTTCTCCAGATTATCAATAAAAATCTTCAAACAAACAATATCAAAAAGACATCCACATACAAACTTTATTAATACTTATGTTATATTTAACGCTGTATTACGAGCATTTAACTAACAGATTGCTACAAATTATTATATAATACAGCTATTGACAGGATTGCGAGAATTAAAAAATCAGAGTCATCACGTACTGATACTCGATTTTTTTAATTCTCAGCAAGCATTTTTATACCTTCATCAGGTAAAGACAACAAAAGACCAATTACCTCAGCATAATTTTTCTGTCCTGACGAAATTCTGTTTCCTTTCAGATAAAGTTCATACATTGCCGACTGAATCTCTCCAAGCAAAGGATTATAGAGAGATGACCAATGCTCGCGTTTCTCTTTATACTGGTTTATCACTTCCGGACGAACAACGGAAATCCATTTTTTATAATCTTCTTCATTCAACAGACCCCGCGCATTCATCAGCACGTATGGAAAGAGTCCGAAATATCCGCTATACTTTATTTTCCGGTCAGAAGAAAGGAGACAGGTCTGATATGCCCAAAGATTTGCTTCCGCCTCGCTGCTTATTCCCAAGAGATGGGAAAGTTCGTGAGCGTACGTGAAAGAATATTCCAACGGAGTAATCTGCATATTGATATGCGACTCTGCAAAGAACGGTCCCATAAACCCAAGA
This sequence comes from Bacteroides caecigallinarum, assembly GCF_021530995.1. Taxonomy (GTDB): domain Bacteria; phylum Bacteroidota; class Bacteroidia; order Bacteroidales; family Bacteroidaceae; genus Phocaeicola; species Phocaeicola faecigallinarum. The sequence continues at coordinate 23,027 of NZ_JADYTF010000018.1, forward strand.
ACACCGGAACCGGAATAAAGGGAGTTGAAGAGAAGTATCTTTGGATGCTGAAACGAACGGGGAGTGGTGAGACCATAAACATCTGATATTTTTCTGTAAGATGATTTTATCTCATTATGAACATGCTCCGTAATGACTGTATCAATATCACAACAGTAACTGTTCAGACTGTCGGTATATGAATACAGGAAATCTTTAAAACGCTGTTCATCATATTTAGCAGGGGAAACACCGGCTCTTGTGAAAAAGCTCTCACGATAATAGTTTATTCCCCAACCGATATAAAACCATACGTATATCCATAAAAGCATTTCTACTTCGCGAATAAGAATTGTTCTCCATTTCAACTTTCTGCGTATCCGCCATACGAACGGAAATACTACGACCGACAATATCATCAGAAATATACCTGTTTCATCAAGAGAAAACGGCACAACGGATGATAATGCAGAAAGCACGTATGACAATGACGGATAAATGCTACGTGAATAAAACTCTGCGACACCGACATTCATCGACGAGAGAATGACAAACAGGAATAGTAACAGAAGTATAGTCCAACGGAAATATTTAAACTTGAACATAAGCGGATGAGTTTTTAAGTTTAAGTATCGGCAAAATTATCTTTTTCTGATTAAAATACTTATTTTTGTAAAAGATTTTTCTAACTGATTTATAACCAAAAAACGATAAACGATTTATGGTATTGAACTACATCTGGATAGCATTTTTCCTTATCGCATTCGTAGTGGCAGCAGTAAGACTGGTATTTATGGGCGACACAGGCGTTTTTCCGGCTATCATCAATTCAACTTTCGACTCGGCTAAGACAGCGTTCGACATCTCACTGGGACTCACAGGAGTGTTGTCATTATGGCTCGGTATTATGAAAATTGGGGAACTTGGGGGAGTGATAAATATGTTCTCAAGGGTACTGAGTCCTCTGTTCACAAAACTTTTTCCTGATATTCCCAAGGGACATCCGGTAACAGGAAGCATATTCATGAACCTTGCAGCCAATATGCTTGGACTGGATAATGCCGCAACTCCGTTGGGACTGAAAGCTATGGAAGGACTTCAGGAGCTGAACACAAAAAAGGACACTGCCAGCAATCCGATGATAATGTTCCTCGTACTGAATACCTCCGGACTTACAATCATTCCTATAAGTATAATGGTGTATAGAGCGCAACTTGGAGCCGCACAGCCTACAGACGTATTCGTACCGATACTGCTTGCTACATTCTTTTCAACTCTGGCAGGTATTATCGCCGTAAGCGTTTATCAGAAAATCAATCTTCTGAACAGGACTATACTGCTGTTCCTTGGTGGAGCCAGCCTGTTCATCGCAGGAATAATCTATTTCTTCACTACGCTTTCAAGAGAGATGATTGATATATATTCCACTACGACTGCAAATGTATTCCTGTTCCTGATTATTATCGGTTTTATTCTTGCCGGAGTACGCAAGAAAGTCAATGTTTACGATGCGTTTGTTGACGGTGCGAAAGAAGGATTTACCACAGCAGTAAGAATCATACCATACCTGGTTGCAATACTTGTAGCGATAGGGGTCTTCCGCGCTTCGGGAAGTATGGGTTATATCATCAATGGTGTAGCCACACTGGTCGGATGGTGCGGAATAGACAGCGAATTTGTAGCTGCACTTCCTACAGCAATTATGAAACCATTGAGCGGAAGCGGTGCACGCGGACTTATGGTTGATGCGATGACAACATACGGTGCCGACTCGTTCGTAGGACGTATGGCGTGTATCTTCCAGGGATCAACCGATACCACTTTCTATATTCTTGCCGTTTATTTCGGAAGTGTAGGAATAAGCAAGACAAGACATGCCGTTCCTTGCGGACTATTGGCTGACTTGGCAGGTATAATATCATCCATATTTATCTGCTATCTTTTCTTCGGATAAAAACTAAAAACTTATATAACCCATGATTACTTATCAGACAGACGGGGTTGAAATGCCCGACATCAAAAAGAGAGAAACCACAGAATGGATAAAAGCCGTAGCTGCATCGTATGGATTGCGTGTAGGAGAGATTGCTTATATCTTCTGTTCGGACGAAAAGATTCTTGAGGTGAACAGACAGTATCTACAGCATGATTATTACACTGACATCATCACATTCGACTACTGTGAAGGAAAGCGTATTGCAGGTGACCTGTTCATCAGCCTTGACACCGTAAGGACGAATGCCGAACAGTTCGGTGCGGAATATGACACGGAACTCCATCGCGTAATCATTCACGGAATCCTGCACCTGTGCGGAATAAACGACAAGGGACCGGGAGAAAGAGAGATAATGGAAGCGGCAGAAAACAAGGCACTGGATATGCTGAAAGAAATGGGCAATTAAGACAAACAAATTAGGGCGGGAATTTCTCGCCCTAATTTGTTAAATGATACTTGTTGAGGGGAAAAACAACGATAATTTTCACTAATTTTGCAACCAGTAATAAACATCATAATTCAATGGAATTTAAGTACGACGTTATTGTAATCGGTGCCGGTCATGCAGGTTGTGAAGCTGCTGCGGCAGCAGCCAATCTTGGATCCAAGACATGTCTTATAACAATGGACATGAACAAGATTGCACAGATGAGCTGCAACCCTGCGGTAGGTGGTATTGCAAAGGGACAGATAGTAAGAGAGATTGACGCATTGGGCGGATACATGGGATTGGTGACAGACAAGACTGCCATACAGTTCCGTATGCTGAACCGCTCGAAAGGTCCTGCCATGTGGAGCCCACGCGCACAGTGCGACAGAGGTAAGTTCATATGGGCATGGAGAGAAATTCTCGAGAACATTCCTAACCTGCATATATGGCAGGACACTGTGGAAGAACTTATAATCGAGAACGGGGAAATTAAAGGTCTGACAACTTGTTGGGGTGTGACATTCTATGCCAAATGTATTGTTCTCACAGCAGGAACTTTCCTCAACGGACTTATGCACATAGGACGCAAGATGCTTGCCGGAGGACGTTGCGCAGAGCCTGCTTCTTATCATCTTACAGAGTCTATAACCAGACATGGTATCACTGCCGGAAGAATGAAAACAGGAACACCGGTGAGAATTGACGCAAGAAGCGTACACTTCGACCTCATGGAGCCGCAGGACGGCGAGAATGATTTCCACAGATTTTCATTCATCAGCAAACCAAGAGAGCTTAAACAACTTCAGTGCTGGACTTGTTTTACTAACGAAGAGGTTCATGCCACACTGAGAAACGGACTGGCGGACTCCCCTCTTTACAACGGACAAATCCAGAGTATAGGCCCTCGCTACTGCCCGAGTATAGAAACGAAAATCGTAACTTTCCCGGACAAACCGCAGCATCAGCTTTTCCTGGAACCGGAAGGAGAAACAACACAGGAACTTTACCTCAACGGGTTCTCCTCTTCCCTACCTATGGACATCCAGCTTGAGGCTCTGAAGAAGATTCCTTGCTTTAAGGATGTGGTGCTTTACCGCTCGGGTTATGCCATAGAATACGACTACTTCGACCCTACCCAACTCAAGCATACGCTCGAATCGAAGATTGTCAAGAACCTGTTCTTTGCAGGTCAGGTGAACGGTACTACCGGTTACGAGGAAGCAGGCGGTCAGGGTATCATTGCAGGTATTAATGCTCATATCAACTGCCATGGCGGAGAGCCTTTCGTTCTGGGAAGAGACGAAGCTTATATCGGCGTACTTATAGACGACCTTGTAACAAAAGGAGTGGACGAGCCTTACCGTATGTTTACTTCGAGAGCAGAATACAGAATCTTGCTGAGACAGGATGATGCCGACTTCAGGCTTACAGAAAAAGCATACAAGCTCGGTCTTGCAAAACAGGACAGATACGACATCCTCTGCAAGAAGCGTGAAGAGATAGAGAAGATTGTAGAATTCACTAAGACCTACTCTATCAAGGCCGACAAGATAAACGACGGACTGGAAGCATTAGGAACAGCAAGACTGGTTCACGGATGCAAGCTCATCGATCTGATAAGTCGCCCACAAATTACGATAGAGAACATCGCTCCTCTTGTACCTGCATTTAAGGCTGTACTCGACAGAATAGAGGACCGCAAGGAAGAGATTATTGAGGCTGCCGAAGTACAAATCAAGTACAAGGGATACATAGACCGCGAGAGAATGATAGCCGACAAAATACACCGTCTGGAGTCAATCAAGATAAAGGGTAAGTTCGACTATGACACACTCCAGTCTCTATCTACAGAGGCTAGACAGAAGCTAAAGAAGATAGACCCTGAGACATTGGCACAGGCTAGCCGAATACCGGGTATATCCCCTAGCGACATCAACGTGCTGTTGGTGCTGATGGGACGATAAAGCTATGTTTCACGTGAAACAATTTGTTTAACGAATACTTGTAAACCGCTGTAAATAAAGCTATATACCCTTAAAGTCGAAAGTAAACTTAATGTAAAACTTTAAGGGTTGAACAAATAAAAAGACAAAGTAATGAACAAAGAAACTTTAAGAAAGAACCTTCGTGAGATTCCAGATTTTCCCAAGCCGGGAATTCTGTTTTATGACGTAACTACCCTATTCAAGAACAGTGAGTGCCTTAGCGGCCTGATAGATGAACTGTACGAAATGTATAAGGATAAAGGCATCACAAAAGTGATAGGTATTGAATCAAGAGGATTTATCCTTGGCGGTGCCCTGGCGGCAAGACTTGGTGCCGGTTTTATCATGGCTCGCAAGCCTGGAAAGCTACCGGCAGAAGTAATAGAAGAAACTTACGAAAAGGAATACGGAACTGATACAATCCAGCTTCATAAGGATGCCATCAGCGAAGACGATGTGGTATTGCTTCACGACGACCTTCTTGCAACAGGTGGAACTATGGCAGCTACACACAGACTGGTTAAGAAAGCTGGAGCAAAAGAGACATACATCAACTTCGTTATAGAGCTGAAAGATCTTAAAGGAAGAAAGGCCTTCCCTTCTGATGTTGACGTCACAACGATACTTGAACTCTAAATCATTTCTTAGCAATAATGGATTCGAAAGAGGAACTTAAAACCAGCGATTATCTTAGAGGAATTGTCTTGAACCTGCCGGACAGTCCGGGGATTTATCAGTACCTGAATACTGAGGGGACTATCATTTATGTGGGCAAGGCAAAGAATCTGAAGAGACGTGTATATTCGTATTTTGCAAAGGAACACCAATCGGCAAAGACAAGGATTCTGGTAAGCAAAATTGCGGATATTAAATATATCGTGGTAAACTCTGAGGAGGATGCGTTATTGCTGGAAAATAACCTGATCAAAAAATATAAGCCACGATACAACGTACTGCTTAAAGACGACAAGAGCTACCCTTCTATCTGCATCAGCAACGAGTATTTTCCACGTGTTTTCAAGACAAGAAAGATAATCAGAAAAGAAGGTACCTACTTCGGTCCGTACAGCCACGTTCCTTCGATGATGGCTGTACTTGAGCTAATAAAGAAACTCTACAATCTGAGAACATGCCATCTGGCTCTTACACCAGAAAACATATCGCAAGGTAAATTCAAGGTTTGTCTGGAATATCATATCAAGAACTGCAAAGGACCATGTATAGGACTCCAAAGCCATGAAGAATACATGAAGCAGATAGCCGAGATAAAAGAGATTCTGAAGGGCAATACGCGCATCATAAGCGATATGCTGATGGACGAGATGCAGAAGCTGGCAAGCGAACTTAAGTTTGAAGAGGCGCATAAGATTAAGCTGAAATACGACCTTGTGGAAAGCTACAGATCGAAGAGCGAGGTGGTCAGTTCGGTACTTCACAACATCGATGTATTCTCTATAGAGACTGACGAGGGAGTGGCATATATCAACTATCTGCACATCACGAACGGATGCATAAACCAGGCCTTCACATTCGAATATAAAGTGCGAATGAACGAAACAAAGGAAGAACTTCTGCAGTTGGGCATTGTGGAGATGCGCGAAAGATATCAGAGTAAATCGAAAGAGATAATCGTTCCGTTCGAACTGGATATGGAAATGAACGGAGTGACATTCACAGTACCACAAAGAGGCGACAAAAAACATCTTCTGGAACTGTCTATACTGAACGTAAAGCAGTATAAGGTAGACCGCCTGAAACAGGCAGAAAAGCTTAATCCGGAACAGAGAAGCGTAAGGCTGATGAAGGAAATTCAGGAGCAGCTTCATCTGGAGAAAATGCCTGTCCACATAGAATGTTTCGATAACTCGAATATTCAGGGTTCGGACGCTGTAGCAGCCTGTGTGGTTTTCAAGAAAGCAAAACCGAGCAAAAAGGATTACAGGAAATACATAATAAAAACCGTAGAAGGGCCGGACGATTATGCTTCGATGCAAGAAGTAGTGAGACGAAGATATACACGTATATTGAACGAGCAAGGCGAAATGCCGGACGTTATTCTGACAGACGGTGGAAAAGGACAGATGGAGGTTGTAAGACAAGTGATAGAAGACGAACTTCACCTCAGCATTCCAATTGTGGGACTGGCAAAAGATAACCGTCACAGGACATCTGAAGTACTTGCAGGATTTCCACCGCAGACCATAGGAATAAAGCAGGGAACTCCCCTATTCCATCTGCTTGAGAACATTCAGGACGAAGTGCACAGATTTGCCATCACCTTCCATCGCGACAAGAGAAGCAAGAGCCAGATAGCATCGGCACTGGACAACATCAAAGGTATCGGAGAGAAAAAGAAAACGGCGCTTCTGAAGGCTTTTAAGAGCGTCAGACGAATAAAGGAAGCCAGCATAGAGGAATTATCCAAAGTGGTGGGAGAAGCCTCTGCAAAGGCCGTAAAAGAGGAATTAAACAAGGAATAATTTTATCAGAATATGAGATTAGTTATACAGAGGGTAAGCCATGCGTCGGTAACCATAAACGGTGTTTGCAAATCGGCTATCAAAGAGGGTTTCATGATACTCGTAGGGATTGAGGAAGCCGACACAAAAGAGGATGCCGACTGGCTGTGCAAAAAGGTTATCGGACTTAGAGTGTTCGACGACGAGAACGGAGTAATGAACAAATCCATAATGGACGTAAACGGCGAAATTCTTATCGTCAGCCAGTTCACACTGATGGCTTCTACAAAGAAAGGAAACAGACCGTCGTACATAAGAGCTGCCGGACATGAGACCGCTATCCCACTCTATGAATACTTCTGCAGCGAAGTAAGCAAGGCATTGGGCAAGGAAGTAGGTACCGGTGAATTCGGAGCAGACATGAAAGTAGAGCTGCTTAACAACGGTCCAGTAACAATATGGATGGACACTAAAAATAAGGAATAATTATGACACTTGAAGAGGCTCAAAAGACAGTTGACAACTGGATTAAGGAATACGGGGTTAGGTACTTCAGCGAACTTACCAACATGGCAGTATTGACTGAAGAAGTAGGTGAACTCGCCAGAGTGATGTCAAGAAAATACGGTGACCAGTCATTCAAGGAAGGAGAAAACCAGGACCCGGCAGACGAAATGGCCGATGTTCTTTGGGTACTTCTCTGTCTGGCAAACCAGACAGGGGTGAACCTTACGGAAGCATTCAAAAAGAACATCGAGAAAAAAACTTCAAGAGATAAAGACAGACATAAAAACAATCCAAAACTATAATGCTTATGAGTTACAACGAAGAAAACATCTACGATTTTGAACAGGAACATGACCACGAGCATGAACATGAAATGCCTGCAGGTGATAAATACACTGAGGCACTGAACAAGTATAACACCGCCATAAAAGACGATGAAATAACCTATGCAACGGATAATATTCTGAATAAATATCTTCATGAGAACAACACAAAAGATGTAAAGAAATTTTTATTCAATTGCATTGATCTTACAAGTCTGAAATGTACAGACAGCGAAGAAAGCATACTTAAATTTACAGAGAAAGTAAACGAGTTTGCGGACAAGTATCCCGACCTGAAAAATGTTGCCGCAATCTGTGTTTACCCTAATATGGCAGAGATCGTGAACGACGCTCTGGAGGCAGACGACGTCAAGATAGCATGCGTGTCAGGAGGCTTCCCGTCATCACAGACATTCACCGAAGTCAAAGTAGCCGAAACAGCCATGGCTATACATGCAGGCGCCGACGAGATAGATATCGTTATGCCGGTAGGCAAATTCCTTAGCGGAGATTACGAGGGAATGTGCGACGAAATAGAGGAGCTGAAAGCTGTTTGTGGAGACAAAACTCTGAAAGTTATACTTGAAACAGGTGTACTGGGAAGCGCTTCAAACATAAAGAAAGCTTCTATCCTGGCGATGTATGCAGGTGCTGACTTCATCAAGACTTCTACCGGAAAGGAAAGCATAGGAGCAACTCTAGAGGCTGCTTTTATAATGTGTAAGGCAATAAAGGAATACTTCCTTGAAACAGGAATAAAGATCGGTTTTAAAGCTGCCGGAGGTATCAATACAGTGGAAGATGCCTTGAAATATTATACAATAGCCAAAGAAGTACTTGGAGAAGAATGGCTGAACGATGGACTATTCCGCATCGGAACAAGTCGTCTTGCAAACCTTTTGCTTTCGGACATAACAGGTGAAGACATCAAGTTCTTCTAAATAAATCTACATAAAACGAAAAAGGACGGTTTCCCGTCCTTTTTTTATTTCTTTCTGTCAATTACATAATCAATATAAGCAGTCAATGCAAGCCTTATATCCTGTGGTATATATTCAGGCAATAAGTCTAGCGCCTTGTTCCTGTAGTCACGCATAACCTTATCGGCATACTCTATCCCACCCTCTTTTTTAACCGTCTCAACAAACGACAGGATTTCGTCTTTGGTGGCATTCATTCCTCTTATGCGCAAGGCCAAAGCATTCAAGGCTTCATCATTCATCTTATTCAGGACATATATTGCAGGCAGGGTAAGTTTTCCTTCAACCATATCGTTTCCGGTAGGCTTTCCTATGTTTTCATCTTCAAAATAATCAAAGATATCATCCTTTATCTGAAATGCAATACCAAGCATCTCTCCGAATGATGCCGCACTTTTAACCTCTTTTTCCGATGCTCCTACAGCAACTGCTCCACACTCTGCAGCAGCGGCAAACAACGCCGCAGTTTTTCTGCGTATTACATTGAAATAATCTTCTTCTGAAAATTCCTTGTTCGAAAGATTGGCCAACTGTATCACCTCACCCAAAGAAAGATCCTGACCAAGATCGGACACCAGTTCAACCAGCTTTATGTTTTTGGTCAATGAGGCATGTTTCAAACAAGTAGCCAGGATATAATCGCCAACCAGAACCGAAAGCTTGTTATTATAAACAGCATTTACAGACTGCTGTCCCCTTCGTTCACTACTCTCATCCACCACATCATCATGAACAAGACTTGCCGTATGAAGCAATTCAAGCGACAGAGCTACATGCCTTACCGAATCATCTATAACGCCATAAGCTTTGGCAACAAGCATAACCAATATCGGTCTCATCATCTTGCCACTCCTTTTCTTTATATATGCAAGCACATTGTCAAGAAGCGGATTATCACTCTTTAATGACGAAACGAATAGCTCTCTGAAAGCCTCCAACTCATTTGTAATAGGTTGTTTTATTATATCTACTGTGTTCATCGGGAATAAATTAGCGTACAAAAGTAATAATAAAACGGGGAATACGGTATTTTTTTGTACTTTTACATGAAATTTCATTATTAATTCACACTATATGGATAAACTTTTTCTACTCGATGCCTACGCATTAATCTACCGTGCATATTACGCGTTAATCAAAAGTCCCAGAATAAACTCGAAAGGATTCAACACATCGGCTATCCTGGGTTTTGTAAATACACTTGAAGATGTATTGAAAAAAGAATCGCCTACCCATATCGGTGTAGCTTTCGACCCCTCGGGTCCGACATTCAGACACGAAGCATACAAAGAATATAAAGCGCAGAGAGAGGAAACTCCCGAAGCCATACGATTGTCAGTACCTATTATAAAGGATATCATCAGAGCATACAGAATACCGATACTTGAGGTTCCCGGTTACGAAGCTGACGACGTTATCGGCACACTTGCCACTGAGGCCGGCAAAAGGGGTATCACCACATATATGATGACTCCCGACAAGGACTACGGCCAGCTGGTAAGCGAGAACGTATTCATGTACAGACCCAAGTATGGCGACAAGGAGTTCGACATAATGGGTATAGAAGAGGTAAAAGCAAAATTCAATATAGAATCCACCAGTCAGGTAATCGATATGCTTGGACTTATGGGTGACTCGTCAGACAATATACCGGGCTGTCCGGGCGTTGGCGAGAAAACGGCCCAGAAACTTATTTCTGAGTTCGGCAGTATCGAAAACCTGCTTGAACACACTGACCAGCTGAAAGGGGCAATAAAGACAAAGGTGGAATCGAATGTCGAAAAGATAAAATTCTCAAAATTCCTCGCCACTATAAAAACTGACGTTCCCATCGAGCTTGACATGGATTCTCTGAAACGCGAAGCTCCGGATGAAGAAAAACTTAGAAGCATTTTCGAGGAGCTGGAATTCCGTACACTATTGGAAAGGGTATTCAAATCCGACAAAAAGCCGGCAGCAAAACCGGCACCCGAAAAACAGGCACTCCAAGGCGATCTCTTTGGATTTTTTGCCGACGACAATACGGAAGAACAGAAAAATTCAAGTCTCAAAAGGCTTGAAGACACCGATTATGACTATCAACTCATTGATACAGAGGATAAAATAAACGATTTTTTAAGAATAATCCTTACAAAGGAAATTATCAGTCTGGATACAGAGACCACAAACACTGACGCAATGAGCGCAGAACTGGTAGGAATGAGCTTCAGCTATGCGGAAAACCAGGCTTTTTATGTTCCTGTACCGAAAGACAGAGAAGAAGCCCAGAAAATCGTCGATAAGTTCAAACCTGTATTCGAGAATGAAAAATCCATAAAGGTGGGACAGAACATAAAATACGACATGATTGTCCTTGCCAACTACGGAGTCGCCATTAAAGGACAGATGTTCGACACCATGATAGCTCATTACGTGTTGCAGCCTGAACTGCATCATGGCATGGACTACCTGGCAGAAGTATATCTGAAATATGACACCATAAAGATAGAAGAGCTGATTGGTGCAAAAGGAAAGAACCAGCGCAACATGCGCGACCTCTCTCCTACCGATATATATAAATACGCATGCGAAGATGCGGACGTTACGCTCAAACTGAAGAACATCCTTGAAAAGGAACTTGAGACTAACGGTGTGAAAGAACTGTTCGAAGAAATAGAGATGCCGCTAGTCCCAGTACTTGCTTACATCGAAAGAAACGGAGTGAGAATAGATACTGAAGCCCTGAAAGAAACTTCCAGACATTTCACCATAAGAATGCGCGAAATAGAAGAAGAGATATACAAGCTTGCAGAAACGGAATTCAATGTCTCTTCTCCGAAGCAGGTAGGCGAAGTACTTTTCGACAGACTGAAGATAGTAGAAAAAGCCAAGAAAACCAAGACAGGCCAGTACGTCACATCCGAAGAGGTTCTGGAAAGTCTGAAAGGCAAGCATGAGATTGTAGGCAAGATATTGGAACATCGTGGTCTGAAAAAACTGCTCGGCACATATATAGACGCACTTCCCGAACTTATCAATCCAAAGACGGGAAGGATACATACATCCTTCAATCAAACCGTAACTGCTACAGGACGATTAAGCTCAAGCAATCCTAACCTGCAGAACATCCCTGTCAGAAACGAGGACGGGAAAGAAATCAGAAAAGCATTCATTCCGGACGACGGATGCGAATTCTTTTCTGCCGACTATTCTCAGATAGAACTTAGAATAATGGCACATCTGAGTGAAGACGAGAATATGATTGAAGCCTTCAGGGAAGAACAGGATATTCATGCGGCAACAGCAGCCAAAATATATAAGATAAATATAGACGAGGTAAGCAGAGAGCAAAGAAGCAAGGCAAAGACTGCGAATTTCGGTATTATATACGGTATTTCCGTATTCGGACTTGCGGAACGCCTGAATGTGGACCGCAAAGAAGCCAAGGAACTTATTGACGGATATTTCGAAAACTATCCTAAAGTGAAAGCCTATATGGACGAAAGTATCCGTTCTGCTAGGGACAAAGGTTACATTGAGACAATATTCAAGCGCAAAAGGTATCTTCCTGACATAAACTCAAGAAATGCCGTAGTAAGAGGCTATGCCGAACGAAATGCAATCAATGCACCTATCCAGGGTAGTGCAGCCGACATAATCAAAGTAGCCATGATAAGAATATACAAACGATTCATGGACGAAGGTATCAAGTCTAAAATGATACTGCAGGTACACGATGAACTCAATTTCAGCGTGTTGAGAGAAGAAAAGGAAAAAGTGCAGCAAATTGTGATTTCCGAAATGGAGGCTGCTTACAAAATGAAAGTACCTTTGCTTGCAGACTGCGGTTGGGGTCAAAATTGGCTTGAAGCACACTAGTACACCAGAATTGTAAACAGAAGTTAAATAACTAACATTTTGCTAATTTATAGTCATTTTTTGGGGTTAAACTATACAACATATCAAAATAACATCTATATTTGCATCGCAATCAAGAACAAAATGTAAGTTAAACCTAAAACAATAAAAAAATGAAAGCTATGAATTTTATCAAAACCTTGTTAGTAATTGTAACAGTTTTTATCGCTAATGCTACTATTTCAGCTGCAAAGTTGAATAACAACCTGATTTACAACGCAGAAGAAATCGACGGAGTGAAAGTTGCAGAAACAGTCTATAAAATGGACAACAATCTGCTTACTAAATACATGAAGTACAATTATAAATATAATGAAAACAATCAGATGACTGAAAATCTGTCACAGAAATGGAATGCTGAAAACAACTGTTGGGTTAACGACTTGAAAATCTGTTATACATACGACAGCAAAAGCATCACAACAGAATATTACAAATGGAACAGCAAAAAAGGTGAATTCATCCTTATTCCTGACATGACAGTTACAATGGATAAATAAAAAAACAAGCAGATAAAATCAGAAACATAAATCTCTCTAAATTTTAGGAGGTATCTTCCCCAAGATACCTCCTTTTTTTGCTATATGGCTACCATTCTTTGGTTATATTATTAGAAATAAGTAACTTTGCAGAGTTTTAGATCTAAAAATAAAAAACTTAAATATATTTATGGCTCTACAATGTGGTATTGTCGGCCTACCTAACGTAGGCAAATCGACACTTTTCAATTGCTTATCAAACGCAAAGGCTCAGGCAGCCAATTTCCCATTCTGTACAATCGAACCTAACGTAGGTGTAATCACTGTACCTGACGAACGTCTTAACAAACTGGCAGAACTTATAAATCCTAACCGAATAGTTCCTACAACAGTAGAAATCGTTGATATCGCCGGTCTGGTAAAAGGAGCCAGCAAGGGTGAAGGTCTTGGTAACAAATTCCTTGCAAACATCCGCGAGACAGATGCCATCATCCACGTTTTGCGTTGCTTCGACGATGATAACGTAACTCACGTTGACGGAAGCGTTGACCCTGTACGCGACAAGGAGATTATCGATACCGAACTTCAGTTGAAAGACCTTGAGACTATCGAAAGCCGCATACAGAAAGTGCAGAAACAGGCACAGACAGGTGGTGACAAGGTTGCAAAACAGACATACGAAGTGCTTGTACAGTACAAGGAAGCCCTTGAACAGGGAAAATCGGCACGTACAGTCCAGTTCGAGACAAAAGACGAGCAGAAGATAGCAAGAGAATTGTTCCTCATCACAAGCAAGCCTGTACTTTATGTATGCAATGTGGATGAAGCAAGCGCTGTGAACGGAAACAAATACGTTGAACAGGTTCGCGAAGCCGTAAAAGACGAGAATGCTGAAATCCTTATCGTCGCAGCAAAGACAGAAGCAGACATCGCCGAACTTGAGACATACGAGGACCGCCAGATGTTCCTTCAGGAAGTAGGTCTGGAAGAATCAGGCGTTACACGACTCATCAAGGCTGCCTACAAACTGCTTGACCTTGAGACATTCCTCACAGCCGGAGTGCAGGAAGTAAGAGCATGGACATACCGCAAAGGCTGGAAGGCTCCACAATGCGCCGGCGTAATCCACACTGACTTCGAAAAAGGCTTTATCCGTGCCGAAGTAATCAAATACGACGATTACATCAAATACGGTTCTGAAGCAGCTGTAAAAGAAGCTGGAAAGATGAATGTAGAAGGTAAGGACTATATTGTTCAGGACGGCGACATCATGCACTTCAGATTCAATGTATAATCTCAATTATATATGCAAAAGAAATATCTAATCATAGGAACCGGCGGCGTTGGAGGCAGCATCGCCGGTTTTTTGGCATTAAACGGTGAGGACGTCACCTGCATAGCACGCGGCGCACACCTAGAGGCAATCCGCAAGAACGGACTGCACCTGAAATCCGATCTTAAAGGGGAACACTTTCTGAGCGTAAAAGCCTGTACATCCGAAGAATACAACGACAAGGCTGACGTTATTTTCGTATGCGTGAAAGGATATTCCATCGATTCAATAAAAGATGTCCTTGAGCGCGCTTCTACACCCGACACACTGGTTATTCCTATACTTAATGTTTATGGCACAGGCCCCAGAATAGGCCGTCTTGCACCATCAGTGAAAGTACTCGACGGATGCATCTACATAGTAGGTTTCGTATCCGGCGAAGGCGAAATAACCCAGATGGGAACAATTTTCCGCCTCGTATTCGGCGCACGTCCGGAGCAGGGTGTAGCCCATGAAAGACTGGAAGAAATAGCCGATACGCTGCGCAAATGCGGTATTAAGGTAGATGTATCCGACGACATAAACCGTGACACATTCATCAAATGGGCATTCATTTCTGCCATGGCTTGCACAGGAGCATATCACGATGTACCAATGGGCGAAGTGCAGCACGAAGGCGAAGTGCGCGACACCTTCAAGGGACTATCAACCGAAAGTGCGGAGATAGGCCGTCGCCTGGGAGTATCATTCCCTGAAGACCCTGTAGAATATAATCTGAAGGTTATAGACAAGCTTGACCCTCACAGCACGGCATCAATGCAGAAGGATATTGCCAGAGGACATCAGTCCGAGATACAGGGAATGCTGTTCGATATGATAGACCTTGGCGAGAAGCTTGGAGTAAACCTCGATACATATCATAAGGTTGCCAAAAAGTTCATAAAATAACCACAAGCAATCCCTATCTTATGAACATCATCGCCACACCTGCTGTTATTTAATACAAAACGACACTAAGAATGAAAGACAGAGAAAAGAGAGTACTGGTAGGTATGAGCGGCGGAATAGACAGTTCTGCCACATGCATCATGCTTCAGGAAAAAGGATATGAAGTAGTGGGCGTAACCATGCGCACATGGGACATAGCGTCACAGTTCACCACCCCCGGTCAGGAAGAGCCTAACTTTGTGCTCGAAGCAAGAGCACTGGCAGCCAGACTGGGTATAGAACACCATGTGGCAGACGTTCGCGAGGAATTCAAGCAGGTGATAGTGAAGTATTTCATCGACGAATACATGCGTGGCCGCACCCCTAACCCATGCGTGATGTGCAATCCGCTTTTCAAGGAAAAGATACTGTGCGAATGGGCAGACAAGACCGGTTGTGCCTACATAGCTACAGGTCATTACTGCCGCATGGAGGAAAGAAACGGCAACAGATATATCCTCACAGGCGATGACAGTACAAAAGACCAGTCGTATTTCCTCTGGAAACTCCCGCAGGAGATACTCCGCAGAATGATGTTCCCTCTCGGTGGAATGACTAAAGTAGAAGTAAGGGAATACCTTGCATCGAAAGGATTCGAAGCCAAGGCCAAGGGAGGAGAAAGCATGGAGATATGCTTTATCGACAAGGACTACAGAGACTTCCTGAAAGAACATTGCCCAGACATAGACGAGAAGATAGGTCCGGGATGGTTTGTTGACAGCAAGGGGCTGAAATTGGGTCAGCATAAGGGTTTTGCCTATTACACAATAGGACAGCGCAAAGGTCTGGAGATAGCACTGGGAAAACCTGCCTACGTACTGAAAATAAACCCTGCAAAGAATACTGTAATGCTGGGCGACGCCGAGCAGCTAAAGACAGAATACATGCTGGTGGAGGATATCAACGCTGCCGACATAAACGAGATTCTTACATGTCCAGAACTGTCGGTAAGAATACGCTACAGAAGCAAGCCTATTCCATGCACCGCTACCCTACTAGACGACGGACGCATGATGGTGCATTTCTGCGTCGAGGCATCGGCCATCACACCGGGACAGTCTGCCGTGTTCTACGACGGCAACCGCGTTCTGGGAGGCGGTTTCATTGCCTTCCAGAACGAAGTGAAGAAGATTGTCAGCGGTATGACGCAGCAAACTCTTTAGATACAGAATTGTGTACACTGCGGCACACTTCCGCGCTGAAGTCAATGCCGCAGCGTATTATCTTGTCCCAATCGGTTTCCGAAAGACCGGACAAATCATCTTTCCCGATATTGTTCTTTATAAGCCCATACACCACACCGGCATTGAAATTATCACCCGCACCTACGGTACTAACCGTTTGGACAGGCTCAACGCCGTATGTCTTATTGAAATTACCCGTATAGAGGTGTATATCCTTATCTGCATCAGTACAGATAAAGTTCCTGCAATAAAAACCTACGTTATTCTTATATACCTTATCCGGATCACTTATTTTAAACAAATTCTGAAAATCCTCAGTCGAACCGCGCAGAATATCCGCATACTCAAAGTTCTCAAGCACAGTAGGCATCAGCTTTATAGCCTCCGACAGATGATTACTTCTGAAATTAACGTCATAATATATTATGGCGCCATTATCCTTGGCCATATCCATCACCTCCTTGATCTTGTCGCGGAGCAAAGGCGATATAGCATAATACGAACCTATAATCAGTATATCATCCTTACCGATTTCCGGCATCTTTACGTCCAGCCTCAACTTAGGATAATCCTTGTAGAAAATATATTCCGCATCATTTCTTTCATTCAGAAAAGCCAGTGACACAGGCGATTTTCCGTCAGGAAACACATTCACACTGTCTGTCTTCACACCGTTTTCACGCATATTCTCAAGGATAATCTGCCCTACCCTGTCGTTACCGGTCTCGCTTATGAATGTTACGTCCATACCCATTCTTCCCAACGATACCACACCGTTATACACCGAACCTCCCGGTACAGCTGCCTGTGGCTGTCCGTCTCTGAAAAGTATATCGAGTATCGTCTCTCCTATTCCTATAATCTTTCTCATATTTTCATTTCATTTAATCAATCCCACCAGTTCTTCAAACGAATTAGCCACTTTATAAAAGTTCTTCAGCGGCGAGTGTGCAAAGTGCTGCCTCTCCAATCCGTCCAGAAAAGCAATTACCCCATTCCAAAATCCGTTTATATTGTAGAAAATCACCTGTTTGCGATGATATCCGATAGTAGCCGAAGCCATCACGCTGAACACCTCGTCCAATGTCCCTACTCCTCCGGGAAGTGCTATCGACACTTCCGACTCGCGCAACATCACATCTTTCCTTTCACTAAGGTTATCCGTACGGAAAACCACGTCGCAAAGGTCACTGGTCTTTCCACGCTCCTCCACTATGGTAGGCACTACTCCCATCACCATAGCTCCGTGTGCCTTTGCCTCGTCGGCAATCTCCTCCATCAGACCCGAACTTGTACCACCGTAAACCAAAGTTTTACCGTTGTCTCCCATCCAGGCACCAAGCTCGCGTGCCTTTTCGGCATAGATATTATCAATGTCCTGCGATGCAGAACAGAATACTGCTATATGTTCCATTTCAGATGAATTTTATTTACAAATATGGAGATAAAAAACGACACTTTTTGCATGCCCTATACATTTTTTTAAAACGTGCCCACATTTAAGTCAAAACGTGCGTTCGTTTTACCTTAAAATTGCCCACGTTTTTTTATAAGTAAGTGATCTAAAATATTTTTATATTCAGCATAAATTATTAATATTGTCTCATGATATTTTAGAAATTGAATCATGAAACATATAAAAGTGCTTGAATTGAGTGAGGCTGATCGCCTCAAACT
>NZ_JADYTF010000190.1 GCF_021530995.1 Bacteroides caecigallinarum
GCTTTACATTTAAAGTCCATGCCTTACCGTATGTCATATTATAAGTCTTAGTAACTGAAGAAGACTTTCCATCAGATTTTCTTGTAAAATTAATTACCGCTTCAACATCTTCACCAGCTTTATCTACTTTTAAATACCAAGGAGACTTGTTATCTTTAGTCCATAAGGCAGTTTTTAACTCTGCTTTCAATGCAATAGTTGTATATTCCACAGAATAATCCGTAAAGTATTCTGACATATCATCTGAAAAATTAACAATAACTTTTGCACATGTTGGAACACAAGAAACACTTACTGGCACATCATTACCATCAATATTAAATGAAGAAATTCCTTCCACATAAAAATTATCCTGAGAAGCATTTGAATCAATTCCATAAAAGGCTTTTAATTCGTATGAACCGTTATTTAATTCTATTTTTTCAGGAGCATCTTTATACAAAAACTCTTTTTTAATTTCAGAACTTCCTTTCTCAATAATTTGAACAGTATACTCTGCAGTATTACTATAATCTTCCTCATTTACTGTTCTAGATTGAAAGCCTGCATCAGAAGTTACATTCAAGATTAAACCTCCAACTCCATTTTTCATAACCGAATCTTTTTCTTCGGACACACATGATGTTGCCAAATATCCCATTGAAAACATCAACAAGAAATTCAAAAATATTTTTTTCATTTTGACAAATATAAATTAACTTTTTCACGTTGCAAAGTAACTGCTTTTAAACATATCCCGCAAGGTCAATTCTTGATCTTTTTGTTCCATTTTTAAAAAGCCTTTTTCCGCAAACGTCCATAGATAGTATATTTTTAAGATTTTATGTCCTTTTATATATATTTCAATTGGTCAATACTTCAAATTAGTATATATTTGTATCATATAAGTTCATACAAAAAACAACATTCAAAATGAAAAAGAACTATTGGCTTTCAGGATTGATACTACCATTATGCTTTATATCCTGCATACAGGAAGAGGCACTCAATGTAGAGGCTGCCATAGACGGCTGCAAGGGTTCGAACATCCAGCTCGTCTCCATCAATAACGAAAAGAAGGTAATTGAAATTTACGTACCGTCCGGTACTGACCTCTCACAGCAGGAACTAATATTCGAGCTTCCAGAAGGTGCAACAGTATCAACTGAGGACAAACAGCCGAATGATAATCCGCCATCATACGATTTCAGTTTACAGAACAACAGGAAATTCATCGTAACTTCTGAGGATAAGAGTACAAACGCCACTTACCAAATCAGTATAGTCACCATGGAATTACCTCTGCTGTATTCATTTGAAAATCTGGTTTCGACAGATCCATACCATATTATATATCTGAACGACCAGACCAAAATGCTGCAATGGGCAAGCGGTAATCCGGGATTCAAACTTACCGGAATGGGGAATAATGCAACAGACTACCCTAGCGTACAGGCATCGGACGGCAAAAAAGGATATTGCGTAAAACTAACAACTAGAGACACAGGAAGTTTCGGAAGTTTAGCAGGTATGCCTATAGCTCCCGGCAATCTGTTTATCGGCTCTTTCGATCTGTCAAATGCTCTTTCAAAACCACTTGAAGCCACACTATTCGGATATCCATTCACTAAAGTTCCTGCTAAAATGACGGGGTATTACAAGTACAAGGCAGGACCTCAAATGACTGATGCTGAAAAGAAACCTATTTCAGGAACGGACAAATTCGACATGTACGCAGTGATGTACGAAGCCGAAGAAAGCGATTTCTTCCTGAATGGAGAAAACTCACTGACGGACAAAAGCATAGTAAAACTGGCACGCATAAAGACAGATGACGCCAAGGAAACTGACGAATGGACCTACTTCGAAATACCGTTTGAAACAAGCGACGGAAAGACTATAGACAGCGAAAAGCTGAAAAACGGCAAGTACAAACTTGGCATAGTATTGTCGTCAAGCCTGGACGGAGCTTACTTCAAAGGCGCAGTAGGCAGCACTCTATACGTGGACGAACTGGAAATAGTATGTGAAACAAACAATTAAAACATATAGACAGCGATGAAAAGCAGAATTATAACGGTATTGGCATGCATTGTATGCTCATTACAGATATCATACTCCAGAACCGAAAATGATGATACTCATAAGGGACTGATATGGTCGTACCTGAACGGAATAAGTTATGATATAAGAGCCGGCATTAACATCGGAGGCTCATCACCTATCCCTCTGCCTCAGGAGATACGAAGTATTGAAAGCTATTCGCCCGGACTTGCCATCACAATAGAGGGTTATGCCACAAAATGGCTGAACAGAAAGCAGGATTTTGGTGTAAGCATAGGTCTGAGACTGGACAGCAAAAGCATGACAACAGACGCAACTGTAAAAAACTACGGAATGGCTATCATAAACGAAACTGGAGGCAAAGTGGAAGGACTATGGACAGGTAGTGTGAAGACCAAGTCGAAGATGTCCCTGCTGTCAGTACCCGTGCTTGGAGTTTACAAAATAAGCGAAAGATGGAAAGTGTCTGCCGGACCATATTTCTCATACCTGATGGACGGTGATTTTGATGGGAACGTGTACGAAGGACATCTGCGCTCTCCTGACGCTACAGGCTCAAAAATAGTTTTCGAAGGCGACAATATAGCCACTTACGATTTCTCGAATGAGTTGAGGAATTTCCAATGGGGGATACAGCTCGGAGGCGAATGGAAGGCTTATAAGCACCTGACCGTACATGCCGACCTGACTTGGGGACTTAACGATATATTCAAAAAGAATTTTGAGACTGTCACATTCTCCATGTATCCCATTTATCTGAACTTCGGATTCGGATATCATTTCTAAGGACAATAAAAAAAGGCTTCAGAATTCTGAAGCCTTTTCTGTTTTTCTTACTGTTTTATCATTTCTTCTCGCCTGTATATACTACATTTACAACCTGTTCCAATGTACCCAAAGTAGCTGTAATATCCATATTGATATTGATCTTACCACTACCGATAGTACCTGTAGCATCTACATCTGCTTTAAGCATATCTGTCTGCAACGATGTCTCACCTGCAAATTTATAGTTATCGCCATCTTCAACCAACTGACAGTCTTTCAGCTGAATATCACCGATAGGCATACCCATAAACGAAAAATCATTCAACGAAACAGTCACAGAATTATCACTTACTTTTGTCACTTCGATGTCCTGTGATACAGAAGGCAGTTCAGAACCACTGACACTAATTGTCAACTCACCTCCATAAGTACCAATAACTTCATCAGCCGCAGGAGTTTGCTGTGTTGTTTCTTCATCATCAGAGCATGAAGTAAATACTGTTGCTGTCATACCCATAACAGCGAACATGAATAAATAAATAAAC
>NZ_JADYTF010000191.1 GCF_021530995.1 Bacteroides caecigallinarum
CAAATATATCTCAACATCTCATATCTCCCATTAATTGTCTGCTATGTTTATTGAATTATAATATCTAATTCAAGTTTCGCAAGTAGCCCTATGCCGTCTTTTTCACTCCGCATAAATCTTTAATGATGTTGATTTTTGGATTGTCATAGGCAATCATCCTGATAATTTCCTCTTCATCTGCCGAGAATAGCTCTGCGATGACAGCTACAATCTGCAGGATCAGTTCCCATATCCGTTCGGTCACCGAGAGTTCCATCGCTCCGTTGACAGTCCGGTCAAACAATCCCCCTATGGTTTCATAGGCTTCAAACCTCTTGATGTGGGAAAGGATGTTGTATTGCATCAGTGTCAGGCTTATGCTTGCTATTTGTGAAGAGAAGTTCCTGCATTGGCATTTCCCGAGTCTGAGCAGCCCTTTCATTTCCGAGAAGCAGACTTCAATGGCCCAACGCATGGAGTAAATCCGGTAGGCTTCAAAGAAGTCCAGTCGGGTGTCAGTGGAAAGGAATGCGTTCCATGCCCCTTTCCTGCCTCTTTTGCAGAAGAAGATCCGGATTTTCCGGTTGGCGTATTCGGCATCCATGTGGGCATAATAGCAGTTCAGTTTGCGGCTGTACCTGACCGACTTTTCCTTCTTCAGCCTGTCGATGATGACGGGAGCGTTCAGGTTTCCCGCTTCGGTCCTGTATCTGGTTTTCCCCATCTTTAGCATGCCTATCAGATGGCATTCCAAATGTCTTGAAGTGATGAATCGTATCAGGTCTGCACAGGTGAACCAACTGTCAACCAGCAGGTAATCAAACCGTATGCCTTTCTTCATGGCATGCCTCACCATTTCAATGGAACGCTCAATCTTGCTTTGTTTATATTCCCGGATACGGGTGTTGACCACGGATTTTTCGTCACGGACTTTGCAAAAGCGGGCATTCCGCTGCTTGCTTGTCAGCCCTTGTATTTTTTCAGGGTTCTTGCCCTCCTCGCCATGAAGCGAAAAGTCAAGCATGGTCTGTGTCTTCCCGTCGTTATGGCACAGGAACAGCCCCTTGAAGCCGAGGATGCTCCTATGTAGCACATGGGAATAGATGCGGCCTATCAGCTCTGTCTTGAAGCCGGTCTTGGGCAAGTCCGTATCGTCAATTATCAGACACTGAAGGGACCCTTCCGAGTCGCTCCTCGCACCGGTCCGCCTCAAAAGGCGCAAGGACATCCTATAGACCAGCTTGCGCCAGTCGATGTGGTCCTGTTCCAGGAAACGGTAAAACATATCCTTTCGACAGGAAAATAACTTCGAGAGACCGGAATGGCTGTATTGGAAAGAGTTCCTCACCATGAAGAAAGGGAAGAGCAAAAGCAGTTCCAACACTTGGAGACTGGTGAGTTTACAGTTATGCCGTTTCTCAATTCCAATGCCGGAGAAATTGAGGTTCAGGCGGGAGATTGTACCGATTATACAATTAATGGCCCTGTTACAATCATTTTTAGAGAAAAATGAGTCTATTTCTGAAATAATATGTTTATCTTTGACCATAGCTTTTAGTATTGAGTCCTTTTTGATAGCACTTAAAGATACTCATTTTCTGCGAAATACAGAACTAAAAGCCATACTTTTTTACTTGCGAAACTTGAATAACATTAAAAATGAATGAACTCATAAAAGAAGATTCTATTCTCAATATTCAAAGAATAGAACGTAATATTGATAATCTTGTGGGGGCTTATTGCTTATACATACAAAGACATTCAATAAACAAAGAAACATTTCAGAAACTTTTTGAAAGACTTCCCA
The DNA here is from genome assembly GCF_021530995.1 of Bacteroides caecigallinarum. GTDB lineage: Bacteria > Bacteroidota > Bacteroidia > Bacteroidales > Bacteroidaceae > Phocaeicola > Phocaeicola faecigallinarum. The sequence goes on from NZ_JADYTF010000191.1 coordinate 1,787, forward strand.
AGAAGTTTGCATCATCAAAGCTTTTTGATGATGTTAGGAAATAACTTGTCTTAATAGTTGATTATGAGAATACTTTTCATTATTTCTATACTTATAACTTTTATCTGTAAGTCTTCTTTCGGACAACAATTAAGTTCCGCTCAGCAAATGGCCGATTTTGACACTTTATGCGCAAAATTGGAATGTGTGCATCCGGATCTTTATCTCTATCAATCAAGGGAAGAGTATGAAAGAAATAAAACTAAGATGAAGGCATCCCTGACTGATTCTATCAGTATATCCGACTTTTATCTGAAAATAGCTCCTTTTATGGCTAATATCAAAGATGGCCATAGTATGCTGCTGCCGCCTATTACAGACGACCTTATTTCTCATGCAAAGAAGAATGGCAGAACAATTCCATTGAAAATTAAAGCAACTGGAGATATCTTTATTGTAGATTATCCGGTGATTGATAATTCCGGAATTAGCGAAGGTGATACGATTCTCAGTATAAATGGTATCAAGTCAAAAGATATACTTGAACCGATGTATGGCTTGTGGGGCTCGGAGAAGGATAATGGTATTAAGGAAGGCAGTGTAAACGCCTATTTTTCTCCGTTGTTATGGTACATGTACAGGTGGAGTGAGTTGTATGTGTTTACTATAAAACATGGTGGTAAAATAGAAAAGATAAGTTTGGAAGGAGTACCTCAAAGTGTTGCTTTGAAGGTTATCAAGGAAAGACAATCTAAAAATAGGCATGAAAGTTTCAGTTGTAATTTTTCTTCTGATTATACAAAGGCAATCCTTACCATTCGCAATGTGTTCTAAGAAACGGAACTAAAGACTTTTTGTGATTCTGTTTTTAAAGAAATAAATCACAGAAAAATACAGGAAATAGTAATAGATATGCGAAATAATACAGGTGGTTCAAGCCAATGTGTGAAAAGGCTGATTTCATATTTTCCACATCCGGACTATTCGCTATATTCTAAAAGCCAATTAAAGGTCAGTTCATATTCTAAAGCATATAACAAAGACAGGCATCCTGAGATTTACTGTGAAATTTGCAATTTGCCGGAAGGGGAACTTTTTGTAATAAAAGATACCCCTGTCAAGGATAATTTGGAAGAAACAAATCTATATCATGGAAAGATAACTGTCCTTGTAAACAACAAGACCTATTCCGGCGCTTCAACTTTTGCTCATACCTTGAAAAAATTAGGCATTGCGGATGTGGAAGGAGAAACAGGCTGTCCTGATGTATATTTCGGGAATTTTCTACATTTTACATTGCCCAATTCCAAGATAGATTATTATATCACATTTTCTAAGTTTTATGAATAACAAATAGTTTGCGATTAGGTAAATAATTAAAT
>NZ_JADYTF010000192.1 GCF_021530995.1 Bacteroides caecigallinarum
AATATTGGACTGTATCACCATGGAGTATATCTTTGCAGATGTAACAATAAAGCTATAAAGATTATGACAGATACAAAGAAACTACATTTCGAGACATTACAGCTACACGTAGGACAGGAAAATGCCGATAAGGCAACAGGCGCAAGGGCTGTACCTATATATCAGACCACTTCATACGTATTCAATAATTCAGCACATGCCGAGGCACTGTTCGGGCTTAAGGAAAGCGGAGAAATATACGGACGGCTGGGAAATCCTACACAAGGGATTTTCGAACAAAGAATAGCGGCACTGGAAGGTGGGAAGGCGGCTCTTGCAGTAGCATCAGGAGCGGCGGCAATTACATATTCATTTCTAAATATCGCAAAGCAGGGCGACCACATTGTAGCAGCAAAGACTATCTACGGTGGAAGTTATAACCTTCTGGCACACACTTTCCCTACTTACGGAATCAGTACAACTTTTGTAGATCCGGACAACATTGAGAATTTCGAAAAGGCTATTCAGGAAAATACAAAAGCCATATTTATAGAAACACTTGGCAATCCAAATTCAAATATAATAGACATACAGGCCGTTGCCGATATAGCCCACAGAAACAAAATACCTCTGATAATAGACAATACGTTCGGAACCCCGTATCTTATCCGTCCGATAGAACATGGCGCAGATATAGTGGTACATTCTGCCACAAAATTCATCGGCGGACACGGAACATCTCTTGGCGGAGTTATTGTGGATTCAGGAAAATTTGACTGGAAAGGTTCCGGTAAATTTCCACAACTGACAGAACCTGACACATCATATCACGGAATAATTTTCACAGATATCGACCCGAGCACTGCTTTTGTGACAAGAATAAGAACTACACTGCTCAGAGACACAGGAGCGGCAATAAGCCCGTTCAATGCTTTTATGCTTTTGCAAGGTCTTGAAACTCTGTCTTTGAGAGTGGAACGCCACGTAGAGAACGCACTTAAAATAGTTTCCTACCTGGCATCACATCCAAAGGTAAAAAAAGTGAACCATCCTTCACTCCCATCCCACCCTAATCATGAACTGTATAATAAATACCTTCCTAAAGGCGGAGGTTCAATATTTACTTTTGAGATTATTAGTGGCAAGAAAGGAGCACACAAGTTTATCGACAGTCTGAAAATATTCTCATTGCTTGCCAATGTAGCAGATGCCAAATCGCTGGTGATACATCCTGCAAGCACAACACATTCGCAGTTAACTGAAAGCGAACTAATTGAACAGGACATACATCAGGGAACTATCAGACTGTCCATAGGTCTGGAACATATTGACGATTTGAAAAATGATTTGGGACAAGCTTTAAACAGCATTTAAATAGCATTTAAACAGTGTTTAAACGCTGTTTAGATCCCACTAAAACAGTTGCGGCTCAAGTTTTTCATTAAACTTGAGCCGCACTATATATTCTAAAATTACAATTTCACCTTCTCCGATTCCGGTTTTGATTCATTATTCAGTCTGTCAAGAGCAGTCACCACATAGCGGTACTTGGTCTTTCCATCTTCATAAGGCAATTTGTAGAAAGTATCTCTTGTTATGGCAACAATCTTCGAGGCATCATCAAGATTTACCTTTTCCTTATTCTCAAACCTATAGACCACATACTGAACAGCCTCATCCATCACGTGCTTTGCCTTAGGAGCTGTCCAGAAAAGAATATAACCATATTCAGTCCATACATCTTTAAGTTTCTTTACCTTTCCAGGAGTCTTATCGTCAATAAACGGATACAATGGCTGCAAAGCAGGATATTTATGATAGTTCTTTGCCAATAAAGTTCTATAATTACCAGGATTCTCAATTACAGCTGCTGAATACCACTGACAACTACCCTGCACGGTTGGCAATGAACGCTGCAAATCATACTTAGCCGCCATCTGATGTACGGAAGGATTCTTCAGATCCGGTTTCTTCACTGTTCTATACACATCCTGACCTATATACAGAGGACGTGCACTTGATTTCTCCGCCCACCATTTAACCAATGTCTCATAATCAGCAGCCGGATGACCTATCTCCCAATATACCTGCGGAATGTTATAGTCTATCCAACCTTTGTTCACCCAAAGCAGAACATCTGCATACAAGTCATCATAATTCTGGAGTCCACGAGTCTCACTGCCTTCAGGAGAAGTACGCTTGTTGCGATATATTCCGAAAGGCGAAATACCGAATTTCACCCAAGGTTTACATTCGCGAATAGTCTCATGAAGTTCTTTGATAAGTACATTCACATTGTTTCTTCTCCATTCGTTTCTGTCTGTAAATCCACGACCGTATGCAGCAAAGCTTACATCGTCAGGGAAATTCTCTCCCGGGTTAGGATAAGGATAGAAATAGTCGTCCATGTGGATGGCATCAACATCATATCTGTTTACTATATCACGTACTATCTTGCAGATATACTTTCTGTTGTCCGGAAATCCCGGGTCAAAATAAAGCTGTCCGGCATACTTCACAAACAGTTCAGGATGTTTGTGGTAAGGATGCAAAGGAGACAATCGTGTTGTTCCCTTAGTGCAAGCACGATAAGGATTAATCCATGCGTGCAACTCCATACCACGCTTGTGGCATTCTTCAATCATAAACTGCAGCGGATCCCATGTAGGAGAAGGCTGAACTCCCTGAATACCTGTCAAAAAACGACTCCAAGGTTCGTATGATGACTTATATAATGCATCAGCCTCTGCCCTGACTTGAAAGATTATGGCATTAATACCTGCTCCCTGCAGATTATCAAGCTGTTTCAGAAGAGTCTGTTTCATTGTCTCAGCAGGCATACCCTGGAACTGTCCGTTCACACACTGTATCCATGCCCCGCGAAACTCACGTTTAGGAGATGCTGTCTGAGCACCGAAAACCGAAGTATTCAGCAACATAGCAGCAAGAATAATCAAAGTTTTAATTTTATTCATGATTAATATAGTTTTCAAGGGTACAAACTTACATAAAAATCTTCGTTTTTTATGCCGGTGCAATAAAAAATCAAGCCCTACGTACTTGATTGATCGTCTATTGCCGTGCTCGAAGCACAAAATGTTGTATATTTGAGGTGCATACAT
>NZ_JADYTF010000193.1 GCF_021530995.1 Bacteroides caecigallinarum
TTATAATATAACGATTCTAAAACTATAACTAAAACTTTTTCTCAATTCAATATTAATTCTCAAATATCAAAGAAATTAGAGTCATTTATCTCTTCTTTCAAAGATTCACTGAAAACTTGAAATGACACATTAATACATTTTTCTATATGTCCATTAACAGGAATACTGCTATCAGATAGAGATATGTTGCAATAACTCATAGATTCTTCTCCATAAGCACGCAAAAATTCCATTTTGCAGTATTGCAAAAGGTCTATTTTAGTAAATATTCTGTCATTGCTATTTACTATATGCTTAGCAAATTCCTTACGTACTGCAAAATCTTTTATTTTATTTCTTCCTCCATTGGCATCTATCAAAGTCTCAACTTGGCCGACTGCAGCATTGTTAGATGATAATTTTGCTCCCCTTCGTAATAAATTGCCACGCTCTCCATTTGTTGTAAAATAGGTGAGTACTATTGGCTGTTGATTGTTTCTTGGATTGCGTATAGCATATGTTCCTCCATAAGGTCTTGCATTACTTGTGCGATATTCCTCCAAAGAATCATACACTTGCATCATGGATTGGCGCAATGCTCTTAATGTAGCTCCGTCATGCAATGAGTTACTATCTACAAAGGCAAAATAGTCGTTAACATAATGACGATATAAGTTGGTAATGTCTTCACGTATACGTTCATTATCGTATTGTGAAACATCAAAATCTCTAATAAAATATTCATGCACTAGTTCCGGATCTTGAACCTCACCAAGGAAGAATGTACCTGTCTTCTCGTTTTCAAGTCGTTGAATAGGTTCACTATAACTTAGTTTTACATTCTGAATATCATAATTTACTAATGGTATACTATTTAACAATATCGCTGTGTCCATAGGAAGTAATATCTCACTATCGGATTTTATCCGTATCCACAGATAACGATTACCGATAAAGGACTTCAAAATATCGGAAGAGTATGAATCCATTATCCAAGTTGGAATTTCTCCTCTACGAAGTGTACGTTTATTGGAACTGCCGCCAAAACGATACAGCCATAAACCATTATAAACTAAACTTTTCTTCCAATATTCCATCAACATAAAATTTGAATTTAATGTTCGTGGAGTATCTTCCATAACCAAGGATATAGGTATTTGAATATCTCCTACTTCAGCTAATAAATGTTCAGAGGGTAGAGGATGAGAGAAAGCAATTATAGTATCTTCTAAAGAATTAACTTCACCTTGAGCATCGAACGCTAACCATACTTCATCTCTATGATTTGATTCTGGCCATGTAGAATGGATAGGAGCAGAATTTGGCTGCAGCAATGAGTTGTTCATGAAGCATGCCACAATTTTTCCAGGCACAATACGGGATTTGAAAATTGGACGATAGTTACATTTGTTTGCTTTACAAGTAAAGACATCATTCTCGTCAATAAAGTAAGGAACATATTCACCTCCATTTCCTATATGAACGACAGTAATTGCCGGTTGTGATTGAAGGTTACTTCTTTCTAGAACTTCATTACAAAATTTTCTGGCCAGTCTTGATTCTGTCTGACTGATTTTATTTTCCAACTCACATGATTGATATGCCATTGCAACAAGCATCATTTTTGCAACAGGATCAGTTAATGAAATCCGATGTTCCTCCTGTTCTAACGCTTGTTGCATTTCAGCTACTTTCTTTCGTACTTTATTGTCCATTATTTATTATTTAAAAACGGATCCATAAAAAATTCAACTTCACGCCTATATTCACCTTCATGAATACCGACATATTCGTTGTAGGATAATCTACCTTTAACCCGTACTCTTACAACATATTTGCTGTTTTCTCCTCGTTTAGAGTATTTATTTTTTTCCATGCTTAACTGAACTTCAACATCCAATTGTTTCAAGTATGGGATGTAATATGATATACTATCCTTTACACTCTTTTCGCATTGTCTGATACCAGCTTTTGACATCTGAACTTTTTCTTCGCGCTTATTTTGCCTTCTTACAATTTTGAAATCCGCCCCATGATTAAAATCCACTAAATTCATGGCAATAAATTCATTGTCCCAGAAGCTGAAACCAAATTCTTCGTCTGCCTTAAAACGTCGGATACTAGTAAAAATAACTGTATCTACCCAATTGTCTATGACGGAATTGACCTCAGCTAAAGGACGATCTATCTGAAGATTCAGTTCTTCGTCATTTGTAAAAGTAATAGGCGAGTTACTAAAACGCATATATTAATGATGTTTTTTACGAATACTATCGGTAGAAACTATTCTTCTTTGAGTTCTTGATTGAGTTGTTTCAGGGATAGTAGCTTCTACAACTTTCTTTTCAAAGAATTGAGACAAGCCTATTAACATACGAGTTAAATCTATTCCCTCATTAACTAAATGTGCAATTATATATGGAGTATAATGCGACTCAATAAAAGCCAAGCACCTGCCACTTTGTGGAACATCTATTTTTTCAATTTCACATAAGGATATTATAATCTGAATTCCTTCTTGCATTAGAGTTATAAAATGTTTTGGAGTCATGGAGTCAGCTTCTTTACGTACTTCCAATGAGATTCTATGCAAAACTGGTATAGCTGAAATAATAGTATGATATTCCTCTGTATAAGTTATTTCTTTAAAAGCTTTTATTACTTTTTCTAATTCAACAGTATAATTGGTTGCTGAACGTAAAAGCCATCCGTTAGCTCGTAATGATATAGCCGGTGCTATAAATGAAGTATCCATTTCCCAACCATTATTATATGTTAATCTTGCGAAAGGTATGGCATCAGGATTATTGTAGTGTTCACTTTCAGATTTTATCAGTATCTGGTAGTTAGCATCGCAAAAAGGCACTACAGCATTTAATGGAGAAATTCTCACTGTTTGGTCAGACGTTATATCTATATATAGTATTAATGGCTCTGTAGTTTTAGGAATATTTATATTTTGAAATATATCTCTTTCCGAACGATTGAATGAAAGTTGAATCAGTTTCCCTGAAAAACAAATTCCAGTAATTTGTAATTCTATAATAGACAAATTATAATCATTTATTTCATAACGGAAAGCAGGAACGTCCATTAAACCATAATTTC
>NZ_JADYTF010000194.1 GCF_021530995.1 Bacteroides caecigallinarum
CTTATAAAAAATTATTACCGACAACAATATGCTGCCGGTAAATATTTTATTGCCTTTATTCATATGAATATACCAATGGAAGCCTTTGGAATCATTCTACCGTAAATCATTTTAGAGGAAAGATAGTATTTATTTGTAAACAGTGTACGAAAACGAACAAAACTTTCTAAGCGGTTAGTTGTTTTATTTGGCTAATCAGTTTATATTTGCAGTCAAAATTTTATATAACATAATAAATTATGCCACAAATATCCATAAGAGGAAACGAAATGCCAGAATCGCCAATCAGAAAATTGGCTCCATTGGCCGAAGCTGCGAAAGAAAGAGGTATTCATGTGTATCACCTGAATATAGGTCAGCCTGACCTGCCAACTCCACGAGCGGCCTTGGACGCAATTCGTAATATAGACCGTACTGTGTTGGAGTACAGTCCGAGCCAGGGATATAGAAGCTATCGTGAGAAGCTGGTTGGTTATTACAAGAAATATGATATTAATCTTACTGCAGACGATATTATAATCACTACTGGTGGATCGGAAGCGGTACTGTTCGCTTTCATGAGTTGCCTTAATCCGGGCGACGAAATCATTGTGCCTGAACCGGCATATGCCAACTATATGGCTTTTGCAATTTCTGCCGGTGCAATAATTCGAACTGTAACTACTACCATTGAAGAAGGATTTTCATTGCCTAAGGTTGAAAAGTTTGAGGAGCTTATCAACGAACGTACCAAGGGTATACTTATTTGCAACCCTAATAATCCTACAGGCTATCTTTATACTCGCAGAGAGATGAACCAGATTCGCGACCTTGTGAAAAAGTACGATCTGTTCCTGTTCTCGGACGAGGTGTACAGAGAATTCATATATACAGGTTCACCTTATATATCTGCATGCCATCTTGAAGGCATTGAACAGAATGTGGTTCTTATCGATTCTGTATCGAAGAGATATTCTGAATGCGGAATCCGTATCGGAGCCCTGATTACCAAAAATCCGGAGGTGCGCAAGGCTGTGATGAAATTCTGTCAGGCAAGACTTAGTCCTCCGTTGATTGGTCAGATTGCTGCCGAAGCGTCTCTAAATGAGCCTGAAGAATACTCGCGTGAGACATACGACGAGTATGTGGAACGCAGAAAATGCCTGATAGACGGACTGAACAGAATCCCCGGCGTATATTCCCCTATACCTATGGGTGCTTTCTATACGGTAGCGAAACTGCCGGTGGACGACAGTGAGAAGTTCTGTGCATGGTGTCTGTCTGAGTTCGAATACGAGGGTGAAACAGTTATGCTTGCTCCTGCAAGCGGTTTCTATACTACACCGGGAGCCGGAAAGAATGAAGTTCGACTGGCATACGTCCTGAAGAAAGAAGATTTGGTCCGTTCGCTTTTCGTTCTGAGAAAGGCACTGGAGGCATATCCGGGAAGAGTTGACGAATAAAATATGAATTGGAAATTGTTCATTGCCCGTCGTATATACAAGAATAACGACGGAAACAAAGAGGTATCAAAGCCGGCTGTGCGCATTGCCATGGCCGGCATTTCTATTGGTCTAGCCGTGATGATTGTCTCGGTGGCAGTGGTTATCGGCTTCAAAAATCAGGTGCGCGACAAGGTGGTAGGACTAGCTTCCGAGGTTATAGTGACCAGCCTTGACGATGCTCAGCTTTATATGACGGCTCCTATACAGGCAAGCGACAGTCTGATGGAGGCTCTTCAGCAGAAACCGGATATCAGTCACGTGCAGCGATATTCCGTCAAGCCTGGTATGATCATGACTGATGACAGTTTTCAGGGCATGGTGGTGAAAGGAGTGGGGCAGGAGTATGATTTCAGTTATATCCGCGAACATATAACGGAAGGCGAAATCCCGGAGTTTACAGATACGGCAGCCACAAACAAAGTGTTGATTTCTAGGTCTATGGCCGACAAACTGAAACTTAAAACCGGTGACAGAATCTATACTTACTACGTAGATGACAATGTGCGCGCCCGGAGATTGACAGTAGCTGCTATATATCAGACAAATTTCTCGGCTTTCGATGATTATTTCCTGCTGACAGACATTTATACAGTAAACCGTCTCAATAAATGGGAAGCTGATCAGGTGAGCGGAATTGAGATAGATGTGGATGATTACTCGCGCATTGATGCCGTGAATGATGATATCCGCACTGGGTTGTTTGAAGCCTCCGACAAATACGGGCAGAGCTATTTCTCGCGTACCATAGTTGAGGCCAATCCGCAGATTTTTGCATGGCTGGATTTGCTTGACCTTAATGTCTGGGTAATTCTTATACTGATGACAGGAGTGGCGGGATTTACCATGATTTCCGGTCTGCTGATTATAATATTGGAACGTACCAACATGATTGGTGTGCTGAAGGCTATGGGGGCCGACAATAATTCCATCAGGAAAATCTTCCTTTCATTCTCCGTGTTTCTGATAGGGAGGGGTATGCTGTGGGGAAATGTGATAGGACTTTCACTTTGTCTGATACAGTATTTCTTCGAACCGATAAAGCTGGATCCTTCCGTCTATTATGTCAGTTCTGTTCCTATAGAACTGAATTTTCTTATTTATATTCTGCTAAATGTGTTTACGTTGGTCGTTTCTGTGCTGATGCTCGTTGGACCATCCTATCTTATAAGCAGGATTCATCCGGCACGCTCAATCCGTTATGAATAAAGTCTGTTATCAATAATGATGAGTACGCCGGTCCAGGATAAAATATCAAATCAAAGAAACCGTTACACGGACGTGCTGCGCGCGTGACACGTAGGTGTTCCGCTCGTTACACGGATGTGTCGCGTGCGTTGCACGAACGTGTTCCGTTATCTTTTCCTTGACATTACGGGTGATGTGTATGTAAAAATTTTTATTACTGTCCGCTAAAAGTTCATACATCATTATAATGATAGGGCCGTCCTCCGATTTTGGAAGTCAGCCCTATTTTGGTTATCTTTGAGTCACCACACTAAAAGTTTAACCATGAGCAAAAGTAC
>NZ_JADYTF010000195.1 GCF_021530995.1 Bacteroides caecigallinarum
GAAGGAATCAACAACAAGATAAAGGTCTTGAAGAGAGCGGCATACGGATTTAGGGATGAACGATACTTTGAGCTAAGGTTATATGCACTCCATGATTGCCGCATCACGCGAAATGTCGGATGAACCACTTTTATTCCTGACTTTGAAGCAGACGGTTTTGCGGACGCTAAATTACCTGTAGCGGTAGTGATAATTCGTGACACGTCAGACGGTACTGTAATGATACCAACAGCAGGAAGCATAGTGTGGAAATACAATGGTGTAGAGCTGACGTTCGGTGACGATGATTTATGTACAACAGACGGCTTGGAAGGAGTATTTAAAAAATACGACAGTCGAAGCACTGTCATAGGTGGAACTTCTTACAACCTGCCAGCATTGCAAGTGCGTAAAAACCTTGTACCTATATCGGGGTATGACAACGACAGGCTATCTGTAAGTGGTTCAATAGAAGTTGGCGGAAACTCAGTAGCATTCTCTGAAATATCAAAGGAGGTTATTATACAAGAGACTACAGGTAACGCTTACGCTATGTCTATAACAGATGATAAAGGTTTTTATCTTGTAAACGAAAATGATTCACTGACTGCTAAATGCAACATCTATAAAGACGGCAACGAACTATCTGACTACAATGGCATCACATTCAAATGGGAAAAGCTGCTAGGAACAGGAAATGTGGCAATGGGTACAGCTCAAACACAAGTTATCACAAATGCAGATGTAGACAACGTATTGTTATTACGTTGTACTGCTACAATAAGTGGCGAGAGTATTTCTGAAACTGTAGCAATAACTGACGTGAGCGACCCCTACGAAGTGTTTTTCAACATTACAGGGATAACAGGTAACGCAATTCGAGTAAATGAAACAGCAGTTATTACACCTAAAGCACGCAAGCGTTCAGATTCAAGCCAGACAGCAACAGTAGCGTCGTGGGCATGGAGTATTCGAGATAATGCAGGTAATCCTTTCACCCTTACCGGCAAGGATGCGGCCACCTTCAATGCAGCGTCTGCAAGCATAACATACGCTGACATCAAGCATGCCAATATGGGTATAAGCGGCTCTGTTAGTGCAATTATATAAATGGGAGGTTGGTATGATTGTATCAGGAGCATTTGGATTAATAGGTATAGAGGATGGAATAGGGTATGAAGATATATATACTCTTACCACAGGCGGTACCGCACCTTCTAAACCCGCTTCGGAAAACGTAAATGATTACGTACCGTCAGGCTGGTATGCCTCCCCTCAATCTGTAACCTCAACTAAGAGGTATCAATGGGTGTGTAAGAGGTCGAAAAAAAACGGTACATGGTCTACTTGGTCAACTCCTGTTGAGTATAATAGATACGTAGAGGACGGACAAGACGGTACTGATGGCGTGGGTTATGAATATTGCTACAAGGCTACTCAATACAATGTGCGACCGGATATTCCTACCTCAGAAGCCAGTGGAGCTGGTATTCCGACAGGTTGGTCATCATCCGCCCCCGATATTTCTGCAATTAACGCTTATATCTGGGAAAGTTATAGGACAGTGCAGGGTAGTTCCAGAAGTTACTGGCAAAAACCTAGGTTGAAAAACCGTTGGTCATACGATGGCGCTCAAGGTAGTAAAGGCGCAAGAATGCGTATGACAGTATGGAAAAGTGGTGAAAGATATCTTCAGGGTGCAGAAGGTGAAGACTTCTACGACATTGTAATAAAAGGTACGCAATTATCTCTATGCATTAAGACACATACAGCTGATTCGAGCAACGCACCTGATATATCGACCACGCATTGGGAATCAGCACAACAATGGGCTTTTATTGCTACCCAATTCTTCCTTGCAGGTAAAATAGTATCAGACAAGATTACTGCGGATTTGATTGATGCAACTAATTTGGTGGCAACAGACGTGGATATCAGCGGCAAAATTACCGCAACAAGCGGTAAGATTGGTGGTTGGACTATTTCTGGTAATGATCTTATCTGCTACGGCTTCAATACAAGAATAAATGTAGAGGCAAGTGGCGGCAGATTCATGCGAATTAATGATAGCGAAACCACCATGTGCTATATAAGAGCCGATGGAAGTACAGCCTTACAGTTGGCTACCTTCGGAGAAAATAACAGCACTACAGGTCTACACGTACTATGCAATGCCGCTGGGTATGGTAAGGCAATTGAAGCCTATGGAAACATTATTTTAAATGCTAGACCTGACGAAGATGTTAGTATTAAAGGTTTAAAACTTAATATCAGAAGCGTTAGCTCAAGTCAGGATATTAACAGAAATGATGATTATCTGTTGTGTTCTGGCAACATAACGATTAAACTACCCTCTCCACAGACAGCGAAAGGCAAAATATATCATATACGCAGGAGTAGCGGGACATTAACTCTAACGTGTTACTATCTTGAAGGTGGTATATTTAAACCATTTTACTTTTTAGACGGTAGAAATGACACATCGACCCAAATAACAACCTCTAACTTACATACTTACATAAGTAACGGCACATTTTGGTATGAAATTGAAAATTAATAACATGAAAGTAGATTTTAAAAAAATTATGGTAGAAATCAACTTTGAAGGTGATTTAGTAGAAGTTGATACACGAAAAGAACTTGCAAACGCCTTATATCAAACTACAAGCGATATAGGCTTAGCTGACTTCGCAAGAGAAATATATTATTCCGATGGAGAAGTTGAAGTTCCGGAAGAATATATAGAACCGATACTGAACATATCAGCAAGCCGTTTCATAGTCCCTGTACAGAAAGCGTTGTCTGATAAATTAAAATAATAAATTTTATTAACTTATAAAAGAAAGGAAAAAATTATGGAAACAATAGATTTTAATGGGTTCATCCGACATTTCGCGTGATGCGGCAATCATGGAGTGCATATAACCTTAGCTCAAAGTATCGTTCATCCCTAAATCCGTATGCCGCTCTCTTCAAGACCTTTATCTTGTTGTTGATTCCTTCT
>NZ_JADYTF010000196.1 GCF_021530995.1 Bacteroides caecigallinarum
GATGTACCACAATATAATTCATCAAGTGTTCCTGTTAGGCAAGTATGGACCTTAGTTGATATATTCTTGTTAATTTCACAGAGGCATTTATTGACTTCTATCTGATTATCAAATGCATAACTCAATGCAGTTCTAATTAATTCGTCGTTTCCCCTATAACACCTAAGCCATGAAATACAGGGATAAACGGCTCTTATAAATGAATTATTTAAGTTTACATCATGACCTTCGGTAATAAATTCTGCAAGAAAATGGTTGCCTTTAAAAATATTTTCATTTAACCATTCTTGATATTGGACCCTCATTTCTTGAAATCGTTGATCAAATGGTCCAAAGTAAGTTAAAGCTTTATTCTTTTGTTCTTCCTGTTCTTTATACCGTTTATCAAATTCATCAGAATCACCATTTGTATTTAGATAATGGTCTAGAGAATGAAATAAGTATTCAGGTAATATGTGATACAGGCTATCCCTCTTCAGAGAAAATTTTAAAACAGACGATGAATCCTGTTTGTTTTTAATCCCAATAATAAGTTCATCACCTAAAGCAGTTCGCTCCGAGACTCCCTTAAAATCATATGTTAAAGAGACATGATTCTTTGACATTTCTCTCGCATGCGGAATCACGATAGAAATTGCAACATCTGCATCTAATTCTTTAGGAATTGCCGGCTTTGATAGTTTCATAAGTTTAGAATGATAGACTATTAGATCTAACCACATTTACGTTAGATTGCCATTTGTTTTTGGGGTCTGCACTATAAAACTTTGTTTTTAATATCGCATTAGGATTTGCTTGCTTTTTCGCTCCATGTTTAGGACTAGTACGATATTCAAAATGTAAGTGTTCTTCCTTACCTGAAAGATTGTTGGCATTACCAGTTGTTCCGCTTCGTCCTATTACAGTTCCTCTCTGAACTTTCTGGCCATATTTCACTGAGACGGAACTTAGATGTGCGTAAAACGAATAATATGTTTTTTTCGGACGTTTATGTGTTATAAGTATACATAATCCATACCCTGGATGATTTTCTTGTATTAAAGAAATAACACCTTCTCCTACAGACATAATTGGTGTTCCTTTTGGCGCATAATAATCAAAACCACGATGCCACCTAATACTACCATCTGCATTATGCCGTACAGGTCCGAACAAATTACTGGCTTTATTGCATCTTATTTGCGGACTAACTACAGGATCTCCCCAAGTAGCGTCAAGGGATACATCTCCTAAAGCTAAATCTATATCAACGTCAAATAAATTTAATATTGAATCATTAAGATTCAATTGTGATTGCTTTTTATGTTTGATATTGCGTTTTATTTTACTATTTTGATGTGTATTGTTTTTTATTTTTATGTTTTCTACAGAGATTTCCTGTAATAACTCAAAATTATTCTTAACTTGAGCTTTGACGTCAGATAAAATAATTGTTGAAATAAATATAATCAACGATATATAGAGACTAAAGTTATTCATTTCATTTTTTTGATTCTTTATTCTGCCCAGG
Source organism: Bacteroides caecigallinarum (assembly GCF_021530995.1). Lineage (GTDB taxonomy): Bacteria > Bacteroidota > Bacteroidia > Bacteroidales > Bacteroidaceae > Phocaeicola > Phocaeicola faecigallinarum. The sequence goes on from NZ_JADYTF010000196.1 coordinate 1,511, forward strand.
TTCCACTATAGATATTGTTCCTCCATACACACATTTTAGTGTAGATGATTCCAATAAAGCAGGTTCACCATAAACAAGACTATCCTTATCTATGACTTTCCATTTTGGACACGTGCCTGGTACACATGGCATTGGAGTTAGCTTTCCGTGATTAGCAGCAGTAGCTGAAGCAGTAGGAGGATATGCTAATGACCGACATTTCCCAAATCCTGGGATATTTGTTATTGATACGTAATCAGCAATATTAGCTTGATCTTGTCCCATCAATGTTACATTTTTAGGTGTAGCCTTTAATTTTGATGTGGATGTACCCATCGTGCACTTTAAAGTAGCTCCTGAACAAACATATTCCATAACATACTTAGTAAATTAATGACTATCGAACCTTAACCTTGGAAGCTTGAATCGAGACTTCCTGATTAGCTTCCATTGATATATTGCCTTTTGATTTGATATTTATATCACTGTCTGCAATAATTTCAATTTTACCAGCCGAATGTATGGTGATTTTTTTATCGTCCGCAGACAATGTTATATGGTACGTATTACCTTTATTATCATAAATCTCTAATAAGCCAGCCTCTCCCTGATCATTAAACAATATAGTATGACCATTACGGCTTCTAATAGCTTTAATATTGTTTGGGGTTTCATTTGTCGATGTCCATTTCTCGTCAGGTTTTCCATTACCTCCGTTAAAGAACGTACCTATAATGTATGGTCGCTCAGCATTATTCATTTCAAAGCCGACCATTACTTCTTCACCTATTTCCGGGATAAAATAACAGCCTTTACCTTGTCCTGAATAAGGAACCGCAATGCGTAACCAAGGAGTTTTCATTTCCTTATTCTGAGCTTCTTGCCAAGGGAATTGTACTCGAATTCTACCTAATTTTTGTTTATCTTCATTTTCTACAACCTTTGCTCTTTGAGGGGGACATATTGGATAGACATTTGCATCAGAATATGATGGGAAGTTACATGCTACTGGTATTGCCGTAAAAATATTGGAATATTCTTGTTGATAATCAAAAGAATGATTTATTCCTATAATCTTTAATGCTTTCTGTTCCACATCTTTACTTTCTCCTGATTTATTCTGAACTTTGTCACGAATAAGAAATGTTTGGCCAATTTTTAATAATGCTAACTTCGAGAATCCGTTTACAGTCATCATTCCTGTTTTTTTCCCTTCCGCTTCCAACTTTACTGAATAGTCCAATATTGTATCAATACCTTCTCCATCGCTACCATTATCAAAACCACCTGTTGAAAGTACTGTAATATTTTCGTTATTATATCGCTGTTGCGAAGCATAATAGGCTTTATCTGTCCAGTCATTTACATTATTATCAGCAATATTACGTCCAGATTCACTAATAAAAGAATTTTCTTTTCCAAATTGATAGTGGTCTGGTAAAAAATGATTAAAAGAGAATGATGCCATATTT
>NZ_JADYTF010000197.1 GCF_021530995.1 Bacteroides caecigallinarum
TCTGTGAACAGTAATTTCAGGAAAATCATGTAACAACATCAGCAATATTCCTTCTTCATTCATATTCTTGGCTTTTACTACCATAGTTACATAATGTACAGGATTACCGTTGGAATCTGTCTTATCTTCCATTTCATAAGAACTGATAATAAAATTCTTAGAACTGAACAAGGCTGAAATCTTTTTAAGAGAATCCTGATTGTGAGTAGAATATTCCACAATCATACTCCTTAAACTTATACCTTTAAAGAAATAGTTCAGAACTTCCACACCTATGAGAAAAAGCACTGTGGCAGTAATTCCCATTACGTACATACCGGCTCCTATGGCAAGTCCGATTCCCGATGTAGCCCATATACCAGCCGCCGTGGTCAGACCGCGGACTATCTGTTTCTGAAGCAGTATTATCGTACCAGCTCCTATAAAACCTATTCCGCTTACCACCTGGGCAGCCAGACGGCTCGGATCAAGCCTTACAAGATCTGTCTCCAGAACCTCGGAAAAGCCGTATTGTGAGACTATCATCATCAGCGCACTGCCCAGAGCTACAAGGAAATGAGTCCTATAGCCGGCTTCTTTTGAGCGATACTCCCTCTCCAGACCTATAATAGCTCCCATAAGGCTGGCAACTACCAGCCTTACGATAAATTCTGTGTACATTTCCATAATCAATAATGCTTAACACAAATATAAGCATTGTTTATGAAAAAAGCAATAATCAACACATTCTGCTCATCCTTGCTATGAGTTCGTCTCCCAATTCTCCTTTAATCTTGATATGCTCAAGAACTGCCTCTACGAAAGGATTACTTTCAAAGAATCCTCTAACCTGGTCAAAATCAAGCTTTTGTTCTTCTCTGCTACCATCGGCTCCGAATCCGGTCATTGCTGATAGCGAGAATTCTTTCTTGGCATCTTCATAAACCATTCTGTCAAGGCCTATCACAGCTTCTTTCCACTTCTCTACGATAGCGATAATGTCTTCTTTCGTGATCTTATCTGCATCGAGACCAAAGAATTCAAGCATCTTGCCGTATGCCCAAGTCCATTCGTAGGTGTAGTAGTTATTGTGCATCTCTGTTAGTTGAGTATCAATCTTTTCCACAGAATCAAGCACACCGCATTCAATATCAGCCATCAGACGGTCTATCTCGCTACGAGGAGCTATAAGTCCCGATACATCTACCCATTCGCCTGTACCAATGACCGTGTCCGGTTTAAGTCTTTCACGTATTTCCTCGTCAGTCTTGAACTCCGTTATCTCCAGGCGTTTTATCACCGAATTACCAAGGAACTTGGTGATACCTGTCTCATAGAATTTTATACCCTTGTTCAGTGATGAATTCTTTATCTTGGCACTCTGATATGAATATGTCTCCGATGTCTCGCCTGATACTCTTGCAAGGTCTTTCAGTATCTGACGTCCCTTGAACATTTTCTGTATTGTGTACGGACTGAGGAGATTATAGTTGACCTTGTCCATTCGGCAAGGGTCTTTTCTGTTATCACGTTTAGGCCACTTCTGGGCATCGCGGATAGTTCCCACACTGCGGAGATTTACACCTGGCATGAGGTATGTGGTATTCTTCTCCTCGATGAGGTATGAGAAAGGCAGATTCGTAGTATCAGGATGAGCCACGTGGCGTCCCATGACGAGTGAGAATGCTCCAATACGTGCAGGCCATAGGATATAAGAGTCGGAAGCTGTTTTGGCGCCCCTCTCCATTATACCCTGGTGGATAGGTCCAAGCTTGTACATATGGTTACTCTGATTTGAACCAGAACCGGCATTCATAAACGAGAACATTCCGGCAATGAGCAGAGTTGATTTATGGTGAGTAACGGTGAAAGGACCTGCAAAGATGGCACAAGCCTCGCCGTTTTCCTCCTGACAGTTGCAGAAGAAAAGGGAATCGGATGCCGAGTAGTTATGTCCCATGTGGCATGACTGACCTACGAAACATCTTGTCAGCATAGTACCGTCTTCAATGTGCGAACCGCTTGAGATGATGAAATCATCGCATATCACACCGTAACCGATGTGTACAGGAGCTGTCTCGTTACTGTTCAGGCTACCGTTTTTCAGTCGTCCTGCACTCTCTATCTTACAGAAACTACCGATACGAACATTCTTGATATATCCTGTATCAACAATCATGGCATCATTGCCTACATAGCCGTATTCAGAAGCTATCTCATCGGCATACTTCATAACCAGTGACTTCATCTTGGCAGCCAGGTCGGGACGATGTCTGTACATGGCAGCTATATAAGCCTCGTGAGCTGATAATTTGTCATGAATTATTACCTCTCGACCACCAGTCTCACTAAGCACGGACACTTCTGTACCATTTCCGAAAGTGGAACGTCTATCCACTACCATACAATCAACATTTTCGATGAAAACTCTGTCCGAAATGACATAATTAGCGATGTAGTTCTTTATATTCTCTATGCAACAGTCATCGCCTATCGTGACATTATGAAGGATGGCATTTCTAATTCCTGAAGATTTCTTTACTCCTCCGGCTAGTGTAAACTCACCGTTTAACTCCCCTATTCTTATCTTGCCAGACATTCTTACGTGCCAGACTTTCGAAGCATCGAATCCTTCGGCTACTGTTACGTCTGACCAGTTTTCGGCACAACATCCTTGTGCAATAAGTGTATCAATCTCAGCCTCTGTGAGATTTCTAAAAGTATGTTCCATAAAATTCATTTCTTGTTTTCATTCTTAAGGCAAAGATAATGACATATTTTATTGCATACAAGAAGGGAACGATACATTTTGACATTAAAAGCATATTTTTTTATTATAATATATTACAAAAGAGTCTTGAAATTTTACCT
>NZ_JADYTF010000198.1 GCF_021530995.1 Bacteroides caecigallinarum
AGAAGGAATCAACAACAAGATAAAGGTCTTGAAGAGAGCGGCATACGGATTTAGGGATGAACGATACTTTGAGCTAAGGTTATATGCACTCCATGATTGCCGCATCACGCGAAATGTCGGATGAACCTTTTTTTATCTATTTTTGTAAAGCTTGTCTATAAGGTCATTCCTTCCCATACGCCTCAGTTCATTGATGATGCTTTTTCTTTCCTCAGGCTTGTACCAGAAGAAGAACATGCGTTGTGCAAGTTTCTCTTTCTGCGTCTTTGCAGAGAAGATAGGTTCGAGGGTATAAGGATGATAACCCGTATACCAGGCTTCTGTAGCGACAGTCATAGGAGTAGGAGTGAAGTCCTGAACCTGTTCCAGATGGAAGTCAAGCTTTTTGGTTATAACTGCCAGTTCTGCCATATCCTCGGCCGTACATCCAGGGTGACTGCTTATGAAGTACGGTATAATCTGTTGGCGCAGGTTATGTTCAGAATTTATGCGGTCGAATATTTTCTTGAACCTTTCAAACTGTTCAAACGGAGGTTTGCGCATGACGTAAAGCACTTTGTCGCTTGTGTGCTCAGGTGCTACCTTCAGTCGTCCACTTACGTGTTTCATTATCAGCTCACGGGTGTATTCCTGAGTACTCTTGTTTACAGCAGGATCTTTACTTTCGTGTAGAAGTAGGTCGTATCGAACACCGCTGCCTATGAAACTCTTTTTGATTCCGGGAAGTGCATCTACGGCATGATAGATGTCGAGCAGTGGCCTGTGGTCTGTATTCAGATTAGGACATACCTTGGGATGAATGCACGAAGGACGTTTGCACCGGCGGCACATACTCTCGTCCTTTCCCCTCATGGCATACATGTTGGCCGAAGGACCTCCAAGGTCGCTCAGATATCCCTTGAAATCAGGCATTTCTGTTATTGCCTTAATTTCTTTCAAGATACTTTCCTTGCTACGACTCACTATGAATTTACCCTGATGGGCTGATATAGTACAGAATGCGCATCCTCCGAAACATCCTCTGTGGAGGTTGACGGAGAATTTTATCATGTCGTATGCCGGAATACGTTTGTTCTTGTATTTCGGATGTGGAAGTCGTGTATATGGAAGATCAAACGACATGTCAAGTTCGCCCTGAGTCATTGGCGGATAAGGTGGATTCACCACCACTACTTTCTTGCCCGATTCCTGGATAATCCTCTGTGCTGCATATTTGTTTGATTCCTCTTCTATATGTCTGAAGTTTTCAGCCTGTTTCTTCTTGTCTTTCAGGCATTCCTCATGAGAGTAAAGCCTCAGGTCATTCTCTTCGGACTTAAATTCTTCCTTTTTGCAAACGTGTGCGGTCTGAAGAATATCTGTCGGTATAGCAGGGTTTTCAGACATTCGTCTGCACAAGTCAGTGATTGGCTTTTCTCCCATTCCGTAAATCAGCAGGTCTGCTCCGGAATCAATCAGAATTGACTGTCTAACCTTATCTTGCCAGTAATCGTAGTGGGTAAGACGGCGCAGAGAAGCCTCTATTCCGCCTATTATCACAGGCACATCGGGATAGAGTTTCTTCAATATCTGTGAATATACTATAGTAGGATATTCCGGGCGCATGTCGTGTCGTCCGTCGGGAGTGTATGCATCTTCGCTTCGTAAACGCTTGTTGGCAGTATATTTGTTTACCATACTGTCCATACATCCGGCAGATATGCCGAAGAATAGTCTTGGCCTACCAAGTTTCTTGAAGTCGCGAAGGTCGTCACGCCAGTTGGGTTGTGGTACTATCGCTACTTTAAGTCCTTGTGCCTCAAGCATTCTTCCTATCACCGCAGCTCCGAATGACGGATGGTCAACGTATGCGTCACCACTGAACAGAATGACGTCAAGTTCATCCCATCCTCTAAGCTCTACTTCTTTCTTGGTTGTAGGCAACCAGTCCGTTAGATTATGTTCTTTCAAGATTTATTCTTCTGTTTCTTCGATATTACCTTTTTCTCTTTCCCAGTTGATGTACAGCATAATGAGTTGATGCAGACCGAAAGCTTTCATATTGTCGTGGTAAATCACGTTAAGACAGAGGTCAAGCAAGTCTTTACAGTCTTCTTCGGATGAACCAATGAGTGAACGGATATTCAATTTCAGTTTTTCCAATACGCTCTCGTCAACTATACCATTGCTATCAATAAGTTGTTGGAATAGAGAATATTTTTCTATTGTCTTAAGATTTTCTTCTGATATGTTCAGGCTTCTTGTACCTGAAGGGTTGGCTTGAATTGTAAACATAGTTTTATAAGTTTATGTTGTTATAAGCACAAATATAATAAGAAGTCGTGAAAATATTAATAGAATTGACCTTTTTATATTTATAATATTGATTTTATTGATTTAGTAGAGATTATTAAAAATATTTTGCGTCCCGATTTCGTCCTGGGTATAAAATAGCAAAAGCTGCAACTCATTAAGTTACAGCTTTTTACTTCTGCACGGGAAGAGAGGCTCGAACTCTAATGACATTTTCTTTAAGATAGTCATATCTGATTATCAATATATTACGCTTTATAATACTATGTTTTTTATATCTCTTGAGTCCTGAATCAGTCCGTCAGGTATGTTTTGGGTTCATCCGACATTTCGCGTGATGCGGCAATCATGGAGTGCATATAACCTCAATTCAAAGTATCGTTCATCCCTAAATCCGTATGCCGCTCTCTTCAAGACCTTTATCTTGTTGTTGATTCCTTCTACTTTTCCGGTCGATATATGACAGTCGTACCATGCGAGTATGCCTGTTCTGTGTG
>NZ_JADYTF010000199.1 GCF_021530995.1 Bacteroides caecigallinarum
GTATATTATAAATATATCCTTAAAAACCAATCATAAACTTCCCGGGTAGCCACTAATACCAACTTACTTTTTATCATTATTTTACACAAATAAGTACAGAAAAATTTGGTCAACACGTATAATTTCATAACTTTGCATATACAAAAACATTTCATTTTGTCAGACCTTAATATTTTGAATTATGAATATCAATCAAATCATGGCTTCCCTGGAGGCCAAACATCCAGGTGAATCGGAGTATCTGCAAGCAGTAAAAGAAGTTTTGCTCTCTATTGAAGATGTATACAATCAACATCCTGAATTCGAAAAAGTATCATTGATAGAACGCCTCGTTGAACCGGACAGAATTATAACTTTCCGTGTACCTTGGGTTGATGACAAAGGTAAGGTACAGGTAAATATAGGTTACAGAGTACAGTTTAACAACGCTATAGGCCCTTACAAAGGCGGTATCCGTTTCCATGCATCAGTAAATCTTTCAATACTGAAATTCCTCGGATTCGAGCAGACATTCAAGAATGCTCTTACCACTCTTCCTATGGGAGGTGGTAAAGGTGGTTCGGATTTCTCTCCACGAGGAAAGAGCGATGCGGAAATCATGCGTTTCTGCCAGGCCTTTATGCTAGAATTATGGCGTCACGTAGGTCCTGACATGGACGTACCGGCAGGTGATATAGGCGTAGGTGGAAGAGAAGTGGGTTATATGTTCGGTATGTATAAAAAACTCACTCACGAATTTACCGGAACATTCACAGGCAAGGGACTTGAATTCGGAGGCTCCCTGATTCGCCCTGAAGCAACCGGATTTGGCGGCCTTTACTTCGTTAAACACATGCTCGACAAGAAAGGAATCGACATTAAAGGCAAGACTGTAGCTATTTCAGGTTTCGGAAATGTAGCATGGGGGGCTGCAACCAAGGCAACTCAACTTGGTGCTAAAGTCGTGACAATATCCGGTCCTGACGGTTATATATACGACCCTGACGGAATAAGCGGCGAGAAGATAGACTATATGCTCGAACTTCGTGCTTCCGGAAATGATATTGTTGAGCCTTATGCAGAAAAATTCCCGGGCTCTAAGTTCGTTCCAGGACGCCGTCCATGGGAAGTTAAGGTAGATATTGCACTTCCTTGCGCAACTCAGAACGAATTAAATGGCGAAGATGCTGGAAATTTGATAAAAAATTCCGTACTTTGCGTCGGAGAAATTTCGAACATGGGTTGTACTCCTGAAGCAATAGACGCATTCATCGAAAATAAGGTAATGTACGCACCGGGTAAAGCTGTTAATGCAGGCGGTGTTGCTACATCAGGACTTGAAATGAGTCAGAATGCAATGCATATGAGTTGGAGTGCCGAAGAAGTAGACGATAAGCTCCATCAGATAATGCACAATATCCACGAACAGTGCGTGAAATATGGAACTGAAGCCGATGGATATGTGAATTATGTTAAAGGTGCCAATATAGCAGGATTCATGAAAGTGGCTCATGCAATGATGGCACAAGGTATTGTTTAAAGTAAAATCATTTGATTTAAAATATCTCGTTTAGTTGTATTTGTATTTTGTATTGTAGCTTGCGCTGCCCGCCTGAGAAGGTATGGCAGCGTTTTTTTTCTGTACTCTTTTATTTATTGATAAAAAATACGTACTTTTGGTTTCAGAAGATTTTTTATCAATAAACAGTTTACAGCTATGAAAACAAAGATATTACTATCATTTGTTACAATATTAATATTATCTGTAACCGCTTGTACACATGACAGTATAATAAATATAAAAAGTGAGAATTATAGTCAAGTTATTATTACAGGAAACTCCACAAACGGATTTTCGGATAAAGAAAGCAGAACTGGCAGTATAGAACAAATTCCAGCAGGAGATTCCATAGTTTTCTTCAGTACCGGAGGGATAAAAGCGGAAGGAAACATATTAAATTATGAAAACGGACTATGGACAGGACTGGAAGACAATAAATGGTATACAGAAGAAGGTTCGGCAAATATTACAGCTTATTATCCTGTGATAAAAGGAATTGATGACCTGTACCATAACAACGGAGAACTTAGAGACATAGTATATTGTAAAGACACATTTAGTAATGGAGAAACAATAAATCTCACTTTCAATCATATTTTCGCCAAACTTGCAATCAATATTGACAAAAAGCTGAATGAGGACATTGTAAAAGTCCATATTAATGTCCCTCTCAAAGTAAATGCCATCGACTTGAAAACAGCGGAATATTCAGTCACAACAAGTACAGAAGGAACTATTTCATTTGACAGAAATGACGATGGCAGATATGAAGCCATAATACCAGCCCAAAACGGCATGGACTTATCCATCAAACTTGAAGGAAATGAATTACCTTCAGAATATATCAAAATAAACGAAACTGAATTCAATAGCGGTTATGAATACATATGTAATGTAAGAAAGGACGAACAAAACGGTATTTACACAACAGAAGATTTTATTGCTTTCACTCATCTGATAAACGGTGAGACAGAATATGAAGGAAAAAGTCTTGAGGACTTCTACTCTGTGATTGACGGCAAAAGGGTATTCAAACTGTATAATGATTTAAGCTTCACAGATGAAGAAGCCGATAGTATAGCAGTCATAGAAGAGTTTAATGACATATTTGACGGAAATAATCATACAATATCTAATCTGAAAATAAAAACAAGATATCGTGCAAATTTTTGTTTGATAGATAAAAAC
>NZ_JADYTF010000019.1 GCF_021530995.1 Bacteroides caecigallinarum
ACATCAAATATATTGCAACAGACCTCTCTGCCGCCTTTATCTCCTCTGTATATGAGAATTGCCCAAATGCGGTGCACGTGTTTGACCATTTCCATGTGGTAAAGCTTATGAACGAGAAGCTGGATGAGATACGCAGGATACAATACCACATGGAAAAAGACATCAACAAACGTAAGGTGTTGAAAGGTACGCGATACCTGTTACTGAGTAATGGGGCGGATATCTTCGACAAGGAGTATAAGACACGGCTTGACAACGCGCTGGATATGAACAAGCCCCTGTCGCAGGCATACTACCTGAAAGAACAGCTCAGGGAAATCTGGACGCAAGTCAATAAGAACAATGCTGAAATGGTCATGCTGGATTGGGTAAAGCAAGCCCAAGAAAGCAAAGTGCCGCAACTGGTGAAGATGGCAGCCACAGTAATGGCACACAGAACAGGCATACTCGCATGGTACGACTGTCATATATCGACCGGAAAAGTAGAAGGAATCAACAACAAGATAAAGGTCTTGAAGAGAGCGGCATACGGATTTAGGGATGAACGATACTTTGAGCTAAGGTTATATGCACTCCATGATTGCCGCATCACGCGAAATGTCGGATGAACCAAATTTTAGTGGTTTGTCAAATGATTATTGCTGTTTGGCGTAAAGCATCACCCTGTACCCGGCTTTCAGCTTCACTTTCACGGTTCGGAACTTCTTGGCAAGGTAGCCGGATGCACCCTGCATCAGCCCCCTTGTAACGTCCATCGCCACCTGTTGCCCGGCGTTCTGCGTAAAGGAAATGCTTGTACCCAGCCCGCTGCCGATATTCGCTATCGCCTCGTTGAACGCTTCCTGCTCCATCGAGGACGGGACGGAAAGCCCCTTTTGCCCGTCCGTGTCGAACACGGCGAGTTCCACCGGGATGATGTTTCCCGCATACTCTATCGAGGACACCAGTATGTCGAGACGTTCGCCCTGTACCTTTGCCGTACCCGCCACAAGGGTATTCTTCGGGATGACGATGTTGCCCGCCTGCATGGGTTCAAGCAGACGGAGTTTTACCGCCTGCCCGTCCGTCAGCGTCTGGTCTTGATGGATGCAGGCGGCTATCGTGTTCCTGCCCATTGCGTAGCCCGTTCCTACCGCCGTGTTGAAGCCGTAGTTGCGTGGCTGGCTGTAAGCACGGATAAAATCGGCATCGCTCATGGGCTGTTGCAGCCCTGAAACGGCGTTTTCCCGTACTGCCTGCACGGACACCGCTTCCGGCTTCTTTTCGATGTCGCCCACGACTGGCACTTGTGCCGCCTGCCTGTCGCCGCCTGCATATTTGGCGGCAAGCTCGTATGACTTTTCCAATAGAGCCATCTGTTCGTCAGCGGTGGGCGTGGCTTCTCGCTGAAGTTCCAGCTTTTCGGTCAGTTCCGCCACCTGCCGTTTCAAGTCCTCTTTTTCCCTGTCCTCCGGGGGCGTTTCATAGAACGTGCTCAACTGGCGGTTGATGTCCCGGTAGGCGGTCGCCGAGGAAGAAGCGCCGCCGCCCCGCACGGGCTTCGGATCTTCTTCCGGCATCAGTCCGGCTTCCGCCTGCGGTTCTTCGGTTTCATCGTCCCCTATGAAACCGAAGTCCTGAAGGGATTGTATCCTGTCCTGCCGTTTCCGGCTCATCATCGCCTGCTCGTAGGCGGTCTGCTTGTCCGCTATAATCCCGTCCTCTGCGGGCAGCGGGATGTCGGCATTGAAACCGCCCACGCTTTCCGTTTCCGCTTTCTCCTTGCCGGAGGGGGCGAATATCAGGTACATGCACCCTGCAAAGGCGAGGAACATCAGCGGGAAGACTATCATTTTCCTGCGCCGCTGCACCTCTTTCGGGGAAAGTTCCCGTTTGGGCTTCTTCTCCTTTTCGGGCTGTCTGCCCGGTTCATTTTTCTGTACTTCTTCCATATTCAGGTCTGTTTGTTAAATTGATACTGTCGTTACCATGTAGCGGGAACTGCCGGATGTGTTCGATTTGCAGCCTTTGCCCGTCCCGTTTCCCGATGTTGTAAATGGACGAAACGGTGATATAGAGGGACAAGCCGCCGAACAGGGCGGACATCACGAGGATGACCGCCAGCCGCTTGCCCGGCGTGATACGCCCGCACAGGCGGCGCAGGCGTTCATCCGCCCAGTCCCGCACCGTTTCAATGTAATTTCGCTTCCTCTCCATAAGGCTATCGTTTAATGGTTTGCAAATCCCTGTTCTCGTCAATCGTGAACGCTTCCATGATGAAGCCGTGCGGGTTGTTGTCGCTCCGTGTGGCGTTCAGGAGCCTGCACGTGGTGACAAGGCTTCTGACCGTCAGGCTGCTTTCCCGGACAATAAGCTGCCGGGCATAGGTTCTCACCTTGTAGGGGTACTGGTTGAAGTCACATTTCACGCTGTCAATCTCCACCGTCTGGTTGATGTTGCCCGAAATGATACGGTTGTAGTAGCCCTTTTCCGACAAGTCCTTGTAGTAGTTGAACGCACTCCTGTCGGCGAGGAACAAGGAGCGTTTGATGTTTCCCTCGATGGCGTCCTTGTCGGGCGAGAGCGTGAAAAAGAGTTCGTGGAAACGCTTCACGTGCGATTTCGCTTCAATCGGTCTGTTCTGCGCCATGTCCTGCGAGAGAGCCAGCATCAGGCTCTTGCCGTTGTCGAGGACGTATATCTTCTGCCGCTGCTTTTCGGCGAAGCTGTACGAGTTCCACACGGCAAAGCCCGTGACCAGTGCGCACAGGCAGATGAATACCAGCGCAAAGAGCCGGATTTGCCGGAAGCTCGTTTCGATGTTCGTCAATGACTTGAATTCCATATTCTAAAAATTGAAGTTGGTTATTTGAGAAGTTTTCCTGCAATCTTTCCGGTTGCCGCACCTGCCGCCGCACCCGTGAGTGCGCCCGCACGTGTCAGGTTGCGGTTGTATGCGGTTGTACCCCCGGCTGACACAATCCAGCCTGCCACTGTCGGAACGGTGAAGTAGCCCACGATGCCGATAATCATAAAGATTACATACACGGTACTGCTCCCGTCCGGTATGAAGTTCGGGTCGGAAAGCTGCTCGATGTCCTTCTGGAGCATCAGTGTCTGTATGCGTGCCAGCACGCTGCTGAACAAGTCCGACACGGGAAGCCACAGGTAAATCGAGATATAGCGTGAAATCCACTGGGTCAGCGTGCTTTGGAAACCGTCATAGACGGAAAGGGCGAACGCCAGCGGACCCAGTATCGAGAGCACTATCAGGAAGAACGTGCGCAGCGTGTCGATAATCAGCCCCGCTGCCTGAAAGAGTATTTCCAGCAGTTCCCTGAACCAGTCCCGGACGGATTTCTTGATGTTGTATGCCGCCCTGTCCATGTACATGCCCGTCATGGTAACCATGTCGGAGGGCGACCAGCCCAGTTCCTCCAGTTGCCTGTCAAATTCCTCGTCCGAAGCGAGGTATGCCGTTTCCGGGCTTCGCATCAGGGCTTCGTACTCCAGCCTGTCTTTCTGTGCCCGGTACTCGTTCATGTCGAAGGTCTGCGTTTCCATAAGCTGGCTGCATCCTTTCACTATCGGCGACAGCACCGTGTTGATAGTCCCCAGCACGAACGTGGGGAAGAACATGATGCACAGCCCCAGCGCAAATGGGCGTAGAAGCGGGTACACGTCTATGGCTTCCGCCCGTGCGAGCGACTGCCATACCTTGGCGGCTACATAGAACAGCGCACCCAGCCCGGCTATCCCTTTGGCTACCCCCGTCATGTTGCCGCACAGGGGCATCATTTCGTCATACAGCACCCGCAGCACTTGGTGCAGGTTGTCAAAATCCACTGCTAACAACATAGGCATGTCCGTTTGATGTTACCAGTAGTGTTCATCCGCCGAGCCGTAGAGAGCCAGCACCCGGTCGGTGTCGTTCTTTTTCTTTGCCCGCAGGTAGGACACGGAAATGTTCTTGCGGGTGTAGTAGTTCACGAGATTGCGGTAGTTCATCAGGCTTCGGTAGGCATTGTCGATGATTGCCAGCCGTTCGGCATCCGTCAGAGACATGCCCGTGATGTTCACGACATTTTTCAAGTCCTGAAGCACGTCCGAACTCTCGTCCAGCAGCATGGCATAGCCGGAGGATATGGTCGCCAGCTCGTCCGCCGTGAAATACGGGTCGGCGAGCATGATTTGGTAGTTCCTGACGTAGATTTCGGAGATTTCCGCCACCAGTTCGATGCTTTTCTTCACCTTGATACCGCCCTTGACGACATCATGCACGGATTTGACGCATCGTAATAGGCTTTCCCCTGCTGGAAAATCTTCTGCGTTTCCAGAAAGCCGTTCAGGGTGTTGGCTTTCGTTCCCGCCGTTTCCACAATCTGTTTGGCGGTGTTGATGATGCCCTGAGCCAAGTTGCCGGGGTCTGACACCACCCACTGGGCGGATGCCCTGCCCATGAAGCACAGGCATACCGCCATAAGAAGAATCGTTCTTTTCATCATTTTTTGTTTTTAGGATTTGTAACACGCCTGTATTCGCCGCTGGGCAGGAGCGTTATCCGGTCGTTCCTTTTGTCGTAGGTGAACTGTATGCCGAAGCCTGTTTCAATGAACAGGCAGCCGTTCCGCTCTGTCACCGGATAAGTAGTTTCCAGTACCCTGCCCCTGACATTCGCTTTACGGATGACGGTGTATCTGCCGTCCGTTTCCGTGAGTGTGAAAGCCGGGTGTCCCCTGACGTGTACCCAGTCGCCCTGCATCCTTTCCAGTTCCTTGCTTTCACTGTCCTTACAGCCAGCCAGCAGGCAGGCGGACAGCAGCGTGTAAATCAGATTGTCCATTAATTTCATATCGTTTATTTTTAGGTGGTTGATAATCCGGGATTTCTTTTGCTCTCCGCAAGCCGTTTGACAGCCAGTTCAAGGTTGCCACCCAGCTTGTCGGCAAGGGCGAACAGTTCCGTTTTCTCGCTTTCTTCGGTCGTGTACGTGTAATATTCCTCCAGCGAAACTTCCGTTGCGTACACCGCCGACTGCGTGCCGCCCAGCGAGAAGAACACTTCCTTGTACTTCCGTCCGGGATGGTTCGCCATGTTGATGGACAATATTTGCGAACGTTCCTTGTCGGTCAGTCCCAAGAGGTTCTGTATGCTGTCGAACTTGTTGAGATATTTCCTTTGGTCTAACAGAATCTTGCAGTCCGAATTGTTGATGATGCTCTCTTTCACGATAGGCGAGGAAATAATATCCTCCACTTCCTGCGTTACCACAATCGCTTCCCCGAAATACTTTCGGACGGTTTTGTACAAATATTTTATGTAGTCCGCCATGTTCGCCGACGCTATCGCTTTCCACGCTTCTTCAATCAGGATTAATTTTCTTATTCCCTTCAATTTGCGCATCTTGTTTATAAAGGCTTCCATGATGATGATGGTCGTTATCGGGAACAGTATCTTGTGGTCTTTGATATTGTCCAGCTCGAAGACAATAAAGCGTTTGTGCAGCAAGTCCAGTTCCTTGTCGGAGTTGAGCAGGTAGTCATACTCGCCGCCCTTGTAATAGGGTTCAAGCACGTTCAGGAAGCCGTCAATGTCAAAGTCCTTTTCCCTGACATTCTTCCGTTCAAGCTGTCGGCGGTATTCGTCCCGGACAAACTCGTAGAACGTGTTGAAGCAGGGTGTTACCGACCTGTCGCCCGTGATACGTTCGATATAGGCACTTACCGCATTGGACAACGCCACTTCTTCCGACCGCTTCGGGGCTTCATCGTCCCGCTTCCACAGGGTGAGTATAAGGGTCTTGATACTCTCTTTCTTCTCTATGTCAAATACCCCGTCCTCGACATAGAACGGGTTGAACGCTATCGGGTTCTCGTTGGTGTAGGTGAAATAAATCCCGTCCTCGCCGTGCGTGCGGTTGTGGATAAGCTGGCACAGCCCCAAATAGCTGTTGCCCGTATCTACCAGCAGCACGTGCGCCCCCTGCTCGTAATACTGGCGTACCATGTGGTTGGTGAAGAAAGACTTCCCGCTGCCGCTCGGCCCAAGTATGAACTTGTTGCGGTTGGTCGTGATGCCTTTCTTCATGGGCAGGTCTGATATGTCGATGTGCAGCGGTCGCCCGCTCACCCTGTCCACCATTTTGATGCCGAAGGGCGAAAGCGAACTCTTGTAGTTCGTTTCTTCCACGAACAGGCAGAGAGCCTGCCCCAAGAACGTGTAGAAACTTTCTTCCGCCGGGAAGTCCCCCTCGTTGCCCGGTATGCCCGCCCAAAAGAGCGTGGGCGTATCGACCGTGTTGTGGCGTGGCTTGCATTCCATCAGGGCAAGCTGGCTTCCCACATCGTTGCGTATGCGTTTGAGTTCCTCCCGGTCATCGCTCCAAGCCATGACGTTGCAGTGGCAGCGCACGGAAACAAGCCCCTTGCTGTGCGCTTCGTTCAGGTACTCGTCTATCCATTCCTTGTTTATCTGGTTGGCACGGGAGTAGCGGGAAAGCGACTGCATGTTCCGGGCGGTCTGCTCGAACGTTTTCAGGTTTTCGGCATGGTCGTCTATGAAGATGTATTGGTTATAGACGTGGTTGCACGACAGCAGCACGCCCACCGGGGCGGCGAATGACAGGCGGCAGTCGCTCCGGTCGGTGGACAGCTTTTCAAACCGTGTGTCCGTACCGACCTTTTCCGGCAAATCTTCCACGTCCGAAAGCGTGTGCAGGCACAGTATGTCGTCCCCGACACGCATTTCTTCCGGGTAAAGCCCGATGTCTTTCAGGCAGGTGGTATCTGTCTGTGAAAGCGAGAAGTATTTCTCGATGATGCCAGCCTTTCCGTCCTGCCCGGTGATTTCCGGTACTGCCAGCCGGGTAAGCGTGACAAACCCGCTGTCGTTCATGATACGCTCGAACTGTCCGACCGCTTCGATGAATTTCATAGCCGTTTCCCTGTCCGCTATCTCCTGCGGAACAATCCTGCCCCGGCAGAGGGTGGAGAAGTCGCTCTGTCGGCGGCTTCTCTCCCTTGTCGTCTTTGTCAGGAACAGGTAACAGTAATGGTTCAGGAACGGGCGTTCATTGAAGTGCCGCTCAAAACTCCGGGACAGGAAACTGAGTTCGTCCTTTCCGGTGTCGGGCTGGTAGTTCTCCGTGATGAAGAAGTCCTGCTTGTGTACTATGGAATAGTCGGGCAGTACCTTGATTGCCTTGTACCATGCCGAATGTATGGCTTCATATTCGGCACTGGTAACGGTGAACAGTTCGGGCAGTTCCACCCGGAAAGCCACCGTTATGTCGGCATCCTTTGAAATGATGCAGCCGTTCTCCACCGCCAAAAGGGGAAATTTCCTTTCCAGCGTGGTAGCCTTTAACATATTCCTCATGGTCTTTCTTCCTTTCTTTTTTTATAGGTGAATAATCTGGGTATCGCCTTTCGGCTGATGATGAAGCGGGGATGTCTTTTGCGGGCGGCAGCTTTCATCAGTCCGTGCGTGCCGTACTTGGCGTTGAGCCGGAACGTCTGCCATACGAGCAGCAGCGAAGCCGACACGATGAAACCGATACATAGCCACTGGTTCACGCCTGCCATGAACAGGACAATGAACACCACGAACACGGCGAGCAAGCCGCCCGCAAAGATGAAAAGGTACTGGCTTTTCAGCCCCTTGAACTCCACCGGCTTCCCGATACCCCTGTTTACCGGATATTCAGACATAGCCGCCGTTTTAGAGGAAGAACGAACGCAGGATAGTGGCGGCGACAATCAGGAAGATGCACGCCCCGAACCAACTTGCGGCGGTCTTGCTGGTATCGGGGTCACCGCTTGAGAACTTGTTATACACCTTTACACCGCCAATCAAGCCGCAGACCGCCCCGATTGCGTACACCAGCTTTGTTCCGGGGTCGAAATACCCGGTTATCATGTTGGTGGCTTCGGTAATGCCCGCCTGTCCGTTACCTTGTGCGTAGGCACTTACCACAGCGGCAAGGAGAGCCGCCGACAAAAAGATTTTCTTTTTCATTGCGAATTGGATTTTAATGCCGGGACAGCGGGTGGATAGTCCGCTGCCGCACGGCGGATGAATAATTTGAAATTTTAGTGGTTGCGGCACGGATGCCGTCTGTTGGTGTCAGTATTGCCAATCAACCGTAATCACGTTGCTTCATATTGCTATACATTATTATATTATAGGAAATCGTCCATATTGAACGCTTCGTATTCCTTGCTTGCAAGTGGGGCGGTTTCGGCAGAAACGGTAGCCGTAACCAGCCCGGCTTCGTTCCGTTTAAGCAGTTCCGCCACCTTTGCCAGCCCGCCGTTGATGTTCTCCACTACCGCATCGTAGAGGTTCGTCCCCTCAATCCGTGCCAGCGTCACGGCGGCTTGCCGCTGTTCCGCTTCGGTGGAGTTGTCGGCGTTCGCCGTGCGTACCGTTTCGCCCAGTTCCTCAAAGCTCACGCCAGCAGCCCTGCCCGTATCATCGTACCCGTCCATGTACCCGGATATTTCTTCGTCCTCGTAATCGGGTTCGTCATCCCCGTAGTCGGGTGTTTCGTCCGGTTGTCCGGCAGCTTGCGCCGCAAAAATAGTATCATTTTCAGCCGCTTGCGGGAGGTGTCCCGATTTGTCCTGCACTGTCCCGATTAGTCCACCCTTGTAGCGGCTCTCGCCTATCAGCGTGTAGCCGTCCGCCTGACTTTCGGGAACGGTTTTATCATTTGTTCCCTTTTCGGAACGCCTGTTGTCCGCATGGCGATACCACAGCCACAGGGCGATATAGTACACCAGAAGCCCGGTAAGTATGCAATAGGTTACCATAGTCAGACAGGCTTTTGGAAGTGGCTTTCGTACAAGGCGTTTATCTCGTCTTGGTATTGTTCGAAGTGCCGCAGCAGAATATTTTCCACGTAGCTGCTTACCGTCACCTTGCGCCCGCCTATCACCGTCACGATACGCATCAGTTTCTCGTGGGTGGCTCGGCTCACGTACAAGGGTTGTCGGTCTGCCAGTTCCACTTTCTGGAAGTAGGTTTCCCGGTAGTCACCCGTGCAACCCTTGCGCCTGCGGGGTGTCGGTTTCTCCATCCGTACCGTTTCCGTCTGTTGTCCCTCTTGGGGGATGCCTGTTTCGCCGCCGGGGTTCGGTATGTCCTCCGGCTGCTTGTCCTGCTTGGCGGGGACACCCTGCGAGATAAGTTCCCGCATGAAATCCTCGTCTATTTTCGGCAGAGTGCCGTTTTGCTTTGCCATATCATTGTAATTTAATGTAATACATCATTTCTGTTATCAGTTCTTCCAAGTTGCTGCCCCTTACCAGCGGGCGGCTGGCGGGAAAGAGCGTGGAGCGGAACACCGCCTTCCTGTCCGTCATCAGTTCTTTTTTGTAGCGTTTGGTGTCGGGGATAAAGGTTTTCATCAGCGGCAGTTCCAGTTCCTTTATCGTCTTGTCATAGGCGGCATAGAGGTCGGTTTTCTCCCGACCGTCCACCATGTTCCAGAAGAGGTACAGCCCGGCAAGGCGGCAGGCTTCATTCCTCACCAGCAGCTTTTGGATAGCCACCGCAAACGACAGGCTGCTTTCAAGAACCACCTTGTCGGCGGAAATCGGGGTGAAGATATAGTCCATGCCCGCAAGGGAGTTTATCACGCCCTCGCTGTTCACCGTGCCCGGCAGGTCAAAAAACACGATGTCCGGTACGTGTCCGGCTTCTGCCGTATATCCGTCAGCCGTGGCTATCGCCTTTTCGGGCGAACTGCACAGCACCGGGTAGGCTTTCTTCCCCAGACGGGTGAACTGTTCATACGCCATGCGCTTGTAATCCTCGTCCGCCCCGACCTGTTCGGCATCACGCTTGCGCATCCCGGCAATGGAGTGTTGCGGGTAGTCGCAATCGACTACCGCCACATCGTAGCCTTTGAGGTAATAGAGGTAACTCGCCGCAAGCACGGTAAAGGTGGTTTTGCCGACCCCGCCCTTCTGGGTGGAAAAGGCGACATAAAGGGGTGTTTTCTTGTTTTCCATATTGCTTCCGTTCATTATTGGTTGATATATTTGTTTATTGCTTCCAATCATTCGGGCTTTCCATATTGCAGGCTTGAAATATGGAAAGACTGCTTTATTTCAATCTTGTTTTCCTGCTTTCATTCTTTCTTGAAATCCAACAATCACGTTTTCTTGAAATCCTGCTTTCAACCGTTCTTGCCTGATTGAAATGTGTCTTTCAATCTTGAAATCTTATGCAAATAAAAGGAGAAAAAACGTCCGTTTTTAGATGTGTCCCGATTTGTCCTTTCGTGTCCCAGTTTGTCCACCAACTGCCTATTTTACAGCATTATAAATCACCGTTACTTTGCAGCGGAGTAACGAGCCGCAAGGGGTAAAGACGTGTAACGGTGCTGGTGAACGGCAGGGCTTGCCGTCTGATGCAGACCCCAATCCGTCCCGGACGGATTTTCGATTTTCGCCAGAAAATAGCAAGGTGTGTTTCGTGGCACACGAAACCGTTTTCCGTGCCTGAAAACGCCTTGCCCCTTGCGGGGGTAAAAACCACTCCGAAGTCGTGATTTTTTAATTCAAGGAAGTATGGAAACAAGGAAAAACAGCAAGGGCGGTCGCCCCGCCCTCCAAGACCCGGCGAAACATCGCCATGTACTTTACCTGAACGACCGGGAGAACGCCCGCTTCCTCTCGCAGTGGGAGCAGTCGGGTGTTTTGAGCAAATCCCGTTTCATCGCCGCACGTATCTTCGGCGAGCCGTTCCGGGTGGTGAAAGTGGACAAGTCGGCGGTCGAGTATTGCGCCCGACTGACCGAATTTTATGCGCAATTCAGAGCGGTAGCGGTCAATTACAACCAAGTGGTAAAGGCTCTAAATAGCAACTTTTCGGAGAAAAAGGCACTCGCTTTTCTCTATAAACTGGAGAAAGCGACTACCGAACTGGCTATGTTGAACCGTCAGGTTATCGACCTGACAAACGAGTGCAGGGAACTATGGTTGCCAAAATAAGTACGGGAAGTTCCATGTTCGGCGCACTGGCATACAATCAGGAAAAGGTGGACAACGGGGAAGCGAAGGTGCTTTTCTCCAATAAAATGCTGTTGGACGAGGACGGGCATTCCAGCATCGGCGGGTGTATGCGCAGCTTTGAAATGCAGATGCCCGTCCATTTGTCCACCAAGAAGCCGATATTGCACATTTCCATAAACCCGCACCCGGAAGACGTGCTTTCGGACAGCCAACTTTCCGACATCGCACGGGAGTATATGCGGAAGTTGGGCTATGGCGACCAGCCTTATTTGGTCTATAAACACGAGGACATCGACCGCCACCATATCCACATCGTGGGCTTACGGGTGGACGAAAACGGCAAGCCTCTGAATGACAGGTTCGAGCACCGGAGAAGCAAGCAGATTACCCGTGAACTGGAACGGAAATACAACCTGCATCCGGCGGAGAGAAAGGAGCGTGCCGAACGCCCCGAACTTAAAAAGGTCGATTACGCAGCCGGGGACGTGAAGCACCAGATTGGCAATACCGTAAAAGCGGCTTGTTACGGCTACCGCTTCCAGTCGTTCGGGGAGTACAGGGCGTTGCTTGCCACCTGCAACGTGTGCGCCGAGGAAGTCAAGGGGGAAATAAACGGCAGACCCTATCAGGGCATTGTCTATTCCGCCACGGACGATAAGGGCGAAAAGGTGGGCAACCCGGTAAAGGCATCCCGCATCGGCAAGTCGGTGGGCTACGAAGCGGTGCTGTGCAGGATGGAAAAGTCTGGCAAAACGATTAAGGACGGGAAGCTGAAAGAGCGTACCCGGAAGATTGTCGCCGCAGCCATGCAGACCACCCGTAACCGACAAAAGTTTGAACAGGAACTGAAACGGCAGGGCATTGACGTGGTGTTCCGGCAGAACGACAGCGGGCGCATCTATGGCGTTACGTTCATCGACCACGACAGCCGGGTGGTATTGAACGGTTCACGTTTGGGCAAGGAGTTTTCGGCGAACGTGTTCAATGACCTGTATTCGGATGTCCAAACGGGACAGACCGAAAGCGTTGCTCCGCAGCGGGGACAAGGGCAGGACTTCACGCAGCAGACGCATACGGCGGCACGGCTTCCGGTCAGCGGACTGGGCGGGTTGTTCGGCGGATCTTCTATAGGAGAAGAACCGCCGCAGGACACCGCCGGGCAAAAGAGAAAGAAGAAAAAGAAGCGCACAAGACGCATCGAATAACTTAAAAATATACGACTATGCAACAGGAAGATGATTTGAGGGGGCTTGCAAGGGTCATGGACTTTATGCGGGCAATCAGTATTTTATTCGTGGGAATAAACATGTACTGGTTCTGTTACTCCAGCCTGAAAGGATGGGGAGTAACCTTTGAGGTGATAGACAAGATTTTGTGGAACTTCCAGCGTACCACCGGGCTGTTCTCGTCCATGCTGTGGACGAAACTTTTTGCGGTGGTGTTTCTCGCCCTGTCGTGCATCGGGACAAAAGGAGTGAAGAACGAGAAGATAACTTGGACGAAGATACATTGCTGCCTTGCGGTGGGTTTCGTCCTGTTTTTCCTGAACTGGTGGCTGCTGGAACTGCCCTTGCCGCATACGGCGGACACGGCATTTTACATCGCCACGCTGTCTGTGGGCTATATATGCCTGCTCATGGCGGGTACATGGATGTCCCGCCTGTTGAAGAACAACCTTATGGATGATGTCTTTAACACCGAGAACGAGAGTTTCCAGCAGGAAACCCGGCTTATCGAGAACGAGTATTCGATAAACCTGCCCACCCGTTTCTATTATAAGAAGAAATGGAACAACGGGTGGATAAATGTGGTGAACCCGTTCCGTGCCAGCCTTGTGCTGGGCACGCCGGGAAGCGGAAAGTCATACGCAGTGGTAAACAATTACATAAAACAGCAAATCGAGAAGGGTTTTGCACTCTACTGTTATGATTATAAGTTTCCCGACCTGTCGGAAATAGCATATAATCATTTGCTCACGCATTTGGACGGCTACAAGGTCAAGCCCAAGTTTTACATTATCAATTTTGACGACCCACGCAGGAGCCACCGGTGCAACCCGATAAATGCCAGCTTCATGTCGGACATAGCGGACGCTTACGAAGCCAGCTACACGATAATGCTCAACCTCAATCGCAGTTGGATAACCAAGCAGGGCGACTTCTTCGTGGAAAGCCCGATTATCCTTTTGGCGGCTATCATTTGGTATTTGCGCATCTATCAGGGCGGCAGGTATTGCACGTTTCCCCATGCCATTGAACTGTTGAACAAGAAATACGCCGATGTGTTCACGATTTTGCGCAGCTATCCCGAACTGGAAAATTATCTTTCCCCGTTCGTGGACGCTTGGGAATCAGATGCCCAAGAGCAGTTGCAGGGGCAGATAGCGAGTGCCAAAATACCGCTTTCACGTATGATAAGCCCGGCACTTTACTGGGTAATGACGGGCGATGATTTCTCGCTGGATATAAACAACCCGAAAGAGCCTAAAATACTGGTTGTCGGCAACAATCCCGACCGCCAGAACATCTATTCGGCGGCACTGGGATTGTATAACAGTAGAATAGTGAAGCTGATAAACAAGAAAGGTCAGCTTAAAAGTTCAGTGATTATAGACGAGTTGCCCACTATCTATTTCCGTGGTCTTGACAACCTGATTGCGACCGCCCGAAGCAACAAGGTGGCGGTTCTGCTGGGCTTTCAGGATTACAGCCAGCTTACCCGTGACTACGGGGACAAGGAAAGCCGTGTGATACAAAATACGGTAGGCAACGTGTTCAGCGGTCAGGTGGTCGGGGAAACGGCAAAAATCCTGTCGGAGCGTTTCGGGAAGGTGTTGCAGAAACGGCAGAGCATGACAATCAACCAGCGGGAGAAGTCCACCTCGATAAGCACCCAGATGGACAGCCTGATACCTGCCAGCAAAATATCCAACCTCACGCAAGGCATGTTCGTGGGGGCGGTGGCGGACAACTTCGATGAACGGATAGAACAGAAGATTTTCCACTGTGAAATCGTGGTGGACAACGAGAAGGTGAAACGGGAAACTGCCCGTTACGTGAAGCTGCCGCAGATTATCGACTTCACCGACAAGGATGGCAACGACCGGATGCAGGAGGAAATACAAGCCAACTACGAACGCATCCGTCAGGAAGTCCGGCAGATTGTCGAAGACGAGATAACCCGTATCAAGAATGACCCGGAGCTGTGCCATTTGATTAAGGAGGAGGAAGAATAACCGATATTCTTTCCTGACACACAGTATTTTTGCTAATTTTGCAGACAAAGAAATGATTATGAATGAGAACCAAAATATAGAATGGAAAGAAAGCTGGCGGGACGACTATCTGAAATGGATATGTGGTTTTGCCAATGCCGCAGGCGGCAAGATATATATAGGCATGAATGACAGCGGGCAGGTGGTCGGTGTTGCCGATGCCAAGAAGCTGTTGGAGGACATACCGAACAAAGTCCGTGATGTGCTGGGTATCATTGTGGACGTGAACCTGTTGGACAAAGACGGGTTGGAGTATGTGGAAATTGACGTGCCGCCTTATTCGAACCCTATCAATTATAAAGGTCAATACCATTACCGCAGCGGCAGCACGAAACAGGAGTTGAAAGGTGCGGCATTGAACCGCTTTATCCTGCAACGTACAGGCAGGCATTGGGACGAGTTTCCCATAGAAAGAGCCAAAATAGAAGAACTGTCGGAAAGCGCATTGAACCGTTTCCGTAAGGAAGCGGCAAGGAGCGGACGGGTGGACGAAGGTGTTTTGAAAGATAAGACCGAACACCTGCTGCATGATTTACGTCTGATAGACGAGGACGGACATTTGAACCGTGCAGCACTGCTGCTGTTCCATCCCGACCCTGAAAGGTTTGTGTTCGGTGCATATATAAAGATTGGTTTCTTCCGGGATGACAAAGGCAATCTGGAGTTTCAGGACGAAATTCACGGTGCTTTGATGGAGCAGGTGGACAAGGCTATGGATTTGATAAAAAGCAAATACCTGATTTACCGTATCTCATACGAGGGAATTTCTCGGCGTGAAACGCCGCAGTTCCCGGTAGAAGCCATCAGGGAATCGTTGATGAATGCCGTAGCACATAAAGACTACGCCAGTGCCGTGCCCGTTCAGATTAGCGTATTTCCCGACCATATCACTTTTTGGAACGCCGGGCAGTTGCCGGAGAACTGGACTACCGAAAGGCTTTTTGAAAACCATCCATCCTCTCCATATAACCCGTTAATTGCCAACGCATTTTTCAGAAGCGGGGACATCGAAAGCTGGGGACGGGGCTACAAGCGTATCTTGGAAGCGGTCAGCGCATACAAATTGCTGCCGCCCCGACTTGAAATGTTAAGCGGTCTGATGATTACCTATTATACCGATATACGTTCTCAACTGCTGGTGCAGCGGGTGGATGAAAGGTATATTCCTGTTATAGAGTATGCAGCCAAGAACGGGCGTGTGACAAACTCGGACGTGCAGGAAATTTTGGGAGTAAGCAAACCGACAGCTTCCCGCATACTCCAGCAAATGAACGGCTGGCTGGATATGCAGGGAAAAGTGGGTAAGGGAACTTATTATACACCTAAATGGCTCACTAACGTATCACGGATATAATGCCGTTTTTTTGCAAAATGCTGATTATTAGCCGGAAGAGACATGATTAAATGGCTCATAAATGGCTCATCAAAAGAGAGTGATTGACTTCGCTCTCTTTTTTTATGCCCTTTTTAATTCTCCAATCATCAGTTGGAGATTTATCCTACCCGGACAAACCGGGACACCGCAGGACAAATCGGGACACTCATTGCCACCTGTCAAAATATAGCATATTTAGTCGTTACCTTTGGATGGGAATAATCCCGTAACCACTAAAATTCCAATTATTTATGGCAAACAGAATGAACCCGCCCGCAGAGGGGCAGGAAAAAGACGTGCTGCTGGTCTTGGATAAACAGCAGGGGAAAGTGAGTGCCGTTAAAGGTATCGACAACGAGGGCAATTTGCAGACCGTAGAACCGACCCAATCCCATAGCGGTGAGTTTATGCAGGTGGACAGGAACAGCGATGTGTTCAGCAACTTCATTTCCAATTTTTTCCGCAGGTATCAGGACACGGAGGGACTGGCTTTGTTCCGCTGCAAGGCTACGGAAGCGGAACAGGACGCAAAAGCTATCGAGGACAACCACCGCAACCCCACGCCGGAGGGCGACAGACGGGCGGAAATGTTGCGAGTTCCGAATCCCGACAATAACGGGGGCAGGCAGGACTACCGTTTCGACCCGGCTAAAATCAATTGGGAGGACTTGAAGAAAGTCGGCATTACCGCCGACACGTTGAAAAACACAAAGGATTTCGACAGGGTGATGCGTGGCTACAAATCCCGCAACACCTATACCGTTTCGGGGACGGTAGGCGGCTTCTACCTTAAACCTACCGATGTCAAGCTCTCTTTCTATCAGGCAAAGGACGGGACGGTAGTGCCTAAGCTGCACGGCGTGCAAATGGATGAAAAGCTGCTTCAACGCCCGTATAACGGGCACGAATTTTCCAAGCAGGAACAAGGCAACCTGCTGGGAACTGGCAATCTGGGCGGTATTATCCAAATCAAAGACCCGAAAAACGGGGAGCAAATCCCCGTGTTCGTCAGCCGGGACAGATACACCCATGAACTGGAGTACATGCGGGCAGACAAGTGGAAATGCCCCGATACCGTTTGTGGCGTGAAAGTAAGCCCGGAACAGAAAGCCGCTTTTGAAGCTGGGAAACCCGTCAAGATGGAAAACCTGCAATTCAAGGACGGGACGAAACGCAGTGCCTATCTTCAAGTCAGCGCAGTGGAGCGTGGCTTGGAGTTCCTGCCGAGGTCTGCCGTCCAGTTCTTGCAGCAGGGGCAGCAGCCCGCACAGCAGCAGGTCACAGGATTAAAGGACGGCAAGGGTGTGGAGTTCAACGGTCATGTGCAGCCCGGAGTACAGGGCAAATCCTCCGGCAAGGTGCAGCCGAAAGATGTTATCCCCGTTTCCGAGAGCCGGACGCAGGTAGCGGTCAATTCTGGAGGAAAGACCGATGAAGCAACCAAACAGACCAAAGAGCCGCTGAAACAGGGACAACAGAAACCCACCGCCAAGCAGAAAGAGAAACAGGAAAAAGCACAGGACAAGAGCCTGAAAACGGACAAACCCAAGAAGTCCAGAGGGATGAAAATGTAGTACCTACCATTAAAAAGTGAAGAATTATGATTGCATTGATAGCGGAAAAGCCCAGCGTGGCAAAAGACATCGCCCGGATTATCGGGGCGACACAAAGGAATGACGGGTATCTGTCCGGCAACGGGTACATGGTGACATGGGCGTTCGGACACTTGATACAGCTTGCCATGCCCGAAGCCTACGGCGTGGCAAATTTTCGCAGGGAGAGCCTGCCCATACTTCCGTCCGATTTCCGGCTAATCCCCCGTCAGGTGAAAGCCGAGAAGGGCTACAAGGCAGACCCCGGCGTGTTGAAACAGTTGAAAGTGATTAAGGAGGTGTTCGACCAGTGCGACAGGATTATTGTCGCCACCGATGCCGGGCGTGAGGGGGAATTGATTTTCAGGTATATATTCCATTACCTGAACTGCCGCAAGCCTTTTGTTCGGCTGTGGATAAGCAGCCTTACCGACAAGGCTATCCGTGAGGGGATGGACAATTTGCAGCCGGGCGGACGTTACGATAACCTCTACCTCTCCGCCAAGTCCCGTAGTGAAGCCGACTGGCTGATAGGGATAAACGCCACCCAAGCGTTGAGCGTAGCCGCCGGACAGGGCGTGTTCTCGTTGGGCAGGGTGCAGACACCCACGCTCGTGATGATATGCAGCCGTTTTTTGGAGAACAGGAATTTTGTCCCGACCAAGTTCTGGCAGCTCAAAGCGGCGACCGCCAGCGGGGGAATAGGTTTCACCACCCAATCGACCGACAAGTGGGAACAGCAGTCCGATGCCATAGCCGCCCTGCAACGGGTAAAGGATGCCGGGCAGCTTGTGGTGAAGTCTGTTGAGAAGAAAGAAACCAGCCAAGAACCGCCCCTTTTGTACGACCTTACCACATTGCAAAAGGAAGCGAACACGAAGCTGGATTTTTCAGCGGACAAGACGCTTTCGATAGCGCAAAGCCTGTATGAAAAGAAAGTGATGTCCTATCCGAGAACCGGAAGCCGTTATATTTCGGAGGATGTTTTCGAGGAAATGCCGGAACGCATCGCACTGTTGGGACAATACCACCGCTTTGCCGGATATGCTGCCAGCTTGAACAGCAACACACTGAACCGCCGCAGCGTGAATGACGGCAAGGTAACCGACCACCATGCCTTAATCGTTACCGAGAACCTGCCCGATGAACTTTCCGAAGATGAAAGGGCGGTCTATGAACTGGTAGCCGGGCGTATGCTGGAAGCCTTTTCGGACAAATGCGTGAAAGACGTTACCACTGCTGTATTGTCCGCCGGAAATACCGATTTCACCGTAAAAGGGGCGATAATGAAAGAAGCCGGATGGCGGGCTGTGTTCAACGAACAGGAAGCAGGCGAGGACGGAGAAGCTGCCGGACTGCCACAGCTTCAGGAGGGAGAAACCTTGTTGCTCTCCGGCGTAGATCTGCTCGAAAAGCAGACCAAGCCGAAGCCGCTGCATACGGAAAGCAGCCTGCTTGCCGCAATGGAAAATGCGGGAAGGGAACTGGAGGATGCCGAATTGAAAGCCAGCCTGAAAGATGCCGGGATAGGTACGCCAGCCACTCGTGCGGCGATTATAGAAACATTGTTCGCACGCCAGTACATCGTGCGTGAGAAAAAGAATATTATACCCACAGAAAAGGGACTTGCCGTTTACAGGATTGTCAAGGACAAGAAGATTGCCGATGTCGAAATGACGGGTATGTGGGAAACCGCCCTTGCCAAGATAGAAGCGGGCTGCATGGATGCCGACACATTCAGGAAAGGCATCGAGGTATATGCCGCCCAAATCACGGTGGAACTGCTTTCCGTACAACTGTCCATTGCCGGAGGTGAAACCTGTCCCTGTCCGAAATGTGGCAGCGGACGCATCCTGTTCTACCCGAAAGTGGCGAAATGTTCCAACGTGGACTGTACGCTTACCATATTCCGTAACAAGTGCGACAAGCAACTGACCGATAAGCAGGTTGTCGAACTGGTGACGAAGCGGAAGACCGGGTTAATCAAGGGCTTCAAGGGAAAGAACGGCAAGGTTTTCGATGCTTCGCTGGTACTGGACGAACAGTT
Source organism: Bacteroides caecigallinarum (assembly GCF_021530995.1). GTDB lineage: Bacteria > Bacteroidota > Bacteroidia > Bacteroidales > Bacteroidaceae > Phocaeicola > Phocaeicola faecigallinarum. The sequence continues at coordinate 19,289 of NZ_JADYTF010000019.1, forward strand.
CAATGTCGTTTTTTCATTCCCTGAAAAGAAAGGAAAGCCGAAGAAATGACTTATCTTTACCGCTGAAATTTCATTGTGATGGGTTTTAAGGCTTATGATAATTGAAATTTTAGTGGTTGCGCCCGGAGGGAAACCGGGCGCATTTTTTATATGTCCCCGTCAAACAGGTAGGTCGAACGGACAATTCCGTTTCCTAATACGTTACTTTCCGACAACTTCCACTGCGAGCCGAACGTTTCCCCGACAAAGCCGATGCCTTTGCCTATCATGACGGGAACGGTATAGATTGTCAGACTGTCCAGCAGTCCGGCTTTTATCAGCGAGGTAATCAGTTTTCCGCCACCCACCACCAGTATGTCATGCGTTTGTTTCAGTTCATAAACCTTTTGCAGCGGTTCTTCGGTCAGGAACTCCACCCCGTAGTCCGGCGTTACGTTGGTGTCGTAGTGTGACACCACAAAAGACCTCTTGCTTTTGTGCGGCCACCCGCCCCAGTGTTCAAAAATGTAGTTGTAGGTGTTCGCTCCCATGAGCAGGCAATCCGCTTCCAAGTATTGCTTGCCAATGATGTTTTTTATTTCACGGGGTAACCAGTCCAGTTCCTTGTCTAAGGTAGCTGTATGTCCGTCAAGAGATACGGCGATGTGCGCTTTTATTTGTTTCATACTATCAGGTATTTAACAGTTTGATGTCCATGTTCAACTGTCCGCCAGTACCTAAAAAAAGAAGCGTGAACTTACACTGCTCCACTACGAGGTACTGGCATACCTAAATGACGAAACAGGCAAGCCCACGCTATGACAAAGCATAGCATAGACATTGCGCTGAAAATCTCGTCATTTTTGAAAAGTGCCAGTTTTCGTAGTGAGATATTCGGCGAACGAATATGTTATATATAAAGACGAAATCACAGTCAAAGCTGTTCAATCGCCGTTATTCTCTTATGTTATTTCTGCAAATGTAATGAAAATCATTTAGAAATCATGGCATACAATAAAAAAATCCTGCCGTGTTATCACAACAGGGCAGGACACGACTAATTGAATGATGACAAAAAACACGGTCTAATCCGTGCGCTCACGAATAAGCCTGTGTATGTCGCTTGCCCGATAGTAATATTTTCCGTCCAGAAGAAGATAGGGCAATATGCCTTTCTTCCGGTAACGCTGCAAGGTCTTGACGCTCACTTTGAGCATAAAGCACAAGTCCTGATTGTCGAGCAGCTTTTCACCGTTCAGGCAGTTGTGGCTGTTCATCAGACGGTCTATCTTTTTATCCTGCATGTCGAGCCTGTCCATGATACGCTCCATCCATGCCACGAAGTTGTCATTGTCTATATACATAAGCTACCCCCAATTGAAATTAAATGAGACCTATCATAAAATAACTCTGGTTTGCCGGGTCTTTCAGGATGATTTCTTTCTCCCGCATGAAACGGATATAGTTCTTGGCTGTCCGCTCCTTGATGTCCAGTACCTGTTGCAACTGTTCGCAAAGGTCTATGTAGGTGATGTGTGTCTGCCGCCCGAAAATATCACGGGCTACACCCACCAGCTCCCTTTCCTTGCGCCTCTCTTTTTCTTCACGTGGCTTTTCGCCCCGGTACGTGTGCATCCCAGCTTTCTTGTCCCATGCGAAAAGCATCAGCGGCACGTCCAGCGGGCTTCCGTCCCTTACTTTCAGGGCTTTCACTACCGATTGCGTGGGTTCATCGTCTTTCTCGATTGACAGGATGGTAGCTGCCTTCCTTTGTAGTTCGCTTCCCAGATGTCCACGCAGCTTTAATCCGTTCGGGACAAAATGAAGCACGCAAAGTATGCAGGTGTTGTAGATACCCGCCAACCGATACAGTTCATCTATCACCGCCACGCTTTCCGCTTCATCGTTGGCACTCTTTACGAGGTCGGCGATGCCGTCAATGACAACCAACTGGATGCCGCCATACTGGTAGTAGAACTTATCCATGCTTTGTATTATGGCGTTCAACCGTTCCTTTCGGGACATTCCCGTAAGGCAGAACGCTTTCAGTTCTTCCGGCTTTTCCTTTTGCCCCGCACGTGCCAGCAGGTTGCTTACGTTCTTGAAAAGCTGTACTTCCGACTGTTCGGTATCATAGAGCAAGACCGCCTTGCGCCCTCCGTTGGGCGTTACGTGGATGCCGAGCGTGTCTATCTCCGCATCCGCCGGGCATACGCAGCCCGACACGATGGCGGCTACATAGTTGCTCTTGCCCGTTCCCTCGCCGCCCGTGATGCCGAACAGGTTGCCTTGCGTACCCAGCGGGACATCGCCCGCCGAGATAATCACCTGCGCTTTGGCAGGCGGATTGTTGAAGTCTATCTCGCACGATTTAAGCATGATGAGTGTGTCGCTATACAGGTTGTCTAAAAATTCGATGAACAGTTTCAGGAAATCCTCACGGGTGTTCCCAGCTTTGAAGTAGTCGGAAATATCCTTTTCCTCTTTCGTACCGGGCAGCGGAAGCAGCAGGCGTTTTACGCCGAACTCCGCCAACAGCCTTTCCTGCTTGCAGGCACTTTCCCTGCCCGTCTTGTCTGTATCATAGAGCAGGACAATGTGCTTGAAGCGGAAAGACAGCCTGAAAATCAGGTTTGCCGGAATAGTTACCGTCTCGCTGTTGAAGCAGATGGCATGGAAACCAAGCGCCGCCAGCGAAAGCACGTCTTTCTCGCCGCCTGTAATAAATAATGTATCGCCTTTGGCGGGCAGTTGTTCCAACCCGAAGCAATAGTTCTCGCCGAAGCTGCCGCCATAGAGGAAGCGGGGTGTGGAGAACGGTCGGTACAGCTTGATATGCTGTTTGCCTTTGTAGCCGAACATGGGTTCTGCCGCTGATGAAATGTAGGCGTATGGCTTCCCCTCCACCGTTTCGCTGCGGTATTCCCGGAGCGAGCAGACCTTGTACCGCTCCAGCAGTTCGGGCGTGATGCCGTATTGCCGCCAGTATTCCAGTTCGGCGGAAGTGAACTTCTGTTCCCGGAACTGGTAGGGCTTGGCGGGCTTTTCGGGTGTGTCCTCCCTCTTGACTGTTGCCGCCCGGTGGTTAGCCGTTGGCGGGACAACCGCCGGGATGCCGGAAGTTAGCCCCAATCCCAAGTCCCGGTCGATGGTCGCCAGTATCTCGATGAAGTCCGAAGCCCGGTTGCAGTCCAACCCTTTCAGTTGCCCCACGAGGAAAAAGCAGTCGCCGCTGTAACGGTCATCGCCGAAGTCCTTCATCTTGTACATGCCGCTGTGTCGGTCAAAATAGATGTTGCAGGAAGCCTTGCTGTCCTCGTATAGCGGATTGAGGAAGTTCCGACCGATGCGCCAGTTACCGGGCAGGTAGTGCTTGAACACCGACAAGCCGTTATTTGTCCTTTCTAAGATTTCTTCTTTCCTTAACATAGAGTTGATGGTTGGTTATTAAGTCATTTATACATTCCCTGTCTCTTTTTATCAGACGTTCTTCTAACAATCGTTTTATTTCCTTGATTTTGTAGAAATAATGCCCTTTTATATCAGAATAGGAAACTAACCCTGCTGCCCGTAGGCGTTGCAATGTTCGGTCGCTGATTTTCAGGAATGTACATACTTCGTAACTATCTACCCAAATTTCATCTTCATCAGGCTTGTTGGCATCCAAATGATTAAAGATGTAATTTGCAATGGCTGTAATCTTGTTGTCAAGTTCTTTATAGGCTTTTGACTCGAATGTTATAATCTCCATATTGCTAACTTATTGATTTGCCGCAAAGTTCGGGAGAAGAAATAACCTAAAAGTCATGGTTATATCTATCATGGTATTACTTTTTTTCAAGCTATTTTTAGGGGAGTATTGGCGTAAAAGCTCCCCGAAATGTCATTTTTCAAAGTAGATTTCACTATAAAAAGAAAGTACCATGTTGGGGAGAACATGGTACTTCTACATACTGGAATACTGGAGATTATTTCATATCATCCTCATTCATCCGCTTAACAAGGCTTTCTATCAGATGATGAAGATATGCCGTTCGGTCTTTTCTCTCCTTCATGGCTATGTATGAAGCGTAATAATCTCCTAAATCAATGTGGAATATCGTGCTAAGGAAATTCATCATTTCTTTTATTTCCACATTGCCATTGTTTATGTCGCCCGAAGATACAAGAGAATATCCCAGTTCGATAAGATATGACTTTTTGCCTGTGAAGCGGAACGGGTATTTGAAGCATCTTTGTAGGTTATCTTCTATCTGATTATTCGTTACCAGTTTTACCAATCGCTTATTCAAATAAATGCGCAGCATTTCATTGGCGATAATCTTTGCCACTTTATAGTCATATCCGGTTGAGAAATTAGGGTCTTTATCGAATTGTGCGCTATCGGTACATAACCGCAAATCGGCTTTTCCACGAACAAAATAATATTCATCATACACAGTGGAGTGTGAACGGTAATATTGATAAAAGTCTAAATTACGATTGAAAAAATAGGTCAGATTATCCAGTTCCCGATTGATATAATTTCTAATCACTTCATCACTACCATTAGGACATTGTGTTTCAATCTTATATATTTTATAGAAGAATAGCAACCGACCAAGTAATTCCGGTTTCTGTGTCTTGAAAAATAAGATTTCATCCTCTTTGGTTGGAAATATATAGGTTTGTATTTTTACCCTCAATTCATCAAGAACCGTTTGCAGCTTATGCACCATTGAAAGAGAGGTTTCGATAATATCATAGCCGTAGAGGTCGATTTCCGAAATATCGACCTCTATTTGGGCTAATATATTATTAGCCAACTCTTTCATTTTACTAATTTTATAAATTTAGATTCTGTACAAACGCTTAAATCCGTAGTTACAAACTTTCCATTGTAAAAAAGAGAAAAAATAGTGGCTGGTGTGGGAGAACTTTGTGCCTGTTCTCTCGTTTCCAGCTTGATTACTTTTAAAGGAATACTCTTTTCTTGTGCAAGAACACGTAACATTCCATTTACATAATAATCCGTGTATGGACAACGACTTGAATAATAGGCAACCAGTCCTTGTTTATCGGTACATTCTCCGATTTTTGCGCAGTCATTAAAATATGGAACTACACCATTGTCACAAATATTCATCGCCAACAATGAAAAGCCATTCGGAAGCCTTTCTATTTCTTCAAATCCGTGTTTCAATAACCATTTCGTATCGCTCATGAAATGGTTCTTTTTTGTACCCACAACAGTGACTAATCCATTCTTCTGTTGCTTTTTAGCATCTTCAATTACAGATTGAAGCAAATTATATCCATGCCCTTGCCCTTTATACTGCCCTGAAACCCAAAAACAATTAATCATTAAATAATTGGGAGCAGTAACCGGAAGCCACGCATATTCAGCAGGAACATATTCTATAAAAACTTTGGCTCGTGCATCAAGCCGCCTGAAAACATAGCCATTGGCAAATTCTTTCGTTAGCCATTCTTTTTTCAACTCATACCCCGCCAAGCATTTTTTGTCAGAGAATGCGCAACAGATATGGTCTTTATCTATATTATTTTCTGTCAGCGTTATATATTTAGGTAAATTATTTTCCATGATTCTATTTATTTTATAGGTATGTAGATTTTTGTAATGTTATCATTTCTATTTTCTTTTGAATAATTGATATATTCCTCAAAAGACATCCCATGACGAAGTGAATATTCTTGACTTACGTTAATGATGTTATACCAGTCCTGCAAATCAGTATAATATCCCTGCAACGTATAGACCGCATATTTACCCTGTGGTAGCCGGATTGTACCAAATTCGCAAGTGGGTATAATTTCTTTTTGCACTGATGCACAGGCATAGAAACGACATTGATTAGATTTTGTTACATTAGGGTCGTCAAAACTTAACCCGATAAAGCGTGTGTCGGATGTAAGTAAGTCATTTTTCTTTAAGAAATGTATCAATTTACTCCACGCTGTTTCATAAGGCTCTTCCTCTCCATACTTGCCCCATATACGGATATATACTAAATCTAATCCCTCAAAATCATAAGCATCAGAATATAAGTCATACTGCTTTCCATCATGTACAAACTCTTTTAATCGCTTCTTTAATTTACTGATATAGGCTTTTGGAGAAACACCGAATTGTTTCTTAAATGCTTTGGAGAATGATTGTGGATTGTCGTAGCCGACTAACCCAGCCAAATTCTGTAAACTCATATCTTCAATTTGCATATATAGTACGGCTCGTTCTACACGTTGCCTTGCCACATAAGTATATAATGGTTCTTTCAGAGCAGAACTCATCATCCGAAGTAATTGCCGTTGAGACATATTTACTATATCGGCTATTACATTCAACTGTAATGGCTGATGCAAATTGGAATTTATGTAATCAATTACTTGATTGACCTTCTGTTTATATATATTTTCGGTGCTATTTTTCATCTATAACAATATAATTTGCAAAATTATAGAGTTTTCATAGATATATGATTGTCCAATCTCGCCAATTTTACCTTTTATTTTCCAAAGTTGTTTTCAACTATATTTTCATTTGGTTGATTTCTTTCTGAACCCCATCTAAAAAGCGGGAAGCGTGCGCCCCGTCCATTTGCGTGTGGTGGAACTGGAAAGAAACGGTGAGCGTCGTTTTCATCAGGCGACGTTTGTATTTGCCCCAAATAAGAAACGGATTATTAAAAATGCCGCTATACATCCCGACAGCCCCGTCTATTTCATATTGTGCCAAGGCGGAAGTTCCGATAACCATGCTTTCCGTCAAGTCGTGATTGACGCAACTTTCAGCCACTTGTTTGGTTAGTTGCAGATAGTGTTGATTAAATAAAGATAAATCATCACAGAAAGGAACATCACACGAACTTACCTCGCCCTTTCTGTTGGCGACAATGGTGTTTACTGCAATGGTATCGTACTGCATCAGTTTGTCGTTTACGGGCAGCAGATAAAATTCTTTCACGCTCCTTGCGGCTTTGCCGATGCACCAGCACATCAACATATTAAACTTCATGCCCGATTTCCGACTGATTTTCACAAGGCGTGACACGTTGAGTGTCTTAAAGAACGTCACCATTGGCATGGGTGCGTTCATCCACATTTCAAAGGCGTATGCCCGGCTGGTTTCTTGGGGATTTACTTCTTTCATACTTAATGCTATTTTCATTTAATGAATCAGACGGCAAAAGTAGGAGAAGCGTTTGACCCCGGATAGAACAAACGGGACATTTATACGGGATTGGTGAACAAATCGGAATATGGATTTGACACTTTCAGCAAAGACATGGGCGTATATCCGCAGAACTTCTTGAACTCCCGGATAAAGTGCGACTGGTCGGCATAACCGCTGACGTATGCTATTTGTGCCTGATTGATTTCTTTGCCCGCTTGATGCTGCATCTGCGCCAAAGCCTTTTGGAAGCGGACGATACGGGTATATTCTTTGGGATTGATGCCTACAAATGAATGAAACAACCGCTCAAACTGTTTTTTACTTAGGCAGGCAATAGAAGATAATTCGTTTACAGAGATTTGCGGAGTGATATATATTCGCTGTATGGCGGTGTCTATCCTTTCAATTCTGTATGTGGTATCAGTCAAATTATCGGCAATTTGTGACACCAGCCATTTTTCTATATAGCTTATGCAAATAGAATTATTCTCACAGTTGAATATTCGTGCAGCCAGTTCATTCAAACTCTTGTTTTCAAGACTGTAACCGGACACTTCTTGATTGTAAAAGAGTGAAGTCGGTATGTTCAGAAACATACTCATAGCGTGAGGGTGGAATACAACCACTATCATTTCTATATTTCCGTCTGCATATAGGTGTGACGAGAAATTAACTTGTCCGCTGACAGTCAATTTGTCTTGTGTAACATTCAGTTCAGGGATATATAACGGTGCTTGTTTATGGAAAATGATTTGAGGGCAACCGATAGGATAAGTAAAGGCATCCAGCGGTCGATTGCTTTTGAATACCCAATAATATCTTATATAAGGTTGCAGCAACTTACATGGCTTGTAAAATTTGAGTTCCTCTTGAATCATTTTACAAATGTACTTATTTTAGTAGTATCTTGTTTATTACAGGGTAGTTTTTAGTGCAAGGTGCAAGTATATATCTATATATAGCTTGCACCTTGCACTAACCGCAGAATATTTATTTTCAATGATTTGCATATATCAAAAGAAAGCCGTATCTTTGAACGGTAGTTTTAGGCAGACAACGAACAGCCAAAAGGTGACAGAAAAGCGTTATTCTTGTAACCTAAGTTGTACCCCCTAAGGCTTTGACATATTGATAAGAAATTGAATTTCAAGGATATTGGGGAGTAGGTTCATAACCCTGTCTCTCCGCATGAAAATCCGTTAAGCTATTGCTTGACGGATTTTTTTTGTATATGCTATACTTATTTATTGAGATAGTCATATCAAATAAAAAAATAGAAAACACACATTTCTGCCATTGTTGGGTAACTATTTTTTTGTATAGTAAGTTACCCAACTAGAAACAGTGGATTATAATTAAAATGTGGTGATATTGTTCCAGAATTAAGATTGTTTAATTTGTCTTGTTCAAAAAGGTTTCCTTCTAAATTTTATTGAAGAAGTTCTTTTAACCTATTGGCGAGTTCTTCTCCTAAAATGTTTTCTCCTATCATTACACCTTCTGAATCAATCAAGTATGTAGTCGGTACAAATCTTACCTTATAAAGGCTGGCTACACCTGTTTCGTCTAAAAAGTTAGGCCAAGCAAGTTGTTCTTCTTTTAAAGCCTTTTCCCATTCTTCTTTTTTCTTGTCGATGGAAATACTGACAATTTCGAATCCTTTTTCGCTATATTGAGCATATAGTTTTTTTAGATTAGGTATTTCCTTTCGACAAGGATTGCACCAGGATGCCCAAAAATCAATTAGTAAATATTTCTTTCCTTGACGCAAATTAGAAAGTGTAATATCATTTCCGTTTCTGTCTTTAACGGTAAATTCAGGGACTTTGGTTCCTTCTTTTCCGGCTGGATAGAGCTCTTCTTTTACCTTTAGTCCGTAGTATGATTGCTTGGCTGATGGAGAAAGTGCTTCATACCATGGCTTCATATCTTCACTTAGATAACTCGTAAATGATATCATCATTAAAGGTCCCCAAAATGAGTCTTTATTAGCCATTACTGTCTGATAATATATAGAATCTACTATGTTTAAGAATTTCTTGTCAGCCGACATTCTGGCTTTTCCTCTTTCGCTTTGTTGTAGCTCCTTAATTTTGTTCTGGTCCTTCTGCTGGTATGCTTTCATCATCATGCTATCGTAATCTGCAAACTTGCGTGCATTATCAGCATACAGTGAATCCAAATAAGTACGGGCAGACAATAACGAATCATACTTTGTGCTGAGTGGCGAACCGCTAACCGATAAATCAGAAAGATTGTAAGATAGGTTACCGTTTGTTTCTCGTTCAGTTACAGCTCCACTTATTTCTATTGGTGTGTTTTCCAATATAAGGCTACGCCATCCGTAGGCATCTTTCACTATCAGGCGCACAGCCCTTGGTTCTTCCACTTTTCCTTGAAATATAAACTGTCCATTGGTTACTGTTGTGTCTGCCATTGGGGCTTCGTTGTCGTGGCTCACTGGTACCAGTTGTACATGTGTTCCATCAGGTAATCCTTCAACACTTCCTTTCAATACATATCCATTGGTTACAGGCTGACCTGTACATGCCATCATGGCCAAACTTAAAAAGGCCATCCAAGAGAGATTTTTCTTTTTCATAACGTGGTTTTATTTAGATACATTCTGTTCAATTGTTCCGTTTCCAGGATTATTCAAAGCGCCGGCTGGGAAAGGCATAGTCCACAAATGTGAAGTCGGGCTTAGAGTATATTCTGTTCCATTGTAATTTTTTGTCATTGTACGTAAGTACTTTCCTTCGCTGTTAAAACGACGGGCATCTGCAAAAGGAACTATGGAGAATATCAACTCATTGTCTTTAGTGTTCCGAATTAAAGAAAGAGCTTCCTCAAGTGTACTTGCAGTTGCAGGACGATACATCTCGGGGCGGATACGTGTAGCGCGTACTGCATTGAGCGTATTCATCGCTTCTGTAAAATCATTTTGCGTTGTTAGTCTTGCCTGACATTCGGCTTTGATGAGATATGCCTCGCATGTGGTTAGTCCTCCATGATTGAAGAAACCGGAAGTCAAAGCCGCATAATATGTGTCGTTATTATCTACCTTAAGTTTCCAGCGTGAAAGGAATCTGGCATCTCCATCTTCAAAGCGTGCGGCTCTTTCTACAGGAATGTTATATTCATAGCTGTCGTAGTTTGACTGTCCACCGTAGCGTAAATAATAGTTTTCCACGTAATCATATTGCATAGGGGTGGCGAGCTTGTCGTAGTTATCGGGGTCTTCAATAGCGATATGATGTTCTTCGTAAAAAGAATTCCAGTCATATAGCTGATTGTTCTGTTCCAAGGCCAAATTGGAATAGCGTAATGCTTCTTCATAATTCTGCATTTGCAGATATATCCTGGCAAGTAAAGCATAACCTGCCCCTAAATTAGGATGAATTGCTGTCATTGACTGAGCTGGTAATCCCATTTCAATGGCTTCTTTAATATCATTCAACATGAAGTCATACAAATATTGAATAGAAACCTGTTTATAGGGTGCATCAATATTGGCACTTGTAATAAGGGGTACACTTAGCTTTTCTTCGGCAGTAGAGGCATCGTAGGTATCTGCATAATAGTTAGTCAGGACATCATAGCAAAGCGACCGTATCACTTTGGCGTATGCTATCACCTCGTTCCGTTCTGCGTCTGTAGCTTCAGTGGCTGTCGGAGCATTTTCTACAATCAGGTTACAGTTGGATATTGTCGCATATAGTGCATAATAAGTATCTTCATCTGAATTGTTCAGCATGATACGGTCGGCAGACTCATCCCACATGTAGTTGGCCCGATTGAGGCTTGGTGAATTGACTTGTGCATTTTTCAGATAAACGTCGTTCAGCAGATACAAAGCGTTCAAAATAGGTGTACGGCCATTTGTGTACTGGTCTCGTAACAGTGCTTCGAAGTCAGCCAGTGTAGTTGGTATTTTGGAGCCTTTCGGCGGTATGTTCAAGTAATCGTTGCATGCACTGCATATAATGCATGTGAGTATAATCAAAAGATTTATAAATTTAGTCATAAATGTCATGCAATATAATTGGTTAGAAATTCAGGTAAACGCCACACAGGTAGTTAGGCTTGGTATATCCGCCAAGCAGATACTTGGCATTGCTGCTTTTGGCCACTGTAAACACATTCTCCATGCCCAGCATGATACGTGCATTCTTCAGATATAGTTTATGACACCATTTTGAAGGAATGCGGTAGGTCAATGAAAGGTTTCTTAAACGCCAGTTTGTTGCATCAATTACGTTTATAGAGGAGTTGGCATACATACTTTGGTAGTTATAGTTGTATAGTGGGCTTTCCGTAGATATATAGCGTGGTATATCAGTATGAGCTTCGTCACCAGGTTCACGCCAGCGATTTTCTATGTCTTTGCTGACTACTCCCATACCCGACGAAATAAATGCTGTGTTTGTGTTACGCATTTTATGTCCGCCTTCAAACAGAAACTGAGCAGCCAGTTCCCAGTTCTTCCAGCGTAGATTTGTACTGACAGAACCATTATATATTGGTACGGTAGTTCCCAGGTAAACGAGATCCTCAATTTCCGAAGGAGTCATATCTGTATATAATTTTCCTTCTGCGTCATATACTTGCGGAGTTCCGGTCTCACTCAATCCTGCCCATTGATAGCCATAAATGGCATTGTATGGATTTCCTACCCGTGGATATGCGGTAGGGTAATCAATTACCAGATATGCTACCGGAGCTTTCACATTTACATACGTTACTTTATTTTTGTTATAACCTAATACACCGCTTACATTCCAGTTCCAGTCGTTGTGGCGAATAACATCTCCCGACAGCGTCAATTCAAAACCTTTATTTGTCATTTTTCCGTTATTGATGGAATATGTGCTATATCCCCATCCTTCAGTCGGTACGCCATTGGTATTGGCAAGAAGGTCAGTTCCTTTTTTATTGTAATATTCAATAGAACCGTTGAGGCGATTACCTAACAATGCAAAGTCTATTCCTACATTGAGAGTTGTAGTCTTTTCCCAACGTAAATTGGGATTCGGACGACTTGAAATAGTACCCTGAATACCTCCTACCTGGTTGTTATTGTTATAATATGCTATCATGTAAGGAGCTGAGTTCTTTGCAATGTTACCGCCGATACCATAACTTGCACGAAGTTTTAGCATGTTTATCCATGCAACATTGAAGAATGCTTCACGATCAATATTCCAGCCAGCTCCTACCGACCAAATAGGTCTTTTCTGATATTTGGAACCGGTTGAGAACAGATTTGTTTTGTCCCAACGAATACTTCCACTTACCATGTACTTTCCGTCATAAGTATAGGCTGCATTGCTATAGACCGATACATAACGGTTTACAAGTTCACGAATGTAAGCAAATTTTTGTTGGCTAAAGGACGCATATCCCCATTGCCCATTGAAGTTGCTTAGTTGTCCGGCATTAATCATGCTGTAAGTCAGCAGTTGTGGATCATAATTGTAGAGTGTACGGTCGTTATATTCCATTTTGTTTTCTCGGGTTTCCGTACCCAGAATCATGGTTATATCATGTTTCCCGGCAATTGTTTTGTTAAAATCCAACTGTTGACGGAAATTATAAGCATGTGTCGTATTTGCTGATGTAAAAAATACATTGCCATAAGGTAAGGCAAATGTGGAAGTACCGTCATTATTTGATGTAGAAAATGTATTTACCATGTTTCTCACCTCAAAAGAGTCTTTTCCTTTCAATTGCTCAGTTTTATATTCTGCATATTCATACTGGAAGGACGCTGTGTATTTTAGCCAGTCGGTAAACTTGAAAGTGAGTCTGGCGAATGTACGGTTGCTGAAATCACGGCTTTTCGTCAGATTCATTCCGATTTCATCCAGCGGTGTTATGTCCAGATTATATAAGCCGTTGTTGTGCAACAGATTCAGATTGTACAGACTGTAACGGTCTTCTTCTGTATTTGTATAATACGTACCGTCACTGTTCATCAGTCCGTCATAAGGCATATAAGTATAGCCCGGCGAAAAGAGATTAAATGATTGTGTGGTTCCTTTTCCATAATTCAGGTAAGTTCCTACATCCAGAGTAAGCCACGAAGTCATTTGTGTTGAGTTCTGCAAATTAATACCGATAGTGTTATTTTCTGAGAACTTATCCTCCAGCTGGTTTTGGCGATATGATACGGATGCGTTGAAAGTGTTTTTCTCTGTTCCTTTTCCGATGTTCAGGTTATATTGTTGAGAAAACGGATTGTGTTTGCCGTATTTTTCTATATCCTTGTAATAACGGTAACCTTGTGAAGCCAGTCCTTTCAGATTGCTTTCAAGTTGGTCTTGAGTGATATTCCCGGCATAATAGTTTAGTATATTACGTATTCCCTGAGTTGAATATGACATGTTATCCAAAACTGTGTTAGCGTAGCTTCTTACATCACCTTCATGTAGTTGGGGGTTCTGTGCAGCCCATTCACGTTCCAGTTCAATCATCGTAGCCGATCCTGCCAGATATTTATCAGCATACGTGTCATAAGGATTAACTGTCAGTGTAGCGGAAAATGATACATTAAGCTCATTTTTTTTTGCTCTTTTTGTTGTGATTACAACGACTCCATTTGCAGCGCGAGCTCCGTAAATAGAAGTAGCGGCAGCGTCTTTTAGTACAGTGATGCTCTCAATGTCTTCCATATTAAGATCTGGTACACTTTCTATCCAGTTACCATAACCATCGTTGGTCGTTTTCTCTACGGGGAAGCCGTCAATTACGTATAATGGGGTAGTAAGTCCGTTCATTGAGGTAACTCCTCGGATTTTTCCGTCGCTGTATCCTGCAACACGGCCTTCGAGTATTGCTCCCATATTGCTAAGGCGTTGTGTCTCCAACTTTTTGGAGTCAACTTTTGAAAATGCTCCTGTTGCACGTTCTTTAGAAATGGTTTGATAACCTGTTACGACTACCTCATCAAGAAGTTCTGATGAAGGCTGTAAAACGATAAAATAATCATTATCGGCATTCAGTTTCACCCGATGTGTTTTATATCCCAGATAGGAAGCTTCAATCTCTTTTGTATCAGATGGAAATGTCAGTGTAAAGTGTCCCTGAACATCCGTAATGACAGCTGCAACAGATCCTTTGGCGTCATCATTTACCTGTTTTACGTGGGCTGCAGGCAGCGGCTCGTTGTTTTCATCCACTACAATGCCATGAATTGTGCGGTTGCCCTGCGCATGAGTTTCGCAGACAAACATAATAAACGTACATAGCCAAAGCAGGAAGAGGATTCTGAAACGAGTTTCATGTAATGCTACTTTCTCCATACTTATATCTTTTTTTTAAGGTTATAGATTTAAACTTTAATTTTGCTCATGTGCAAAAATGTAAAAAAAAGATATAATATTGATACTAAATACGCGTTCAAATTCGACAATTGTTACTTTAGGAGAAGATTTTTTGTTAAAACGTTTTTCATCCTTCTTTTTTATGCATGGTAATAACCTTATTGCGATATTGTTTTGGTGGAATCCCTACAATATCCTGAAAAATTTTATAGAATGTGCTCATGGAATTAAATCCCACTTCAGAAGCTACGGCCTTTAATGGTATATCATTTTTAGGATCGCTAAGCAAACGGATAGCCTCCTGAATTCGATAACTGTTGACGTATTGCGTAAAATTCTGTTGTGTCTGCTCATTGATTATTTGCGACAGATAAGTGCGGTTTGTTTCAAGTAAGTCGGCAACACGCTCTTTTGTCAATAAGTTTTCTTTATATACCTTTTGTTCCTGCATTAGTTTTTCCAGTCGTTGAAACAGTAAAGTTTTCTTTTCATTACTCAATGAAGAGGCCGCATACTTTTCATTGGTAGAAGAAGTTACACTTGCTGCTGTATTTATATGTTCCTGCTGTAAGGAATTAATTATGGCTTTGAGATGTTCTTCCTTGCGGATTGATTCCTGATGCTGTCGCACGATACTGGTATATAAAATGTTTTTCCTCCTATACATAAGCCATAACGTAAAGGTGACAATCAGAATCACTAAGAGGACGCAAAGAAGGGCTTGTTCCTTTTTTTCTTTCTGTAGCAAAACAAGTTTCCCTTCCCGAATTTCATTTGCCTGACGTTCTGTATCGTACTTTATGCGAAGTTCACTCAGCATTTTTTCTTTATCGATATTGAATATACTGTCTGTTTCCTGCTGTAACTTTCGTTGCCAGGCAAGTGCTTCGGCATACTGTCCCATGTTTTCATAACAGACAGACAATGTATTGATTACTTGGTTTCTATATACCGCACAGTTCTCTTCTTTTGTGAGTGATAAGGCTTTTAGAAGTAAGTCTACAGCTTGCTTATTATTTCCATCTTCCTTTAATGCTATCGCATATTCATTCAGTAAAATTACTTTGTATGAGGTCTGGTTCATAGTATTCAGCGATAATCCTTTCCTGTAATATTCAATCGCCTGTTTTTTATTACCTTTAGCAAATTCTATCATGCCGTATATTGCGTACACATTCCCTTGATTGTAATACTCGTTCTGGTTCATGATAAATTCGGCTTCCTTTATATACGGTAAAGCTTTATCATATTCCTTACGCAGATAATACATATATGAAGTGTTTAATGAACCGATAAATATAAGATAGGCTGAATTTTGTTTATGCCCCATTTCGTAAGTTTGCAGTGCATAAGTCAGGCCCTCAGGATTGTTTTGTAAAAAATAAATACTGGAGATATTTCCCAGCAGAATAGCTTCAAGTTCACTGTTTTCACTTTTGTGGGCTGCTTCTATTCCTTTAAAGAAATAATGCAGGGCAGAATAATAGTCTTTGTTAATGTTACTGGCATATAACCCCATTCCATTATAAACGGAACATAAAGCCGAATAGTTATTGGTGCTTTTTCCCAGTAAAGATGCTTGCCCGAGATGATTTATTGCGCTCGAATCACCTAACATGACGTGTGCTTGCCCTAATGCGATATGTGCATACAGCAAGCTATATTCATAATCTTGTTTTTCATATCCTATACGAAATAATTCTTCCCCATACTCTATTACTTTGCGGTAATCAGCTTTGTGTAAATACAAAAAACAAAGTTCTTTTAATACTTGTACATCTTTCGGATTGCGTTTTAATATCTGTTCCTGCTGCTGTATGGCTGGAAGAATGTTTTCTTGTGCCTGACATGTCAACAGGATACAAATAGTGGAAAATATAATTATTTTAAGTCTTAATTTTATGCTTATCTGTATAGGGCTTGATTTCGGCATGATATTCTTAAAAATTTATTTATTGCATTGGAAGTGCAATAGATGTATTGTAAAATGGTCGTGAATTAGTCATAAATGAACTGAATTACTACTATTTCAATTCTTTAAAAGCTTCCGCAAAGAACATATTAAACCACTTAATGCTGTGATTTGTTACTTCATGTTTTGCTGATTTTTTAAGATAAGGTCATTGGAAAAATTGGTCTCAAAGGCAAAATCTTTATGTAATGAAATTGCATTTTCTTTCTGTTTTTGTAACTCGCCGGCTACTGTACCACCAATCCACCGTTCTTCCCATTCTGGATGTTCTTTACGTAAGTTGAGTGCAAGTAAATCGCCATCAAAAGATTTGCAGTGAATGTAATAAGGGGATAATCTACTTTTCCCAGCTCCGTTAGGACCTGCTATGACTGTAAATTCTGGACGTGCTTCCATTCCTTTATTTATTTAATAAATAAGCATATCTGCCTTTTCCTTTATCAGCAGTTCGTGAAATAATTTGATAGCTTCTTGTATTTATATCATAGCTTACCAAATCTTCACTACCATCTGGATTTGCTAAATAGTAATTTCCTTCTTTATCCCAAAATGGTATTGAAATTCCTTTAGCCCATCCTTCCAAGTAAATGCGCTCTACTTCTTTGCGTACTTCTTCATTTACTTCTTTGATGGTCTTTCCGTTGGATAGTTTGATTTTTTCTATTTCAGCGTATTCACACATGATTATCAATGATTTATGCTGCAAATATAGTATAAATTATGGTTTTAGACTAATTTGCGTATTTATTTGCATTCCATTTACGTTAAGGCAAATGACAAAAAAACTCCTGCAACCATTTAGATTACAGGAGTTTATATATTCGATTAAGTATAGATTACTTATTCAAAGCAGTAGCAACGTCAACTGCACATGCAACTGTACATCCTACCATCGGGTTGTTACCGATACCCAGGAAGCCCATCATTTCTACGTGAGCAGGAACTGATGAAGAACCAGCGAACTGAGCATCTGAGTGCATACGACCCATAGTATCTGTCATACCGTAAGAAGCAGCGACCGAGCATCCCTGTAACCAGCTTAATTGACTATAAATCAAATCTATAGTGGCAATAGATAAACTCCGTGTAAATAAATAAAAGAACTAATTATAAAAATGGGCTGCATTATGGTCAAATTCCATTTGCAATTCCGTTTGTAAAAGGAATCCATGTTTGGATTAAGACCGTGTTCTGATTTGAGTGTCGATAAAGTATAAATCACCGTCAATGCCATAAAGTACATTGTTGGGGACGACATCAAACACTTCATATTCTGAATTATGATATTCGTCGTAATAGTCCATTTCAAAACCTAATGCTTCCATATATGTAGCAATTTCATCTTCTGTAGCTTCTCGCTCAGCCAAAATGTAAGGTTGTATAAGAACTGCACAGAACTCTTTTTTACCATTATAGGCGAAACCTATCATCTGATAAGGTACGTTACCAAATAACTTGTTGTGTGCATTTATGCGGATGAAGAAATTCTCCAAATCATCACCCGCGTATTCAAAATTATTCAGCTTAATAACGATATTATCTTTGTTTCCTGTATAGACCTCGTTTTCTCCACCTTTGCTAAGAAATTCAACATTTAAGTTAGAAAGAGAAATCCATAAATTGTTGGAATTGGCAAAGTCTATCAACTCTTTTGTTTGCCCTCTCTTATAGCTCTCTGTTGGTTCAAGCGTTCCTGTTGTCTCCTTTTTTCTTCTAACGATATAGGTCGCTTGCTCCAAAATGCTATTGATTGGCGAGTTCGTTCTATCCATTCTTTGTGAAATTCATTGATATATTCCATAAATCTTATGTTTATGAGTTCAAAACAAAGATAATTATTCTTTTTTAAACTTTCATGTTTTGGTACAACATTTTATTTCTTGTGTTTTATAATTGGGGTATTTCCTTAAAATGTAGTAGCTATTGGTTCAAATGCTCTTTATAGCACATGGGTATTAGTATTAGCTAACAGATGTAGGTTTCCAATTGAGAATTATATATTCACTATAGCAAGGGTATCCATCTTGAGGTGAATTATGAAGAAAGCTTGCGGTAAACATATATTCAGACTAACAGAAACCTCATATAAGGCATATAACTGTGTAAGGCTGCTAAAAAACTAAAGTTCTATTATTTGAGTAAGATAATCTGAGTATTCTAAGACAGCCACGCACTGTCCTGTTTAAATGGATTTCCTTTTATTTATTTGACTAAGAAGCTGAAAAACGAAAGTAGGAAGAAAACGTCTTTGTTCTCCTCCTACTCAATTTTTTCTTATCAGTATTATGGAATACTTTCTTGAATATTTAATAAATATTCCCAGATCTTTTTACCCCCCAACTATACCTGAACAGTTGGTACAAAATTCACAACCAATGTTACAAATCTCAATTTCAACTTTAGCGATGACATCTTGATTGTTTTCTACAATCTGTTCTGCCAATTCAATAAATTTTGCATTCATAATTCAATAAATTAAAGTGTTGATAAAAAATTATAATGATACATTCTTTAAATGTTTGTAGCAGGAAAGTGCTGCTTTTAACATTAAAAGTTCGTAATCACTCAGTTCTCTATTTATAG
>NZ_JADYTF010000001.1 GCF_021530995.1 Bacteroides caecigallinarum
ACATATATCTTTGTGACATAATAACAAAAAAAATGAAACATATGAAACGAAATCTATTATCAACTCTAATTGTAATTACTAATATATTATTAACAGCTTTCCTTGCCTCTTGCGGTGAAAGCTATGCTCCGATAACATTGGTCAGTGCTGACGGAAAGACTCATATTACAAATAATGACACTATATATATCGATGCTTTCACAGAAGGACAGGATTTCTACATCAAGGGAGGCAACGGAAAATATATACTGGAAAATCTTAACAAAGATATCGTCAGCTATGAATACAATGGAGAAAAATTATCGCTTACTCCAGTAAAGATAGGAAATGGCATTATGCGTATTACTGATTACGAGAAGAATGAAAGCAGATTTGTTATAACCGTTAAAAATCAGGCACGCATATTCCATGTAAATAATATCTCTACTGAAGTTATAGGAGGAGCATTAACTCAGGATGAAACAAAAATGATTGAAGAAGATATAACAAACAGCGCAATAATGAAGACTGGAGGATCTATAGAATTTACCTATACTGTAGAAGAGCTTAACGGAGGTAATGTTACCATATATCCACAAAAGGGTGCAAGTGCAGTAACAGGAATTTTCAGTCAGAAAGAATCTTACGATCCGGAAAATGGAAACAAGATATTAAGTTTCGACATATCACTGGCAGGAAACAACAAAATAGAATTGGATCTGATTGATAAAACTGAAAACAATTACACATATAAGGTTCTTCGACATGATGTGACTGAAACATATCAGAGTCAGTATCCTAGACTTGAAAAGGCAACAATTGAATATATTCTGGAAGACACAACCGAAAACTGATGACAGACAGACCGGAACACATAGATATACAGTCTTTTGATTTTTTCCAAAGAATAGAAAAAATACATACTCAGCCCGCAGCGTCGCAAGACAACCTGCGGGCTAAGTATATTTTGCTATATAAGGTTCTGCAACAGGCATGCTACGAACTAACCACAGGAGTGACAGCTTCATTTGCAAATATGTTCTCCAGACTGGACTTTATATGCAAGGAAAAGAAGATGACTCCTTCGGACAGATACGCCATACAGACTATGAGGCGTAACTGCAACTCGGCAATGGGTGATAAATTCCAGCCGGACATGAACGAATATCTCTACGACCTCAGAGCTATAGTGAGATTTATATCACTAGGTTTTGAAGAGGACATACCGGCATCCATACTTCCTCAGATTCCTCATTCCAACCGCCCGTACAGCGGAACACGCCTTTCGCATATTCCTTACGTTAGAGCCTCAGTGAACAGCTGGAACGAGAATCTTATTTTCGCATCTACCGACAGCGAGGATGATCCGATGATAGTAATCAACTATGCCAAGGGAGGATTTAACGGCGACATGCTGTATCTGAATGATCTGCTTGAGGAAAACATGCAGATAAACCTGCTTGGTGTTAAAGTAGATGAAGAAAACCACTATATACCGGAACTGATAATATTACATCCGGACTTTCTGCTAGATATCAGTTCGCTGGCTTCATGCTTCAGGGAGTACGGACATCATCCGTTGAACTTTTTCATGAGCCGAATAAAGCCTAAGGCAAATACACACCACATACTTATGGGTAACCTCGCCGGACTGTTTCTGGACGATTATATAAACGAAAGGAATACACAACCTGTGACATACGCAGGCAGCCTGAAGAAATTCTTCTCGGCTTCGGCACTTGATTTCTGTACCTGCCCTATACCTGACAATTTCCATACAATGGCACAGGCACAGATGATGAATATTCGTTCCTTCGTAAACGATATTCTACCGCACAGCATTCCTTCTTTCGACAGAAACAAGGTTATGCTTGAAGCATCGTTTATATGCGAAAAACTCGGTTTGCAGGGACGTGTGGACTTGCTTCAGAAGGATTTCAAGGTACTGATAGAACAAAAATCAGGCAAAAAGGATGAGTACAACAAAAGGCATAAGGAAGACCATTTCATACAGATGATGCTGTATCAGGGTGTTCTGATGTATAATTTCGGAAAGGCCACTGAAGATATGCAGACCTTCCTGCTTTATTCCAGATATACAGACGGACTTATCATTGAACACTTTACCGACAAACTATTCCGTGAAAGTATCAAACTGAGAAACATGATAGTGTGCAACGAAATGGCTTTCAGCGAAGGAGCCATTTCTAAAGTGACAGAAGAAATTGATACAGACCTGCTGAACGAACTTCAGGTACACAACAAACTGTGGACCGACTATCAGGAACCTGAACTTTATAAAACAATTCAGACTCTGAAGCACTGCTCATCACTGGAAAAGGCTTATTTCCAGCGTTTCTTTACATTCATATCAAAAGAATCGGTACTGGCTCGCACAGGCGGCAGTGACGACTTATCCAGAGGATTTGCCTCGGTTTGGAACACTCCGTTGGCCGAGAAAATAGAAAACGGTAATATCCTTACCGGTCTGAAAATAAAGGACAAACGCAAGAGTTCACCCAACAAGGGATATGACCTGATAGAACTCAGCATACCTGCTCAAGGAGATGATTTCCTGCCCAACTTCAGAAAAGGAGATATAATAATATTCTATCCATATACAGAAAAACCAGACGTGAGAGACGAAATTCTCATGAAAGGAAACATAACAGAAATAACTCCCGACAATATAACAATAATACTGAGGAACGGACAGCAGAACAAGGACATAATAGGTGGAAATAACGATACTTTTGCCATAGAACATGATTCTTCGGACGTTTCCGCTTCGGCAGGAATAAGAGGGCTTTTCTCTTTCCTTTCTGCACGTACAGACAGAAAGGAACTTCTCCTTGGGGCCAGAGAACCATCGTTTAATGAGGGAGTAAAGTTGAACGGCAGCTATGGACGTTTTGATGAAATCATTCTCAAGGAGAAACAGGCAGAGGACTACTTCTTGCTTGTAGGACCTCCGGGTACGGGAAAGACTTCGTGTGCATTGAGATTTATGGTTGAAGAAGCTCTTTCAGAAAAAAATACGTCCATACTGTTATTATCATATACCAACAGGGCTGTAGATGAGATTTGCAGTATGCTTGTTGATTCCGGAATAGCATCCGATACCCCTTTTATTCGTATAGGGCATGAAATGTCGTGCGACAAAAGATTCGAACCATTCCTACTGAAAAATCAGTTGGAAGACTGTCCGAAACTGACTGATATCAAAAAGAAAATTTCGGATACAAGGATATTCGTAGGAACGACTACCGCCATAAACAACAGACTCAATCTGTTCGACATAAAGCACTTCGATATGGCAATAATAGACGAGGCTTCGCAGATTCTTGAACCCGACCTGATAGGAATACTCTCTGCCAGGAGTGGCAACTATAATGCAATAGATAAATTCGTGCTTATAGGCGATTACAAACAGTTGCCTGCCATTGCACTCCAAAATGCAGAAAGCGCAAAGATTACAGACCCTCTTCTGAATACCATAGGACTGTATGATTGCAGAAACTCGCTGTTCGAAAGACTGTACAGACAGAGCGATGAAAAGGCTAAAAGCGTACTGAGGAAACAGGGACGAATGCATCCGGCTATCGCCGAATTCCCAAACACGACGTTCTATAGCCGTGAGTACCTGGAATGTGTACCTCTACCCCATCAGGAAGAGGAATTGCCGTATGCAAATATTCCGGAAAATCCAGATATGATAGAAAAGCTTCTAACTTCGAGAAGGATGGTTTTCATCACTGCACCTACCCCGGAAAATATATCAGCATCATCGGATAAAGCCAACATAAACGAAGCAAAAATCATAGCCGCATTGTTGAAAAGAATTTACAGCCTGACAGAAAACTATTTTGATACAGACAAAACTGTAGGAATCATTGTGCCATATCGCAATCAGATAGCAATGATAAGAAAGGAAATTTCATCTCTCGGCATTCCGGAACTGATGAATATCTCCATAGACACTGTAGAAAGATATCAGGGAAGCCAAAGGGATATTATAATATATTCCTTCACCGTAAGAAATACCAGCCAGCTGAATTTCCTTACATCGAACACTTTCCGCGAGGAAAATGCAATCATAGACAGGAAACTGAATGTAGCCATCACCCGTGCCAGAAAGCAGATGATAATGACAGGCAATCCGCAGGTGCTTAGTGCGAACATCACGTTCTATAAACTGATGGAATATATCCGCATGAACAACGGGTTTATTGATACCAATACAGATGACTTCTGTAAAGGTAACTTTACTATACCTTCATACGACATGAACTGGGAAACGGATGATAAATCGTATTCCATAAAACCGGAATTTGAACAAGCATTCAAGGATATTATAGAAAAACAATATTCGGAGAAAGTCCATTTATCAGGAATGGATGTCGCACGTGCCAAGGAACTGATTTCATACGGGAGAACAGATTTCAACTCTTTACACGGCTTGAAAACAGATGACTACGCCCTACTGTTCAACTTTCATGAAATGAGAAAACAATATTCGGCTGCCATGGCAATGTACGAGGACTGTGGAAACTGGCTGAGGAATGCCATACGAAATGTTTCGGGAAGAGTGGTATTCTGCGATATATCATATGAATCGGCTGCATCAGGCCTGGCATTCATAGACCTGTGCAGGCAGCTGAGCCATACGGATATATATTACTTGGGAATATACCCTACGGAAGAAATGGGACAAACGAGCGAAAAATTCCTTACATCAGAAAACTACAAACACGTGAAATGGAGTCTGTATCCACGCATCACGGCTGTAAGCGACAGTTTCTGGAAATCACACTCCGTACTTCCTGAACTTGTTATATTCAATATGTCGAACATTATGGGATGCATATCCCCTATCGAAGCAAGACATCTTGCCATGCACATAAACCAGGTGGTACATGCACGCCCAACGAACCACTACATCACCATATACAGGGATGATGCAGGAAACATGGCTAACAGGAATGCATATATGGCATTCTGCAGTCACTTAGGAAGAGAGTTTATCAGCCTAAATGAGCAGATGCCAATGATAGCAAAATATTATTTAGGGAAAAACACTAATATTCCTGAATATAAAGAATTTATTTACGAAATAAAATCAAACAGATAAAGAACAGCAATGACAAACAATACGAAACGTGCAGTAATTATGGGAGCTACTTCAGGATTAGGCTATGAAGTGGCACGACTTCTGCTTGCAGATGGCTGGAAACTGGGAGTGGCAGGCCGAAGAGAAGAGAACCTGAAAAAATTACAGTCGGAATATCCAGGACAGGTATGCGTAAAAGCCATAGACGTAAAGGACTGCAATGCCGACGAGGAACTTCTATCTCTGATTGGCGAACTTGGCGGTATGGATATGTATTTCCACAGTTCTGGTATAGGATATCAGAATGCGAGACTTGATGCCGATATAGAACTGAATACACTTGAAACAAACGGAACCGGATTTACCAGACTGGTAGGTACTTCTTTCAGATATTTCAGGGAAAAAGGCAGAGGACATATTGCAGTGATAAGTTCCATTGCCGGAACGAAAGGTTTGGGTGTAGCACCTGCATATTCTGCCACAAAAAGATTTCAAAATACATATATTGATGCATTAGAGCAACTTGCCACTATGCAGAAGCTGGATATCCGTTTCACGGACATACGCCCCGGATTCGTCGCTACAAGTCTGCTTAACGACGGCAAGAATTATCCTATGCTGATGAAAACGTCATACGCAGCAAAGCTGATAGTAAAAGCCTTAAAGAGAAATAAAAGAATAGCTGTGATAGACTGGAAATACAGCATACTGGTATTCTTCTGGAAACTCATACCGCGATGCATCTGGAAAAGGATGAAAGTGAAAAACTAAATCATGCAGTATGCAGAACTTTCTCTTTTTCCACTATATGACATAATCTGCGATATACATATCTGAATGCCGGAAGAAGAAAGGCCACGGCAAACATCCATGCCACAGGATCACCAAAGCATACCGCCCAGTATCCCCACATTGGAACAGCCACTACGCTGACCAATACACGGGCTATCATCTCTGCCACTCCGGAAAGCATAGACAACTGGGTATAACCGGCTCCCTGAATGGTATATCTGAATATACACACCATACCCAAAAATATGAAGAATGAAGCCGATACATGCAGAAACAATGCCGTGTCGGCCAATACTTCTGTTTCAGAGGCATCGACAAACAGCATGGCTATCTCTTCAGAAAAATTCCACAAGACCAGATTCACCATTGCTACATAGGCTACAGTAAGCAACATTGATGCTTTAACGCCCTGCCATATTCTCTCCGGTTTTCCTGCTCCGTAGTTCTGTCCGCTGTATGTAGCCATTGCCATACCAAGACTTTCGAGCATACAGAGGAAGAACATCTTTATCCTCATAGCTGCAGTAAATGCCGCCACACATGCCGTCCCCAAAGCATTATTGGAACCCTGAAGCATTATACTGCCAATGGCTGTTATGGAAAACTGGAGTCCCATAGGTGCACCTATGTAGAGCAACTGTTTCGCCAATTCAGGTCGGAAACGTCTGTCTGCAGGAGCTGTTTTAAGAATGTCAAACTTGCGATACATATATTTGTAGCACATCAGCGCCGATACTCCCTGCGAAACGACAGTGGCTATAGCAGCACCGGCAACCCCCCATCCCAACACCAGGATACATACCAGATCGAGAACAATGTTCAGTACAGTAGATATTAGAAGGAACCAGAATGGTGTCTTGCTGTCGCCCAATGCACGTATTATACTGGAAAGAAGATTATAATAGAAAGTACATGGAATACCGATAAAAGTTACCAAGAGATATAGATAAGCTCCTTCCATGATATTATCAGGTGTCTGCATCCATTTCAAGATATAGGCACAAAGCAGACTCGTAACAATGGCTATAGCAACAGACATCACTCCAGCCAGTTTCAGGCTGACCGATACAAATCTGCGCATAGTGACATAATCGCGTGCACCGAATTTCTGAGCAACAGGAATACCGAAACCACCGCAACATCCATTACAGAAGCCAAGGATAAGAAACACGACAGACGTGCTTGCACCTACAGATGCCAGTGCATTTATACCAAGAAACTTACCCACTATCGCAGCATCTACAAACGAATATGTCTGCTGAAGCAGATTTCCCAATAAGAGTGGAACTGTGAAATTCAATATAAGAGGCAGAGGAGCCCCAGATGTCATCTCTTTAGACTTTGCCATATATCCTGTACTTTTTACCGGGATGCAAAGGTAATGTATTTTCTACACTCATGGACGTAGGGTAATCAGGATTTTAACAAAAAATAAACTGCACCGGACGATATTGTTCTCACAATCATCATCCGATGCAGTATGAATATCATTTGAACACTGTTTAAACAGTATTTAAACGGTGTTTAAAAGCCATTTAAATGAGATATATCAGATACCAAGAGATTTCTTGACAGCTTCAATCTTTTCTTCAGCGTCAGCGCATGCTCCTGCATAGCACTTAGGGCATGCCATTTCACCCTTGATTTCCATATAGAACTTAATCTTAGGCTCTGTACCTGAAGGACGTACAGAAATCTTAGTACCGTCTTCTGTGAAGAACTGAAGTACGTTAGATGGTTCCGGCATATCAATGTCTGTTACATTACCGTTGCCGTCTGTTGCCTTAAGAGTCTTGTAGTCCTTAACAAGAGCAACCTTAGAACCGCCAAGTTCCTTAGGAGGACATGCACGGAAGTTGTCCATCATAGCCTTGATTTCGTCAGCACCACTCTTACCCGGTTTAGTTACGTTAACAGTCACTTCCTTAGAGAAACCGTATTCAACATAGATTTCCATCAATACATCGTACAATGTCTTGCCCTGATCCTTAGCCCAAGCACAGATTTCAGCAAGAAGAGCACAAGCAGAAACTGCATCTTTATCACGAACAAAGTCTTCAGCAAGGAATCCGTAGCTTTCTTCACCACCACCGATATACTGTTTGATACCTTCGTTCAGACGGATCTGACGTGCAATCCATTTAAAACCTGTGTAGCAATCATACATTTCGATATTGTTCTTGTCAGCCACAGCTTTGATAAGTTCAGTAGTAACGATAGTCTTCACAACGAACTCATTACCCTTCATCTTACCCATAGCGATACGGTTCTTGATGATGTAGTACAAGAAGATCAAGCAAGTCTGGTTACCGTTGATAAGTACCCATTCGCCTTCGCTATTCTTGCAAGCCATACCCACGCGGTCAGCGTCTGGGTCGGAAGCCATAACGATATCAGCATCGATACTCTTTGCAAGGTTGATAGCAAGTGTAAGAGCCTCAGCATTTTCAGGGTTTGGAGATATTACAGTCGGGAAGTCACCACTCTTTACCATCTGTTCAGGTACGCAGTGAACATTTTCGAATCCCCACATC
This sequence comes from Bacteroides caecigallinarum, assembly GCF_021530995.1. Classification (GTDB taxonomy): domain Bacteria; phylum Bacteroidota; class Bacteroidia; order Bacteroidales; family Bacteroidaceae; genus Phocaeicola; species Phocaeicola faecigallinarum. Next base: position 8,416 of record NZ_JADYTF010000001.1, read on the forward strand.
TTAAGAGCCTGAGGGATAAGCATCATACCTGTTCCGTGGATAGGAGTATAAACGATCTTAAGATCTTTTTGACGTTTGATAACTTCAGGATCGATAGAAATTGAGTGAACTTTTTCCAAATAAACATCATCCACATCCTTACCGATAATCTGGATAAGGTCTTTGTTGCCTTCGAATTTGATATCTGCAGCAGAAGCAATCTTGTTAACTTCGTCGATGATACCCTTGTCGTGTGGAGCAAGAACCTGTGCACCATCATCCCAGTATGCCTTGTAGCCGTTGTATTCCTTTGGATTGTGTGAAGCAGTAAGGATGATACCGCTCTGGCAGCCAAGGTGACGGATAGCGAACGACATTTCAGGAGTAGGACGCATATCATCGAAAAGATATACCTTAATACCGTTTGCAGAGAAGATATTAGCAGAAATCTCAGCAAACAGGCGGCTGTTGTTACGGCAGTCGTGACCAACAACTACAGAGATATCTTTCTTGCCTGCAAAACATTTGTTAAGATAGTTGGACAATCCCTGAGTAGCAGCACCTACAGTGTAGATGTTCATACGGTTTGAGCCAACACCCATGATACCACGTAAACCACCTGTACCGAATTCCAGATCTTTATAGAATGCTTCAATCAAGTCTGTCTTGTCCTCGTTTTCTATCATACGTTTTACTTCTGCCTGAGTTTCAGCATCATATGCTGGTGTCAACCATTTCTGTGCCTTTTCAATACAAAGCTTAATTAATTCTTCGTTTCCCATGATTAGTTATTATTAAAATGATTATTGATTATATGATTAATTATGCACAAAAATATAAAATGAAAACAAATTATCCTAATGTTTTTTTATCAAATAAGACGTAAAAACAAAAAGAACGACAACAGCAATCAAAATTGAAATAAAACTATGTTGCTATTTCATCAAGATTACAGCAAGAAACATCTTTCAAATAATACAATAAACTAATCCAACGAAAGTTTATATCCATTTCCCCTAATATTAATAATCTGGATACGTTTATCCTTCGACAAGCGGTGCCGTATCCTTGTTATCAACACTTGCAGACTTCTTGTACAGAAAAAATCATCGTTTCCCCATAATTCCAGCAACACATTCTGCATGGGAACAATAGAATCGAAATTCTGACAGAATCTTTTCAAGACCTCTGTCTCTCTATTTGGAAGTTGTTCTGTTTCACCAGTAGGTATATATAAAAGAATACCCTTGTCCGCATCAAACTCATAATCTCCAATATTAAACATATGCTGTTCCGATTCCTCTTTTGAAGAAATACGTCCGGTCAGAGCTTTTATACGTACTATTAGTTCCTTCATAGCAAACGGTTTGCGGATATAGTCATTGGCACCGGTTTCAAATCCTGCCACTACGTCATCCACCTCCGTTTTTGCCGTCAGAAATATTACTGGTGTAGTTTTATCGGTGTTACGTATTTTCTTTACCACATCCAGCCCTGATATCTTTGGCATCATTATATCAGAAACCAGGACATCGGGGTTTGATTCAAAGAATAGTTTCAATCCCTCCTCGCCATCGTATGCCAAACAGACGTCAAAGCCAACACTTTCCAGTGTATCTTTAATTATCTTTGCCAGAGTTATTTCATCTTCAATAAGCAATACTTTTATCTTTCCCATATCATTATAATTCAATTGTAAACGTACTTCCATTACCCGGAGTACTTGTCAATGAAATCCGTCCTCCATGTCTTTCCACAATCGTTTTTGCAAAATAAAGACCTATGCCATATCCTTTCACTTCGTGCACATCGCCATGAGGAACACGATAGAATTTCCCGAACACATGTCTCTGATGTTCCGGTGCTATTCCAATTCCATTGTCTGATACTGAAATAAACAACTTATCTGATTTTCTGATTGCCTTGAGCAATATCCTCACCGGTTCACCTGAATACTTTACCGCATTATCAACTAAAGTAGAAACCACGCTCGACATCAGTTTTGCATCGAATACTGCAGTCAGATTTTCATCGGCCTCTATCTGTATATCACAGGCTTTTGCAGTACGTAACCTGGTTTCCTGTACTATTTTCTCAAACATATCTCTAATATTTGTCTCCGATACGTCCAACCGGAAATTACCCCTTTCCTTCATTGACATCGAAAGAATACGTTCCACAAGGGCACTCAGTTTTTCCAGCTGTTCCCTTGTATCAAGCAGGTATTCCTCCCTTTTTACAGGATTATCCGCCAAGCCATAATTCAGCAATGCATCATTTGCCGCGTATGCCACTGCAATTGGAGTCTTCAGTTCGTGAGTGATATTGCTCGTAAAACTGCTTTTCATTTCATCCAATTCCATCTGCTTTTTCAGCGTTCTAATAAAAAACCAGAAAGAGAATATCACTATGGCGACAACCATCAACGAAGTGAATATAATGCCTGACATATTCAACAGTATATATCCGGTCATCAGCCCGGTATCAAATGAATAAGGTGTTTTACCAAAAGTTGATTTAACTATGATATATCCATCTCGAACAACAGAATCGGGATTTACGTTAGATACAAACTCCTGTGTATCCAACGGACGGAAGACTTCATCTATACCTGCCTCCTTAAAATTCTGAAAAAGTATGGAGTCCATCATTTCATAAAATTCCGGAGAAGTCACTGAAGATGCCACCTGTTTGTTAAAGTCGTCACGCCTATATACACTTATTGACCTTATTTTATTATCAGAAGAAGAGTCTCTTTTTATTGATACAATCTTCGACAAATTATCAGGGCTCAAAAATGCTATGGAGTCTGTCAGTTGCTCTCGTTTTAAATGAAACGAATAAGCTGCGAGCTCAGACTTGGAAATCAATGAACTGATTTGTACCTCCAAAGATTTTCGTTGAGACTTGTAAAGCCCCGAAAGCCAATACCCCTCATAAGCAGCAATCATGACAACTGAAATTACTGCAATAATCAGAAATCTATGTTTATTGTCTATCTTCATACCAAATAAATCTGTTTAACAGAACAAAAGTAATAGTTTTAAGGCAATATAATCACAAATCCACACTCAACTTCATGAGATATTCACGTGGTCTGAGTCGGGTCATAGAGTAAAAACGGGTGATTGAACTTACATTAACCTGCTCATAAACAGAATTGCCGATAATATTGTCTGCCACAAGCGACAGTTCCCACTTCTTTGATTTATACCCTACAGAGATATCACAGAAGCTGTTCACTCCAAAAGATTTTTCATTGCTGTGATATATTTCATTATTCAGCGAGAATATCCATCCGCCTGCGGGATTGAAATTTACCCCAAGCGAATGCGACCAGTCAATTACAGCACTTTCATTGTATGGAGCTGTTTTTTCCTGTCTATTGCATATCATCATTTTTGACTCACCCTGTATTGATATACCTTTCACAGGCTTCAATGAATAGTCTAACGACGCATTATACACATTCATCCTGTTTTTAGCCAACACTCCGGAAACTAATATCTGCGATTCGGAGGAGTTTACTCCCCCTCCAATCCCAAGAGTGGTATTTGCCCAAAAGAAATTCTTGGCTATGCGTCCGTCAACTATATATGAATCTGTACTATAACGCCCGGATGTAGCCACCATATTATACACTCCGGAATCCAGCTCTCCGCTATACAGAATGTTACCCTTATTATGAATATACACAGGTCGCAGATAGGCGAACAGACCGTAAAGAGGATTACGATAAGTAAACGAAGCGCTCAGAGAATGAGCAAACTGAGTTTCCGGTTCCCCTATTCCTACAGTACATTGAGCATACGAAGTGAAAAGAGGTTCTGTAACAAGTTTCTTTGCATCATACGGATCGGCCGCCAGACGGTAATCAAGAATAAGTTTCGATGTTGGAGACATTTCCCATCTCCAGTTCAGATTAGGCTCAATCCAGAAGTCTGAAGAACGAAGCTTATCAGCAGTCCCATTCCCCGAATTATCCAATAACTGATTCACATAGCTGACCTTGGCTTTTGCCGTTATCTCATGCCCCTTATGTTTCAGACTAACAGACGGACTCCAATATAACTGTTGTAGCTTCCAGTCTGTACTGTTTATCTTCTGATAACGACTGTCAAACCCAATCATATTATCAAAAAACAATGCTCCGAACTTCTTTTTATACTGCACATGATTTTTCGAAGAGAATAAATCCATATCAAGCAACTGACTGATGCCGTTTATCGTAAGCAACTGTCCCGGCAAACGGGTATAACCGGTAGAGGAATTGAACTGAATGACATTCCCCCCTGCCGTAGTATGCGACAACAGTAAATCTTCCGAAACCATACGTTTATAAGGTTTGACAGAAAGAGCGGTAAGCCTGTCATTATAAAGTATATTGCCCTGACTTACATTCCAGTCGTAATACACTTTCGAAATGCTTTTCAGATATGTCCTTTCCTTATTCAGCGTATATGTGATTTCTCCCTTTGCCTCCTTTCGTCTGCTTTCCACATTCCAATCCTCCGTGATTACCGGCGAACCGTCTAAATCCAGATATGTAGTGGAACTCTTTCTCTGCTGCTCCTCACTGTCAAACAGTCCGCTTGCCTGTATTCTCAGGTCTGAATCTTTTCCGGTCCTCCAAAGCCAGTTGCCGGAAAGAAGATGACTTTTATTGAATGTATATCTTTCGGCATCAAAGGCAGGACCGCCCAAATCTAGCAAACTGATAATATTCGCTTCTCCACGATATTCCAACAAGTCGGAAAGGCTTAAAATCTCATCTGCAATATTTGTCCCTGTATTGGTGTTTTTATAAAGCAACAATGTCTGGAAATTCTTCTTGAAATTCATCCCCATCAGACGGTTCTCGTAAAGGAAGCCATCACTCTTTTCCGCCCATCCCAATCCTATATCAGCCAAACCCGTCCAAACAGACTTGGCATCATCTTTAAGAACTATGTTCAATGCTGCTTTATCACTGAACTCAATATCACGCAAGGACTTTACAGCCTGATGATTTTCCAAGACCTGAACACTCTCCACCTTGTCTGCCGATATGTTATTGCTGGCCTGGGCATATTGACTTCCCATCAGATCAAGACCTTCAATGTAAAAATGATTTATCGATTTTCCCTGATAAGATATACTGCCGTTAGGCTTTACTTCCAGACCTGGCATTTTCCTTATCACATCGGCTATACTGCGGTCCTGTATCTGCTTGAAACCTGCTACGGAATATGTCAGAGTATCACCCCTTTCACTTATACGTTCGGCTTTTACAGAAACCTCACGAAGCTGAAAGCTTGTTTCTTTCATTCTGACAACAACCTTATTTACCGCAGGATTATACTTTACAGTCTGTGTTTCATACCCCAGAAAGCTGAATCTGATATATGCAATTCCACCTACAGACTTAAGAGTAAAGTAACCCTCAGCATCCGAAATGGCATAACACAGTTGCCTGCCTGATTCATTATAAGCCACAATATTCACTCCATACATTCCATTTTCGGATGTATCAACCACCTTACCAGAGATAACAGCAGAAGATTGCGCAGACAGACACAAAGAAACAGCAAGAGAGAAACACAATAGAATGATTCTTACCATAACCATACGAATGATGTATTTTCAAATGGTATTATTCAAGGTCAAGATAATTACTTGCAGGCTTAATTGTATTGGTTATATCTTTACCGTTGATATCAACAGCCTTTACCAGGTTGATACCCAATTCTTTTACCGCTTCTCCATAAGTCTTCCCTTCCTCGGATTTCCTCAGTTTCAGAAATTTCGAACGTGAACACTTCAGAGCCTTGTCCTTTTCGAACAACTCTATTCTGGCGTCAGAAACATTCTGTTCCAGACCTACCGCAACAAAATGAAAAAGATTGTCAGCATCGCATGCCTCAAGAATAACACCGGGCAAACCTTTCAGAACATAAGGACCTGCCGAAACTGGGATATCTGGTGTGTACCACACAGTCCATGTTCTGCCATAAACTGTTGCTACGGCCTTCTTGCACTGATAATCACAAATCGTTTTGGTACTGTCAGATAATTCCCACTCTATCTGCGGAAGTTTCTCGGTGTATATAAACTTATTTGTCTTGATATACTTCATATAGGTATATTCATCAGACGATGGCGCACCCGTCAGAACTTCCAGAGAGTTCTTGTTTCCATACTTTATGTTTGCATTCTGTGCCCTCGCCAAGGCTGTCGCAATATCCGTTTCTTTGGAAATATTATCATATTCCGACGCCCATGCCCTGTTATTCGGATTATAGAAAACGGATTGGGTTTTGCCTACATCCAGAAACCATCTGTAGGTCTTGCGTGTCTTACTATACAAAGCATCACAATCGTATGTGACGCGAAACAAGGCTGTTTCCTGCGCATTCAGCACAACAGCCGAAAGAAATAGAATAAAGGTAATAATCTTTCTCATAAATACATTCATTTAATGTTTATATGACAAAGATCGTATGTTGGAACCAGATTTGCGGTTAACTCATAGCTAACACTCGGTTAACTAGAGTTAACCGCAAACAACACATAAAAAAATGACGAGCCATACTCTTAAAGAGAAAGACTCGTCATCTATACTAAATTATTTCTTTCTAGTTCTTAAAACTATGTATAGGAGCAGGAATACGTCCTCCTCTATTTACGAAAGCATCACAGCTGAAACGGTTAATCGGCATAACCGGAGCATAACCCAAAAGACCTCCGAATTCCACTGTTTCGCCCACAGTCTTTCCCACTACAGGAATTACACGTACCGCTGTCGTCTTCTGGTTTATCATACCTATGGCAGCCTCATCGGCTATCATACCTGCAATAGATGTAGCCGGAGTATCGCCAGGAATTGCTATCATGTCAAGTCCCACAGAGCATACACATGTCATGGCTTCCAGCTTCTCTATTGTAAGAGCTCCTGCCACTACAGCATCAATCATTCCCTGGTCTTCACTGACAGGAATAAATGCTCCACTAAGTCCTCCTACGTATGATGACGCCATAACACCGCCTTTCTTAACCTGATCATTAAGCAATGCAAGGGCTGCTGTTGTTCCCGGTGCACCCGGATACTCAAGTCCTATCTCCTGAAGGATTTCAGCCACACTGTCGCCAACAGCAGGTGTTGGTGCCAGCGAAAGGTCGATAATACCGAAAGGAACACCAAGACGATGAGACGCCTCCTGTGCTACAAGCTGACCTACACGTGTAATCTTGAATGCAGTACGCTTGATTGTTTCGCAAAGGACTTCGAAACTTGCTCCACGTATCTGCTCGAGTGCATATTTCACTACTCCAGGGCCACTTACTCCCACGTTTATAACAGCATCGTCTTCAGACACTCCGTGGAATGCACCTGCCATGAACGGATTATCATCAGGAGCATTGCAAAGTACTACGAGTTTGGCGCAACCCAAAGAGTCACGGTCTTTTGTCATCTCTGCAGTTTCCTTTATGATATCTCCCATAAGGCGTACGGCATCCATATTGAGTCCTGTCTTTGTAGAACCTACATTGACAGAGCTGCATATTCTCTCTGTACATGCCAATGCCTTAGGAATAGAACGTACGAACAGTTCGTCGCTATGGCTCATGCCTTTTGATACGATGGCAGAGTATCCTCCTATGAAGTTCACTCCCAATTCGGCTGCCACACGGTCCAGAGTCTGAGCTATCTTTACATAATCGTCGGAAGTCTTGCATGCTGCTCCCCCTACAAGGGCTATAGGAGTGATGGAAATACGTTTGTTCACGATAGGAATACCGAATTCCTTTGATATTTCCTCGCCTGTACTTACCAGCTTACCGGCAAGACGTGTTATCTTGTTGTATATATTCTGACAAAGGACATCAAGATTGCCGTCGGCACAATCAAGAAGGTTGATACCCATAGTGATGGTGCGGACATCAAGATTTTCCTTTTCTATCATTTTATTGGTTTCAATAACCTCGGATATATTTATCATAAGTTTGTGGGTTTTTAATCTAAAAACTAGAAACTAAGAACTTACAACTCCTTAGATACGATGCATCTTGTCGAAGATTTCCTCTCTCTGACATTTCACCTGCACTCCCATTGTCTCTCCCAGAGTTGACATTTCTGTAGCTATCTGTTCGAAAGGTTTATCGATAGCTGACATATCAACAATCATCATCATGTTGAAATATTCCTGAACGATAGTCTGCGAAATGTCGAGTATGTTTACATTGTTTTCTGCCAGATATGTACACACTTTGGCAATGATACCTATAGTATCTTTTCCCACTACGGTGATAATTGATTTATTCATCTCTAATTGATATTTAATAACTAATTTATCGGCAAAGATAGTCAATTGATTTCAAAATGAAAGAGTTTCAATCCGAAATATCGCAAAAATCTATAGTCCTTTGCTTTTTGCCTCGTTCCATAACTCGTCCATCTCGCTGAGAGTCATATCATTCAGGTTTCTTCCAGCCTTGATAGTGTGTTCCTCCAGATAGTTGAAACGGCGGATAAATTTCTGGTTCGTGCGTTCCAGGGCATTGTCAGGATTTATCTTATACAGCCTTGCCGCATTGATAAGACTGAACATCACATCGCCAAACTCGGCCTCTGCCTTCTCCTTATCCATATTGCCGACTTCTGACTCAAACTCGGTGATTTCTTCTTTTACCTTTTTCCATACATCTTCCCTGTCTTCCCAGTCGAAGCCTACATTACGCGCTTTGTCCTGAATACGGTATGCCTTGATCAGCGAAGGAAGTGCGGCAGGCACTCCACTCAAAACGGATTTGTTTCCGTCTTTTTCCTTAAGCTTTATCTGTTCCCAGTTTTCCGAGACTTTCTCAGCCGTATCTGCTTTCACTTCGCCAAATACGTGCGGATGACGGAATATAAGTTTGTCGCATAGTTTGTCGCATACATCTTTTATATCGAAATCACCGGTCTCACTGCCTATCTTTGCATAGAACACTACGTGAAGAAGTACATCGCCCAGCTCCTTGCATATGTTCTTCTTGTCATTCTGAACCAAGGCATCGCAAAGTTCGTAAACTTCTTCTATAGTATTGGGACGCAGACTCTCGTTAGTCTGCTTTCTGTCCCACGGACATTTTTCACGCAGTTCGTCCAGCACATCAAGCAGACGGCCGAACGCTTTCATCTGTTCTTCTCTTGTACTCATTATTATATATTGTATTTTTATTTGTTTTCTTTGCCAAGACTGCTACGCACGAAACGCATGAACAACTGTGCAGCCTCTATCTCCTGCCCTTGTGCTGATACAAAACAAAAATGACGGGTAAATTGAAGTCCGGACACGTCTATCACACGGAACAGACCTTCTCCCAACTCCTTCACCAAGGCAGCTATTGATATTATCCCCATACAATCACTGCATGAAAGAAATGACTTGATACTCTCAGTACTGCCCAAATGCATTCTTACATTGAGCGACGAAAGCTTCAGACCTTCCTCGGCAAGGACAGTCTCGATTGCATCAAGTGTTCCCGAACCTCTTTCTCTCAGGACAAGCGGAATCTTGCAGAACTCTTCAAGGGTTATTTCCTCTACATCGGCAGGAAATGCTGACGAACGTACTACCGGAACGAGCTCATCACAAAGGAAGGCCTCGTACTTCAGATTTGGAGTACGGAACACTCCTTCCACCATACCTAGGTCTATAGTATGTTCCGATACGGCGTTCTCCACATTACGGGAGTTGGTATCGATGAGCGACACCTTTATCTGTGGATATTTCTCCGTAAACTTTGCCAGTATCGGAGGAAGGATGTACTGGGCTATTGTAGTACTTGCCCCCAGACGAAGTTCGCCTGCATATTCGTTATTGAGCAGATGCATGTCGTATTCCATCTTGCGATACTCCGTAAGGATACGCTCGCAATGTTCCATCATCACCTTTCCAGCTTCGGTCAGGGTTATCTTGTTGTTCATACGGTCGAACAGACGCACGTGGTACATGCTTTCCAGTTCGTGTACATGTTTTGTCACTGCCGGCTGACTGACAAACAGTTCCTGTGAGGCTTTTGTAAAGCTTAGGTTCTTGGCAACACTGTAAAATACTTTAAGACGGAAATCGGACATGGCTAATTTATTTTTAAATGGCATTTAAATACTGTTTAAACGGTACTTAAATGCCGTTTAAATATCTATATGCATTCTGCTGCTGACCATCGTCGGCAGAGCTGCCGACCATCGTGAGCAGAGGTGCCGACCATCGTCGGCAGTGGTGCTGACCATCGTCAGCACCTAGAGCTGTCTAAAAATCACAGTTCTTCTGCTTTTATACCTAATGCCTGAAGGACTGCAAAGCCTAACATCTCAAAAGAATATGCAGCCTCATCTTTAGGCGGATTCATACCGAAGAGAGTCACGCTGTCTTTTCCTTTTATCTTGTTGAGTGTGGAATGTGTTTTCTGCTGATAGGCGTCTTCATCGGCAACAGTAACGACACGTTTCACGTCCTTGGATTCTCCTGCCAGCATAAGAGCCTCGTTGAAAAGGTCCTCGCATGTAGCCATATCAGAAGGCTGGAATGAATAGATGGAAAATTCGCCTAGCTGACTCTTGAAAGCGACATTGTTGAGTTCCTTATCCAAACCGGACGGAGTACAGAACGACATACGTGGCTCCGCAGAGTCGTATATGAAAATTACCTGAACTGCATTGTCACCCAACACAACTCCGGAATCCAGCGCCAGACATTCAAGCAACGAAGCAAGGTCCGCCTTAGGCAATTCTCTATTAATTATTGGTGAAAAATGATTGGCCATATCACGGACCACTCTATCAAGATACGATGCATCGATAAGCATCACGTTTGGTGCAAATTCTATTTTCTTTTCCATAAAAATTCAATTACCGTGTAAAGATACTAAAAACTTTACAGACAAACTGTCCTGAAAAAGGACAAAATTGCAGTCCTTTGCGCTAAGTATCTGACATTTAGACATATAATCATTCAAAAAACGGGTTTGGCAAGAAGTTTGGAGTAGTATAAGCGTGATTAAAAACAAAAGGTAAAAACAAGGATAACAAGGTATTGGAATAACAGGTAAAAAGATTTTTGGATAACAAATAAAGTATAAAATAAGAAAGGAGAATATATATGAATTTCAACAACTTTACAATCAAATCGCAAGAGGCTGTTCAGGAGGCTGTGAACTTGACACAGAGCCGCGGACAGCAGGCCATAGAGCCGGAACACATACTTGCGGGCGTACTGAAGGTGGGCGAAAACGTGACCAACTTCATATTCCAGAAGCTTGGAATAAATGGCCAGCAGGTAGCTACTGTTCTTGACCGTCAGATTGCATCGTTGCCTAAGGTTTCCGGTGGCGAAGCTTATCTGAGCCGCGATACCAACAATGTATTGCAAAAGGCAGTTGAGTACTCAAAAGAACTTGGCGACGAGTTCGTTTCACTTGAAGCTATACTTCTGGCTTTGCTCAATGTGAAGAGTACTGTGGCAACAATTCTGAAGGATGCCGGAATGACCGACAAGGAATTGCGTGCCGCAATCAACGAATTGAGACAGGGACAGAAAGTCACTTCACAGTCAAGCGAGGACACTTATCAGTCACTTTCAAAGTATGCGATAAACCTGATTGAGGCTGCACGTACAGGAAAGCTGGACCCGGTAATCGGTCGTGATGAGGAAATCAGACGTGTACTTCAGATTTTGAGCCGCCGTACAAAGAACAACCCTATCCTGATAGGTGAACCGGGTACAGGTAAGACAGCTATCGTGGAAGGTCTGGCACAGCGTATCCTTCGTGGTGACGTGCCTGAGAACCTGAAGAACAAACAGCTGTTCTCACTCGATATGGGTGCGTTGGTTGCAGGTGCCAAATATAAAGGAGAGTTTGAGGAAAGACTTAAATCTGTCATCAATGAGGTAACAAAATCGGACGGTAACATAATATTGTTCATCGATGAGATACATACTCTGGTTGGTGCAGGTAAAGGCGAAGGCGCGATGGATGCCGCAAACATTCTGAAACCGGCATTGGCCCGTGGCGAACTGAGAAGTATCGGTGCTACCACACTGGACGAATACCAGAAGTATTTCGAAAAGGATAAGGCCCTTGAACGTCGTTTCCAGACTGTAATGGTGGACGAGCCTGACACCCAGAGCTCAATATCAATCCTACGTGGTCTGAAGGAAAGATATGAGAATCATCATCAGGTACGTATCAAAGACGAGGCTATCATAGCCGCTGTTGAATTGAGTAACAGGTATATCACAGAACGTTTCTTGCCGGATAAGGCTATCGACCTTATGGACGAGGCTGCTGCTAAACTGCGTATGGAACGTGACTCATTGCCTGAAGAGCTTGACGAGATTGAACGCCGATTGAAACAGCTTGAAATCGAGCGTGAGGCTATCAAACGTGAAAAAGATGAAGCTAAACTTGCACAGCTTAACAAGGAGATTGCCGAACTGAAAGAACAGGAGACTTCTTACAAGGCTAAATGGCAAAGTGAGAAAGAACTTGTAAATAAAATTCAGCAGAACAAGAAGGAAATAGAACAACTCAAGTTCGAAGCCGACAAGGCTGAACGTGAGGGTGACTACGGTCGTGTGGCTGAAATACGTTACGGCAAGTTACAGGCTTTGGAAGCTGAAATCAAGAATATTCAGGAAGACCTGAAACACAAGCAGGGTGACAGCGCCATGATTAAGGAAGAGGTTACCGCAGAAGACATTGCTGACGTGGTATCACGCTGGACCGGAATACCGGTAAGCAAGATGCTGCAAAGCGAACGTGAGAAACTTCTTCATCTGGAAGACGAGTTGCACAAGCGTGTCATAGGTCAGGACGAGGCTATTCAGGCTGTATCCGATGCCGTAAGACGTAGCCGTGCAGGACTGCAGGATCCTAAACGTCCGATAGGCTCATTCATCTTCCTCGGTACGACCGGTGTAGGTAAGACTGAGTTGGCCAAGGCACTGGCAGAATATCTGTTCGATGACGAATCGCTGATGACACGTATAGATATGAGTGAGTATCAGGAGAAACACTCTGTGTCAAGACTTATCGGAGCGCCTCCGGGATACGTTGGTTACGATGAAGGCGGACAGTTGACTGAGGCAGTAAGACGTAAACCTTACTCTGTAGTATTGTTCGACGAAATCGAGAAAGCTCATCCTGACGTGTTCAACATCCTGCTTCAGGTATTGGACGATGGTCGTCTGACAGACAACAAAGGACGTACGGTGAACTTCAAGAATACTATCATCATCATGACTTCAAACTTGGGAAGCTCATACATACAAAGCCAGTTTGAAAAAATCACTCCGATGAATCATGATACGATAGTAGAGGAAACCAAGAATGAAGTGATGAATATGCTGAAAAAGACTATCCGTCCTGAGTTCCTGAACCGTATAGACGAGACTATCATGTTCTTGCCTTTGAACAAGAATGAAATAGAACAGATTGTACGTCTGCAGATAAACGGCATTAGAAAGATGCTTGAAGAGAACGGTGTACAGCTCCAGATGACTGACGAGGCTGTCGATTTCATAGCTACAGCAGGTTACGATCCAGAGTTCGGTGCCCGTCCTGTAAAACGTGCAATACAGCGTTATCTGCTCAACGACTTGTCAAAGAAACTTCTTTCACAAGAAGTAGACCGCACAAAACCAATCATAGTGGAACGTGGTGGAGACGGATTGAGTTTCCGCAACTAACAATAACAGAAAAAGAGGCCCGAGGGCCTCTTTTTTTATTTCAATTCAACTGATTTATATCTGTCGCCTGTAGCTTTCACAAGTTCCTTAAGGAATTCTTCAGGATATCCCGGACGCTCAAGCGGAGCAACATTTCCTGTTTCAGGAGCAACCATCTTGCCGTTCTTGACTTTCTTTCTTGCACCGTCATTATAACGTACGATAAGGAATTCTGCAATTTTCTTCCAGCGGTCGATAGTAGTACGCGCTGTCATATCTGTATAGTTAGTAAGGAAATCCTTAGCCTTTGCAGGGTCTTCCTGATACAACTTCAGTGCAGCGGATTCTATTCCTGACTGAGCAGATTCGAAAGTATCTTCAAGCTCATTCTGTACGGCACGCATATCATCTATCATCAGGCTGTAACGAGGACGGATCATGTCTGCCACCCAGTTGTAAATCCAGAAAGCAGAATCCCATGAGAATGTGATGCAGTCGCCGTTTCCTTCAGCGTATGGAACAGGAATTCTGTCCGTGCAGCAATAAACCGGAGTAAAGACAGTCATATTCGCATCATCAAGTCCGAACCACAATACACCGCCTACAGGGTCAGGCAGGTTGGCACGCATCTGTGCTACGAAAGAGAATGCACTCTGCTGTGTAGAGATAGGACGTTCGTTGAAGTATTCCACTCCGTCAACCTTGAATGTAAGAGGAGAAAGACGGTAAGGAGTTTCGAAAGGACCTGCGCCCAAATCCTTAGTGATGTCAAGCGGTGTACCTTCGTAATGGTCGCGCATTGCTCTTTGGACATCGCGTACAGAAAGTTTTGAATCAGCCTTTATATAAAGTGGCATAGGATCTTTGCTCTCGCCAAGGATATATGGAAGATAAGCATCACCAGTTGTCTTGCTGAACATATTATAGAAACTCCATACACGTGCCTCACAGAAACGGAGACCGCTGAAATCAAGTGGACAATATGCATCGGCAAAACTGAAGTCGGAGTTCTTGCCATTGAAATAGCCTTTTTCACGGGCGAACGAAATTACGTCCGGAGAATAAAGGCAGTTATCCTTGTCATTAAGATTGAATTTGTGGATACGACTCTGGTTGGCATGAGCAGCGATACAGTCGTCCGGAATGCGGACTGCCACCCATACTGCACCTTTGATGCCGGGACCCTTACCAATCATTTCCATTATCCATGCCTCGTTAGGATCGGCAATAGAGAATGACTCACCGCTACTGTAATAGCCGTATTCCTTTACAAGGTCTGTCATAACCTTGATGGCTTCCTTGGCTGTACGCGAACGCTGGAGAGCTACATAAATCAGGCTTCCGTAGTCCATGATACCTGTAGTATCAACCAGTTCAGGACGACCACCGAATGTGGTCTCGCCTATAGTAACCTGATATTCGTTCATATTACCCACTACATTGTATGTCTGCTTCGCTTCCTTGATCTGTCCGAGATACTTTCCGGTATCCCAGTCGTGAATATCACGCATGGCACCATCAGGATGTGTAGCGGCAGGATAGTGATACAACCATCCGAACATACCGTAAGAGTCGGCAGAATAAGACACTATTACTGAACCGTCGGCAGACGCTTTCTTACCGACAATAAAGTTGGTACAAGCCCAACCGTTTACTACAAAGGCTGTAAGCAACACCACAGCCATCAACAATCTGTTTGTCATAAGCGTTTGTGATTGAATAGTTATTTAGAAATTTAATTGTTTACGTGTTTCGTTTCCGCAATTGTCGGTCACCACGACCTCCAGCTTGTGAGGTACTCCCCTCTTTACTTTTTCCTTATCCTGGATGACAAGGATACCCTTCTTCAGACCGAAGAGAACGAACTTTCCGTCGATATATACTTTATATGAAGCTATCCCTGTAGCCTTGTCGGACACCTTGAAACGGATATTCGAAGTAGAACGCCATTTTGCCTTATCAAGCGGAACGACAGAAGGAGGAACAGTGTCAACAGCCACAGAATATTTTCCGAAGTTACGTACCTTTGCCCTCATCCAGCCATTGTCGTATTCACCTCCTACATAATATGTCCTCCTGTCGTCAATCTGCCTGATATAGTATTTATCGGGAGATACAGTATTCAGTTTTCTTACTCCTATAGCGAGTGGACAATAACCGTGAAGCGGAGTGTTTCCGGCATCAATATCATATTCAAGAGAAACGGCTGTTGTATCTGCGGATGAAATACCTACAGTAACTTCCACATCGTCATAAAGCATTCCTTTTGGGATAATAAACTCCATACCTGGACGCTGGATAATAGCCGTATGAGAAGACTGCAACAGTTCCTCTCCTTTCATATGGTATTCCGGGATTTCCTGCTTACTTCCTCTCACTGTAAACCTGTACGTGCTTTTATTACCAAAACTGTCTTCAAGTACATATACAAACTTATAATCCTTCTCCTGATCGATGTTTACTACACCTCTTCCATCACCTGTATGATGCAGACGCAGCTTGTTTCCGGGAGACTTGTACGAACGCATCATCAATCTGCGTGAACGCACAAGTTCATCATAATCTGTAAAGGTATTTATCATTCTGTTTTCATCGGGAAGAACCCTGTCCGTCTTACTGTTGAACACCTCAACAGAATCGACATAAAGAGTTACGGAATGTACTCCATAGAAATTGGATGTGCCGTCCATATAATCCTTGGCACTAATGGCAGCATATATCTGCCCCCATACAGTAACCGGCGACTTGATTGATGCCACAGGGTAAATCTTTTTATTGGTAGAGCCTTCCACTACTCCTTTACCCTTTACAAGATAAAGTCCTATAAAGCTTGCCTTCGGAGCCTTGGTATCCTTTATCTTGCTGCTGAAATAAGGCATAGGGTCAAGATATTCATCTGTACCGGTTTTTCTTATTTCAAGATGAAGATGAGGACCGGCAGATGAACCTTCATTACCGCTCAATGCTATGATGTCGCCCTGCTTGAACTCGAATTGGCCGGGTTCGGGATAGAGATAACATACAAAAGTCTCGTTGGAATACTGGTAGTCCCTTACATACTTCTCCACTTCTGGAGCAAATGAAAGAACATGACCATATACGGAAGTATGCCCGTCGGGATGAGTGATATATATAGCCTGACCATATCCGCTATGCTGAACCGCAACACGTGATACATACCCGTCGGCAATACATCTTACTGGATGTCCTACCGTACCTTTTGTCTTGAAATCCAGACCGTTATGAAAATGATTCGGTCGCAACTCACCAAAGTTGGCACTCAATAACAGTGGAAAATCAAGAGGAGAACAATACTTTATTGTATCGCCGGCATAAGACGCTGAGACAATACAACACAAGATTGCAAATATAGATTTTCTTAAATCAATCATCGACATTCTTATCAACCTTTCTTACTATAAGAATACTTGCTTCGTATAATACAAATATCGGTACTGAAACAAGCAACAATGTAAACACATCAGACGTAGGAGTAATCACAGCCGCCACTATAAGTGCCACAACGTATGCATGCTTTCTATATTTCTGCATGAACGAAGAATGCAATACCCCTATCTTGGCAAGGAACCAACAAACTACCGGTATCTCGAAAACTATTCCCATCAACAGGCTCAGAAGCATCAGCGTGTCGATATACGATGAAAGCATTATTGTGTTCTGAACATCAAGACTGACCTGATAGGATGCCAAAAAACGGAATGTAAGCGGGAATATGATAAAATAGTTTACCAACACACCGATAATAAACAGCAGATACCCGCTCGTTACCACACGAACAGAATATTTACGTTCATTCTCATATAACGCAGGTGATATAAAATGAAACAGTTTGTAGATGACATATGGTGATGCTACAATCAGACCTGCGTATATTGACACCATGGCATGCATCATAAACTGACCAGCCAACTGAGTATTGATGAGCGTGGAACAGAATTCGCCCGGACATAACCCAGGCATACCAAGCAACTCTGACAAACGACATAGGAATCTATAAAAAATGAAATCGGATTCCTTAGGCGCAAGAACAACCGCGAAAAGCTGGTCCTTGAAACAAAAGCCTATTATGGTGAACAACGCTACCACCCCAACTATACGGAAAAGCACACCTCGTAGCTCCTCCAAGTGGTCCCAAAAAGTCATCACTTTATCGTCCTGCTCCACTTTTATTGCGCTTTCTTATCTTTATTTTCTTTATCGGACATCTCGATATCGTCCTCTATTCCTTTCACTCCATCCTTGAAACTCTTTACTCCTTTACCCAATCCTTTCATCAGTTCAGGTATCTTCTTTCCACCAAACAAAAGCAAAAAAATAAGTCCGATAAGCAGGACTTCCTGCATCCCTATCCCCAATAGTAATAATGTTGTCATATGTTTTTATGAATTTAAATTTTTGAAATCGATTTTAAAAGCCAATATCCTCCGAAAATCTGAAGAAGCATTCCCGGAACACCTATTCTGAAATCCTGAAGAGCTGCATCAAAACTGCCACTTATAGCCCATTCTGCCATCCCGCCTACTATCTGATAAAACAGTACGACACCTATCAGTGAGAATATAGAAAGCTTTCCGGTACGGCTAGCCAAAAATCCAGCTGCCACCGCAAGCAGTACAGACTTACATATTATAGCCGGAAGCAAAGCCGGTACCGGCATTCCGAAGAAAAATGAATTTACAAGAGGAGAAAGAATTGCAACTAGCAGACCAAGCTTCACTCCATATTTATATGCCCCAACCAAAGTGAAAAAATAAATAGGCAACATAGTAGGACCGCCAAGATGAACCAGATGACACAACTGAGGCAGAAGTATATTTCCAAGTATAAAGAGAACAGAAAACAGATATGTCCTGCTCTGCCTGTAGGATAAAGAAACAAAGTTAAATGCTGTATTCATATCAAATATAAATGTTTACATTATTAATAGTTGCAAAGTTATTACTTTCACTCAATTATCTACCATATTATGAATGAAATAATTTCCATACCAAATGAAAAACTTATAAATATTTGGAAAATATGCAATTTCATCTTACCTTTGCATCGCAAAACAAAACAAACAAACTACCGATGAACAAAATTCTGACATACATACAACCACACACTCCGCTCCGAATTTATCTTACATTTGGACATCGCAGTGCGTCCGTTCATTGGTTCAGCGGATTCGAATAAGCATAACTTCTACATATCATTTTTCTTTATTAAGAGGTACATTATATATGTATCCCAAGGCAATCATATTCTCTCATTTTTAATATAGTACGGTTATGTTTACAATCATAGGAACAATGTTCACAGGAATTATTTTGGGTTATATTTTCAGAAACCTGGATTTTCTGAAAAAAACAGAAAAGACCATTTCTTATACTATCATATTGCTTTTGTTCATAATGGGGCTGTCAGTAGGATCGAACGACAGGATAATAGAAAACCTGGGAAGCTTCGGATGGCAGGCGGCAATAATAGCGTTCTCGGCTACTTGCGGAAGCATCATCGCGGCATGGCTGGTACTGACACTGTTTTTCAAGAAAGGAGAAAGCCATGAAGGGTAGCATGATTGTTCTTCTGTTTTTTATGGCAGGTTGCATATTGGGAGTACTGGACATAATACCTCTCGACTTGCAGAAAAGCAACCTGTCAATGTATATACTGTATGCACTTATGCTGCAGGTGGGACTAAGCATAGGTTCGAGCAAGGATCTGAAGTCTATAGTAAAGGATATACGTCCCAAATATCTGCTCATACCTCTTGCCACTATTATCGGCACACTGCTGTTTTCGGCATTTGCCAGTCTGCTTCTTTCGCAATGGAGCATTTTCGACTGTCTGGCTGTGGGTAGCGGATTTGCCTATTATTCACTGTCTTCAATACTGATAACACAGTTCAAGGAAGCATCTCTCGGCATTCAGCTTGCTACGGAATTGGGAACCATAGCCCTTCTTTCGAATATCTTCCGCGAGATGATGGCTTTGCTGGGGACACCGCTGCTGGTGAAATATTTCGGCAAACTGGCACCTATATCAGCTGCCGGAGTAAACTCTATGGATGTAGTACTACCTATTATAACAAGGTATTCAGGAAAAGACATGATTCCCGTAGCAATTTTCCACGGGATATTGATAGACCTTACGGTACCGTTTTTCGTATCATTTTTTTGCCGGCTTTAGTCATAAGCCGGCATTTTTTATACCTGTTTGTACATAACAATCAAAAGGATTCATTAAATTTGCAGAAAAATATACAAAACTAAAGGATATTGAATTTGACTGAATGATAGAAAAACATATTGTACTTGAAGATATCGATCCGGTTATCTTCTATGGCGTGAACAACGTCAACATGCAAATGATTAAAGCTCTGTTTCCCAAACTGAGGATAGTGGCTAGAGGAAATGTCATAAAGATAATGGGAGACGAGGAGGAAATGTGTGCCTTCGAAGAAGCTGTGACAGCACTGGAAAAACACTGCTCGATATACAATTCACTCAACGAGGAGGTTATTCTGGACATAGTAAAAGGCAAAAACACAAAAATAGAAAAGAACAGCGAGGCAATCGTGTTCAGCGTCACCGGAAAACCTATCATTCCGAGAAGTCCCAATCAGCTGAAACTGGTAAAGGATTTCGAAAAAAACGATATGATATTCGCCATAGGACCGGCCGGTTCGGGCAAAACTTATACCGCAATAGCTCTGGCTGTGAGAGCTCTCAAAAACAAGGAAATCAAAAAAATCATATTAAGCCGTCCGGCTGTAGAGGCAGGCGAGAAACTGGGATTCCTACCGGGAGACATGAAGGACAAGATAGACCCGTATCTGCAACCGCTGTACGATGCTCTGCAAGACATGATTCCTGCCGCCAAACTGAAGGAATACATGGAACTGAACATCATTCAGATTGCTCCTCTTGCATTTATGCGCGGACGTACGCTGAACGATGCGGTAGTAATCCTTGACGAAGCTCAGAACACTACCACTCAGCAGATAAAGATGTTCCTCACCCGTATGGGTATGAACACCAAGATGATTATCACTGGCGATATGACGCAGATTGACCTTCATTCGTCGCAGACATCAGGCTTGGTACAGGCAATGAAAATCCTGAAAGGAGTGAAAGGCATCAGTTTCATAGAGCTTAACAAAAAGGATATCGTAAGACACAAACTGGTGACAAGAATTGTGGAGGCTTACGAGAAATTCGAGGAGAAAATAAAATCCGAGAAAGCGGAGAAAGCAAAAGCCGAAAAAGAAGAAAAGGACAAAGCTGAAAAAACAGAAAAGAAAGCTGCGTCAAAACAATAATGGAAACAACATATTTACTTCCTAAAATATATAGAAAAGATGAGTAAAGCATTAACAAAAACAGACTTCAACTTTCCTGGTCAGAAGAGTGTTTACCACGGAAAAGTTCGCGATGTTTACAACATCAACGGTGAAAAATTAGTCATGGTTGCAACAGACCGTATCTCGGCATTCGACGTTGTATTGCCTGAAGGTATTCCTTACAAAGGCCAGATGTTGAACCAGATTGCAGCCAAATTCCTTGATGCTACAACTGACATCTGTCCAAACTGGAAACTCGCTACTCCGGACCCAATGGTCACTGTAGGTGTAATGTGCGAAGGTTTCCCTGTAGAAATGATTGTTCGCGGTTATTTGTGCGGTAGCGCATGGCGTGCTTACAAGAGCGGTGTTCGCGAAATCTGCGGTGTGAAACTTCCTGAAGGTATGCGCGAGAACCAGAAATTCCCTACACCAATCATCACTCCTACCACTAAGGCTGAAATGGGTATGCACGACGAAGATATCTCTAAAGAAGAAATCCTCGCTAAAGGTCTTGCTACTCCTGAAGAATATGCTACACTGGAGAAATATACTCTGGCTTTGTTCGAACGCGGTACAAAGATAGCTGCAGAACGCGGTCTTATCCTCGTTGACACTAAATACGAATTCGGTAAGCACAACGGTCAGATTTATCTGATGGACGAAATCCACACTCCTGACTCAAGCCGCTACTTCTACTCAGAAGGTTACGAAGAACGTTTCGAAAAAGGCGAACCTCAGAAACAGCTTTCTAAGGAATTCGTACGCGAATGGCTGATGGCTAACGGCTTCCAGGGCAAGGAAGGACAGACTGTTCCTGAAATGACTCCGGAAATAGTAAACTCTATCAGCGAACGCTACATCGAACTTTACGAACACATCACTGGTGAAACATTCGTAAAGGCTGATACAGCAGAACTTGCATCACGCATCGAAAAGAACGTTACTGAATACTTGAAATAATTATGACCGGGCGGGGCTTTTCCCGCCCATCATATATTCTATCCACAAATCCTACACTAACTCACAAGATGTCAAACTATCCTCAAGAAAACATAAAACCCTATAATCAGGACGAAAGCAAAGCTGTACAGGTAGAAAAAATGTTCGACAACATTGCCCCTACCTACGACAATCTGAACCATGTACTTTCGCTTGGTATTGACAAGAGCTGGCGACGCAAGGCCATCAATATGCTCAAGCCATACCGCCCTATGCACATGATGGACGTAGCTACAGGAACAGGCGATTTTGCCATACAGGCATGCCGTGTGCTTCAGCCGGAAGAGCTTATAGGTACCGACATCTCGGAGGGTATGATGAATGTGGGACGTGAAAAGGTAAAACAGTGTGGACTGGAAAGACAGATTTCCTTTGCCAAGGAAGACTGTACTTCACTCTCCTTCCCCGACAACAGATTCGATGCCATAACAGTGGCATTCGGGGTACGCAACTTCGAGAACCTTGACAAAGGTCTGACAGAAATGCACCGCGTTCTGAAAACAGACGGACATCTGGTCATATTGGAACTGTCCGAGCCGGAAACATTTCCGATGAAACAGCTTTATGCCATCTACTCGAAAGTCGTAATTCCTACAATCGGGAAATTACTATCGAAAGACAACAGTGCATACACATACCTGCCACAATCCATAAAGGCTTTTCCACAGGGAGAAGTAATGCAACAGATTCTATATAAGGCAGGTTTCAGCAAAGTGACATTCAAAAGACTTACATTAGGTATCTGTACACTCTACTTTGCGACAAAATAACTTAAAATTTTTACTACAATGAAGAAATTCGGCTTAATCGGTTACCCTTTGGGGCATTCTTTCTCAAAAAACTTTTTCAACGAGAAATTTCATTCGGAAAACATTGATGCAGAGTATGTAAATTTTGAGATTCCTACAATAGAGGATTTTAACAAAGTGATAAAGGCGAACCCTACTCTCTGCGGACTTAATGTGACTATACCATACAAGGAGCAAGTTATAGGATATCTGGACGAACTTGACAAAGACGCCGCGGCAATAGGGGCAGTAAACGTGATAAAGATAGAGAGGAACAAGGGTAAGGTGAAACTTATAGGCTATAACTCTGATGTAATGGGATTTACACAGTCTATAGAATCGCTGCTTGAGCCACACCACAAGAAGTCCCTCATTTTAGGTACAGGAGGAGCATCGAAAGCCATCAACTACGGACTTCACAAACTGGGGCTTGAAACGAAATTCGTATCCAGATCGAAAAGAAACGAGAATACCATCACATACGATGACATTACTCCGGAAGTGATGAAAGAATATAAGGTGATAGTGAACTGCACACCTACAGGTATGTATCCCAAGGCAGACGAATGTCCTAATATCCCATACGATTGTCTCACTCCGGAACACTTGCTCTACGACCTGCTTTACAATCCGGACACCACGCTATTTATGAAAAACGGTTCGGACAAAGGAGCAATAGTAAAAAACGGACTTGAAATGCTTCTGCTGCAGGCCTTCGGTGCATGGGAAATCTGGAACAAATAACATAAAAAAATGAAACACAAGAAATTAATAATCAGCCTGGCAATCATTATCATTGTGATTGCAGGCGGACTGGTGGGCGGAAGTCTCTACATGATAGACTATTCTCTTCGCCCCGAAAACAGAGGTAAGGACCTGGCAGGTTCTGAAGCCTATATGCGAGACACCTATCCTCAGATAAACGGATGGCTGGACAGTCTTCAGGGAAACCAATTGCTGAAAGACACTTTCATCACCGCACCGGACGGAATCAGGCTGCATGCTTATTATGCATACGCATCACGCCCTACAAAAAAGACAGCGGTTATAGTACATGGATATACAGACAGTGCCATAAGAATGTTCCACATCGGGTATATGTACAATCAGTCATTGGACTACAACATCATAATCCCTGACCTGAGATACACCGGACTGAGCGGAGGCGATGCCATACAGATGGGCTGGCTGGACCGTCTTGACGTAAAGGAATGGATAAACCTGACTCCGGGAATTTTCGGCGACTCTATCCAGGCTGTTGTACACGGAATATCAATGGGGGCAGCCACTACGATGATGACCTCGGGCGAAGTATTGCCTGAATATATCAGATGTTTTGTAGAGGACTGCGGATATACCAGCGTTTGGGAACAGTTCAAAAAGGAGCTTAAAGAGCAGTTCAACCTTCCGGCATTCCCGCTGCTATATACTGCCAGCTGGATTTGCGAACTTCAGAACGGATGGAATTTCCACGAAGCATCGGCTATAGAACAAGTAAAGAAATGCAAGAAACCGATGTTCTTCATACACGGCGACAAAGATGATTTCGTTCCTACATACATGGTGAACGAAGTATATGCCGCGAAATCAGAGCCGAAAGAAATATGGCTCGTGCCAGAAACCGACCATGCCACATCGTATAAAAACTATCCTGAAGAATATACAAAGAGGGTAAAAGCGTTTACTGAAAAGTATATCAACTGATACAAATCATTGAATATCTATAAAAAGAAAGCGTTACACGTTCGTGTTCCGCCCGAAACACGAACGCGCAACGCGCGCGACACGAACGTGTTCCGAGCAGAACACGTTCGTGTAACGGCATTTATGCCGTTACGTTTTACATCATGCAATTAAGAATCTGACAATATTATCCTACAAGTTCCTCACATTCCTTGAGCCACATTGCCGCACTTGCATCACTCGGCATACGCCAATCGCCTCTAGGACTGAGTGATACGGAACCGACCTTAGGTCCGTCAGGAAGACATGAACGCTTGAACTGCTGGTTGAAGAAACGGCGGCAGAAGTTTGTGAGCCATTTCTTTATAGTAGTACTATCGTATGTTCCTCTGAAAGCAATCTCTGCAAGATAGAAAATCTTTGCCGGACGCATTCCGAATCTTAGGAAATAATACAGGAAGAAGTCGTGAAGTTCATACGGACCTACCAGGTCTTCAGTCTTCTGCTTGATATTTCCGTTTTCGTCGGCAGGAATAAGCTCCGGACTAATCGGCGTATCAATAATATCAAGCAGCGTGTTGCGTGATATCACGTCTACACCAGTCTGAGCCACCCAGTTTACAAGATAACGTACCAGCGTCTTAGGGATGCTGGCATTAACACCATACATAGACATGTGGTCGCCATTATAAGTAGCCCATCCGAGAGCAAGTTCAGACAAATCCCCCGTACCAATCACCAGACCGCCAATCTTGTTGGCATAGTCCATAAGGATTTGTGTACGTTCGCGAGCCTGACCGTTTTCGTATGTGACATCATGAACAGACATATCGTGCTCAATATCCTTAAAGTGCTGTATGCAGGCGTCCTTGATACTTATCTCTTTGGTAGTGACCTGAAGAGAACTCATCAGGGTAAGGGCATTATTGTATGTACGGTCCGTCGTTCCGAATCCCGGCATTGTGATACCTACTATACCCTTGCGCGGCAATCCAAGCTTGTCGAAGGTCTTTACACACACAAGAAGAGCCAATGTAGAATCCAGACCTCCGGATATTCCTACTACCACAGTCTTACAATTGGTGTGCACAAGTCGTTTTGCAAGTCCTGCCACCTGAATGGAAAATATCTCCTCGCATCTTTCGTCAAGAAGCTTTCCGCCTGCAGGAACAAACGGATGAGGATCGACATATCTTGTAAGCGAGAGTTCGCGACTGTTTACAAGTTCAGTCTGAAGATGCTGTACGTCCGCAGAAGAGTATGCCCTGACACTGGCTGCAAATGTGGTATTTACAAGGCGCTCACCACGCAGACGTTCCACATCTATCTCGCTGGTTACTAACTGCGCATTGAAAGAAAAGCGTTCAGCCTCAGCAAGCAAGGCTCCATTCTCATAAATAAGCGCATTGCCGGCAAACACCACATCTGTGGTAGACTCGCCAAAACCGCTTGAAGCGAAAACATATCCTGCCAGACAGCGTGCAGACTGCTGTGCGAGCAATGAACGCAGATACTGATGCTTTGCTATGTTCTCTGTATCGGCAGACATATTGAATATTATCTCTGCTCCCTTCAGCACAAGTTCAGAGCTTGGAGGTACTGGAGCCCATACATCCTCGCAGATTTCTATTCCGAAACATGTGTCCGACGTATCGAAAAGCAGGTTCTTGCCAAACGGTGCAATCTGTCCGCAAAGTCTTACTGAAGAAACTCCTGCATAAGTGAGCGACGACGCGAACCATCTCTGCTCATAAAATTCCTTATAATTGGGAAGATAAGTTTTAGGCACTACTCCAAGAATCTTTCCTTTCTGAAAGACTACAGCACAATTGGCCAAAGTAGAATTGACCACTACCGGCATGCCTACTATAGATATAATATCCAGTTGGCGTGTATTGTTCATCACCTGCATCAAAGCCATTTCAGCCTGTTCAATAAGCAGTTTATGCGAAAACAGATCGCCACATGAATATCCCGTAAGGTTCAGTTCGGGGAAAATCACAATCTGCACACCCTTGCCGTCAGCCACCATAATCTGTGTCTCGGTCTGCTGTGCATTGAATTTACAGTCGGCCACCTTTACCGTCGGAATGGCAGCCGCCACTTTTACAAAACCAAATTTCATATAATTTGTTATATATAATGTATAGTCTGTGCAAAAATACAAATTATTCCTTTGCACAGCAGTTAAGTTAAAAGTAAAAAAAACAAAAAAGTAAGTTTGGAACTTGTAGTTTAGAAAAAAGTTTGTATCTTTGCCATTGAAATAAAATTGTAATAATTACAGAATTGAAAGAGAGTATGAACGTTTACGAATATTTGCTTAGTTACGACATCAAGCCATCCGTACAACGCATCGCAATCATGGACTATCTGATGAAGCACCACACTCATCCTTGTATTGATGAGATTTATATGGCACTTCACGATGATATTCCTACCCTTTCAAAAACAACTGTATATAACACGCTGAAGTTGTTTGTTGAACATGGAGCCGCAAAGATGCTAACGATAGACGAGCGCAACGCTTGTTTTGATGGTGACACATCGGCACATGCACATTTCCAGTGCAAATGCTGCGGTAAGATTTTCGATATGCCTATGCATATCAACGAAAAAGCCATGAATGACATGGCAGACAAAGGATTCAGCGTTGAAGAGGTACACAACTATTACAAAGGTGTTTGCCCAGACTGCAAAAAGAATAATTCCGACAAAAATTAAAATCGGATTACAAAATATTAATTTAACAACTAACTAACTTATTACTATTATGAAGAAATTTATTTGTACAGTATGTGGTTACATCCACGAAGGTGATTCAGCTCCTGAAAAGTGTCCATTGTGTAAGGCTCCAGCTTCTAAGTTCAACGAAATGGTTGAAACAGAAGGCGGTCTTGAATTCGTTGACGAACACGTTATCGGTGTAGCTAAAGGTTGCGACGAAGAAATGATTAAAGACCTTAACAACCACTTCATGGGCGAATGTACAGAAGTAGGTATGTACTTGGCAATGAGCCGTCAGGCTGACCGCGAAGGCTATCCAGAAGTAGCTGAAGCTTTCAAACGTTACGCTTGGGAAGAAGCTGAACATGCTGCTAAGTTCGCTGAACTTCTTGGTGACTGCGTATGGGATACTAAGACTAACCTGGAAAAGCGTATGAACGCTGAAAGCGGTGCTTGCGCTGACAAGAAACGTATCGCTACTCGTGCTAAAGCTCTTAACCTTGACGCTATCCACGATACAGTTCACGAAATGGCTAAGGACGAAGCTCGTCACGGAAAAGGTTTCGAAGGTTTGTACAACAGATACTTCAAGAAATAATTTACTATTACAGAATAGGTTTATGCCAGGCATATCGAAGGATATGTCTGGTATTTTTTTATTATCACATCAAAAAAAAGGAATAAGTCAGAATTATGCCATCAGGACTTTCCAGTTCTGGTCTTCATCTTCTATCAGAACTGACTTATTCTCAATCCAGTCGCCGGAATTAAGATAGCGGATATTTCCAAGATGAGTATCTTCCGGGTGATGGATATGTCCGCAAATAATACCGTCGTAATTATTTTTTACGGCAAAGTCTGTTATCTGCTTTTCGAAATTTGTAAAATTAGAGACCAGTTTCTTTGTCCATCGTTTTATTACCTGCGCGAAAGAAAACGGCTGTTTATGACGCAAAGCCCTGTATTTGTTATAAAACTCATTTATGAAAAGAAGAAACTCATAGCATGAAGCTCCAACTTTTGAGAGCCATGTGGCTTTACGGTTTACGGTATCGAAACAATCACCATGCGTAACAAGGAACTTCTTGCCTCCACTTGAGAGAGTAAAGTCTCTGAATACTTTTATACCTACTACCACCTTACCTACATACCTCTGCATGAAGTCATCGTGATTGCCGTATGTATAAATAACATCAGACGTGCTGTTCTTCATCATCTCCGATATGGTACGAAACAGACGCATCAGGTCACTTCTCCAAGCGCACTTTGGATGCTTGTGTATGTACCACCCGTCAATAATATCACCGTTCAGAATCAACCGTTCGCATGACACGGAACGAAGAAACTGAATAAGCTCATTTACCTTGGCATGAGGCATTCCCAAATGAAGGTCTGATAATATTATTGTCTTGTAATGTTTTTTCAACTGCATTGCCGTTTCTTTATAGTGATACAAACTTACAAAAAAAATACTTATATAGTAAGTTTATAACAAGAAAAAAAACGAACCCACAACGGTATAAATCATACGTCATGGGTTCGTTTTACTATTCAGTAAATATATTAGTCAAGTTTCAATACTGCAAGGAATGCCTTCTGCGGCACTTCCACAGTACCAATCTGCTTCATACGTTTCTTACCCTTCTTCTGTTTTTCAAGAAGTTTACGCTTACGGCTCACGTCACCACCATAACACTTGGCAGTTACGTCCTTACGCACTGCCTTGATAGTTTCGCGGGCAATGATCTTCGCACCGATTGCAGCCTGAATTGCGATTTCAAACTGCTGGCGTGGGATAAGTTCTTTCAGTTTCTCACACATGCGTCTTCCAAGGTCGTATGCATTGTCGAAATGGGTAAGAGTAGAAAGCGCATCCACAGACTCACCGTTCAAAAGAATATCAAGTTTGACTAGTTTTGAAGGACGGAAGCCAGACTGGTGATAATCAAATGAAGCATATCCCTTGGAGATACTCTTCAGCTTATCATAGAAGTCTATCACGATTTCACCAAGCGGCATCTTGTAATGCAATTCCACACGGTTACCAGATATATAATCCTGACGAACCAACTCACCACGCTTGCCAAGACACAAGGTCATGATTGGACCGATATAATCGGTAGTAGTAATTATGGAAGCATCGATAAACGGCTCCTCAATATGGTCAATCAATGTTGGGTCAGGCATACCGCCAGGGTTGTGCACTTCCTGTACTCCACCCTGTTTGTCGTAAATCATATACGATACGTTAGGCACAGTAGTAATGACGTTCATATCGAACTCGCGGTCCAGACGTTCCTGAACGATTTCCATGTGAAGCAATCCTAGGAATCCGCAACGGAAACCGAAACCCAAAGCCAATGATGATTCAGGCTGAAATGTCAACGAAGCATCGTTAAGCTGTAGTTTTTCCAATGATGCTCTAAGGTTCTCGTAATCTTCTGCCTCAATAGGATATACACCTGCGAAGACCATAGGCTTGACTTCCTCAAAACCTTCGATTGCCTTATCACACGGATTTGCTATATGAGTAATAGTATCTCCTACCTTTACTTCTCTGGATGTCTTGATACCTGAAATGATATATCCCACGTCACCTGTACGCAGTTCCTTGCGAGGTACCATATCCATCTTCAGTACACCAATCTCATCGGCATCATATTCCTTACCTGTGTTAAAGAATTTTACCTTATCACCTGTACGCAATACTCCGTTTTCAATCTTGAAATATGCAATGATTCCGCGGAAAGAGTTGAATACAGAGTCGAAGATAAGAGCCTGCAGAGGAGCCTCTTCGTCACCTTCCGGATGAGGGATACGTTCAACAACAGCCTTTAGTATTTCCTCAACACCCATACCAGTTTTACCAGACGCACGGATAATTTCTTCGCGCTTGCATCCCAGAAGGTCTATGATTTCATCTTCCACTTCTTCAGGCATAGCGCTTGCCATGTCGCACTTGTTGAGAACCGGAATAATCTCCAGGTCATGCTCTAGTGCCATATAAAGATTCGAGATTGTCTGAGCCTGTACACCCTGCGAAGCATCTACTATAAGAAGAGCTCCTTCGCATGCGGCGATTGAGCGTGAAACCTCGTATGAGAAGTCCACGTGTCCCGGAGTGTCAATAAGATTAAGGATATATTTTTCACCGTTGTAGGTATATTCCATCTGGATGGCATGGCTCTTGATTGTTATACCACGCTCACGTTCCAGATCCATGTCGTCAAGCATTTGTCCTTCAGTGACCTTGATTGTCTGTGTGTATTCCAGCAGTCGGTCTGCTAAAGTTGACTTTCCATGGTCTATATGTGCGATTATGCAGAAATTTCTGATATTCTTCATTCGTTTTCTAATGCGTAAAAATTAATTTGAGTGCAAAGATAATGAAAAATCGCCTATTTTCAATGTATGAAAAAAGACATTTACTCACTAAATGCCTGATATTTCTCTAATTTATCAGTAATTATTTCTATCATCATAGCAATGAAAAATCAGAATGTAGAATAACAATTCTATCAGAGTAATGAATATTTTTAGTTAATTTGCAGAACAAACAATAATGTAGTTAATTATGGAACCATCAACTCAGCATAATATACACAACGAGCAGGAATATCCTACAATAAACGCATCCGAGCTTTCAGACAATATAATTATTTATCAGG
This sequence comes from Bacteroides caecigallinarum, assembly GCF_021530995.1. Lineage (GTDB taxonomy): Bacteria > Bacteroidota > Bacteroidia > Bacteroidales > Bacteroidaceae > Phocaeicola > Phocaeicola faecigallinarum. The sequence goes on from NZ_JADYTF010000001.1 coordinate 39,299, forward strand.
CTGAGAATGGTGAAATCAAACTGGATGTAAAAATAAATAATGACACTGTTTGGCTGACACAGGCGCAAATGAGCGAACTGTTTCAAAAAGACAGAACAGTTATTGGAAGGCATATAAATAACATATATAAAGAAGGTGAATTAGAGAAAAATATCACATGTGCAAAATTTGCACATATGGGTTATGAAGGTGATCAAAAGTATGAAACATCACTTTACAATCTAGACGTTATCATATCAGTAGGTTATCGTGTAAAATCCAAACGTGGTACCCAATTCCGAATCTGGGCCAATAAAATCCTGAAAGAATACATTATAAAGGGATATGCCATTAATCAGAAAATAAAATTGGAAAGATATGAGGAACTTAAAGATATTGTTCGCATTCTTGGAAACACAATAAAAAATCAGGAACAGCTAACTTCCGACCAATCAAAAGGACTTTTAGCCGTAGTGACTGATTATGTATATGCATTAGACACTCTTGACAAATATGACTATCAGCAACTTACTATAGAGCATACAACTAAAGGTGATAAATTCCAGGCTACTTACGAGAATGCAATGGAAGCAATCAATAGCCTGAAAGGAAAATTCGGTGAAAGCGAATTGTTTGCACATGAGAAAGATCAGTCATTCAAAAGTTCAATCGCTACTATATACCAGACTTTCGGTGGAATTGAGCTTTATCCAAGTATTGAAGAGAAAGCAGCAATGCTACTATATTTAGTGACTAAGAATCATTCTTTCAGTGATGGGAACAAACGAATAGCCGCAATGCTGTTTCTCTGGTTTATGGAAAACAATGGGATACTTTACAGACAGAATGGAGAAAAACGAATAGCCGACAATACTTTAGTAGCCATTACATTAATGATTGCAGAAAGCAGAACAGAAGAAAAAGATATTATTGTAAAAGTAATTGTAAATCTAATTAATCAGAATAACTAAATTTATGGAAACCCAACTTAACGCACACAACAAACAGGAATTTCCTCCAATGCACACCTGCGAACACATAATCAACAGAACAATGATAAACCTCTTCGGATGCGGAAGAGCTGTTTCGGCACATATCGAAAGGAAGAAAAGCAAACTGGACTATGCCATACCACAGCCTCTGAACGATGAAGATATTACAAGAATAGAAGATACCGTAAACAGTGTTATTGCACGGCATCTTGATGTGACAACAGAATTCATAACACAGAAGGAAGCTGCAGACAGATTTGACTTGAAACGCTTGCCAGAAAACGCCTCGGATACTGTGAGAATAGTAAAGGTTGGCGATTACGACGAATGCCTCTGCATTGGGCTCCATGTTAATAACACATCAGAAATTGGAACATTCAAAATTATAAGCCACGACTATAACGACGGCATTCTGAGGATAAGATTCAAACTTATTAAGTAATATGGCAAAAAAGAAAAAAGCGAAAAGTGGTATTAAATGGAAACCGTTGCTGCTAATCATACTTATCGGATTATGCGCCGGAGGTTACTATGTTTATTCTGAGAATAAAAACATAAATCTACCGGAACTCCCGGACAATAAGGAAATACAGAAAACTTTAAAGAAGACTGTTCAGGAAGCCGACAAGATTAAGGATGAAATAGTAGCACAGGCAGAAAACCTGAAACCGGTAATTGAAAAGATAAGATCAGGAAACAAGGAAGAGACAACCTCATCTGCCGAAACACCTAAACTTAATCTGGAAATACCTGTTTATACATATCCGGGAAGATACGAGAAGGAAATCATCATAAACAGAACAGGCTATACCCTATCATACAACCAGTATTATAAGAACCCCAATTGGGTGGCATGGGAACTGACCAGGGAAGAAACTAAAGGAGAAACAGAAAGATATGACAGGTTCATGCCCGATCCGGACCTGCCTGAGCCGAGAGTTGTTCATAAGGACTATACCAAAAGCGGATACGACAGAGGTCACATGGCTCCGGCAGCGGATATGAAATGGAACAGACAGGCTATGATAGAATCGTTCTATATGAGCAATATATGCCCTCAAGTTGGCAATCTGAATCGTGGTGATTGGAACGACCTGGAAGAACTTTGCAGAGACTGGGCAGACAAATATGGAAGAATATACATTGCATGCGGACCAATTTTCGATTCCAAATCACCTAAAAGGATTGGCGGACATAAGGTTGCCGTACCTGACAGATTCTTCAAGGTTATACTTATATATAATAGAAAAAATCCTATAGCTATGGGATTTATTTTCAAAAACACCGCCCATTCACAAGATATAGAGAAATACATGGTAACTGTGGATAGTGTGGAAAATGTTACTGGGATGGATTTCTTCTCAAAACTACCTGACGAGATAGAAAACAGGATAGAAAGCATTGTACCTAAGCTACCTAGCAGGAACTAATTAAAATGTAAAAAACTAGGGATACGATTCATTACTTAAAATCATATCCCTAGTTTTTTTACAGACCGGGAAATACTAATTTGAAGGAATTCCTTCACCAATATAATTTGCATTTACGGAAGGAAAGCTATCTTCTGTTATTTCCCAAATTTCTGCAGCAATCCAAATTGTACCATCGGTAACTTTAAGATTATCGGCTTCTTCAAGATAATTATAATTATTTCCTCCTACTTCTACGCAATGGTCAATTCCATTAACCTCAATATTATTGCCAACCAATTTAATACCTGCTACATTTTCAGGCAATACAGCATAACATGAAGTTACGTGTCCGTTATTATATCCCGCAATAGCACCGATATTACTACCTGCATTACCAAGTAATGATACATGTGTTGAATAGCATCCATAAATATAAGCCGGTGACGATGTCGAATTCATATTATAACCAACAATACCACCTATAGCCTCTGAGGTTAAATTATCTGCACCCACAATAGAATTTGCTGAATAGCTTGCAACCACTTCACCACGAGCATTATATCCAACTACTCCACCAAGATTTGCACTACTACCTGTTGAATTATGAATGACAGTACATTTATCTACTACACATTGCGCTACTGTTCCAAAGCCATTTTCTCCAGCTATACCTCCTGCCCTATTACCAGATATTGTAATTTCGTATGCAGCACATTTTAAGACACGACCACTTGTCTTAGTACCACCTTCCTCTGAATTAGAACCTACAATTCCACCAGCACTTAGACCAGTAGATGTAATTTTAGTATTAGAACCTGATGCTTTACAATATTCAATCTTTCCATAATTAACACCAGCTACTCCACCTGCATATTTACCATTTATAGTAACATCCTGTACACTACAGTTATTAACTTGAACACTGTTATTTCCAGTTATGGCACCAGCATTATTACTTCCAGATACCGTAGAGTTACTAACTTTACAACTACCTATTATACCTAAGCTAGTACCTGCTATCACACCTACAGAAGAAGATGCATCTCCTTTAATTGTTGCATCGGTAAATACAACATCATGAACCTTTGCTCCAATAGCAAGTCCTCCAAAGAAACCTATATTACCAGTTCCACTCAAACTCAAATTCTTTATAGCATTTCCATTTCCATCAAAATTTCCAGAATATCCTTTACCAATATCCATACTGCTTCCTACAGGAGTCCATTTCATATCCTTCATTTCAATATCTGCATCCAATATGACATCTGTAGTCAACCTATCTTCACTTTCTGCCCAAGCAATCAATTGTTCAGCAGTACTAATACGTATTACTTTTTTAAACTCACCAGGTTCTATTTTATCCAAATTTAAAATATGCCCGGATTTCAATGTTACAGGTTTATTGCTACTACGTTTCCATTCCATACCGTTGGCATCGTAAAGAACAAGTGTAATTCCGTTTTTTAATTCAGAAGGAGCTACAACAAAATAATAGTCTTTTTGATTTTCAAATCCTTGATCATCTGACAAAATAACTTCAGTACTAATTTCTGATTCAACCGCCGTTAAAGGAGTTGCATCATTAACTTGAACAAATAATTTACCAGCTAATGCTTCACCACTATTACCACGGAACATCACTTTTGTTATTTTATTGCTTCCGGAATACTGAAGGGTAAACTTCACTAGTGCACAAGCATTCTTGAAAATCAAAGTTTTATCACTTCCAGATTTGGCAACCGACGGATTTAAGTTATTTGCAAAACTAACTGCACGAGCGGTTTGTTTTGCCGGTAATGTAGTTGTAATTCCATCTCCTGAAATTGTAGCATCAGCATCATATGGATACAAAGCATAATATGTATTCTGATTGTCTTGTGCCGAGCCTGTAAAAATTACAGATTCTCCTCCCGTAGATGTAATAAATTTATTATTACTATTTTGATCAAATAAAGATATTGCATCATTCTCTTCCCAATTCACTTTATTTCCAGCAACCAAAACTGTACGCGAAACCGGATCAATACCTGCCTTGAACTCCAATTTAACTTTTTCAGTACTTGAAGAATTTGTATCCGAAATAATTTCTTCTTTAGTACATGAATACAACATTGATGTTCCTAAAATAAGAAACGGTATAAAATATTTTTTCATACATATTACAGCCTGATAAGAAAAGTATTATTATCACATTATTATATATAAATAGCAATTTACAGAACATAAATGGAAAAGATTGTTGCATAATAAATCAACTGGATTGATTCTATGATATAATATAGTTATCTCCACACGGCCGTGTGGAGCACTCGACACGAATGTGTGGAGAGCTCCGCACGAGCGTGTCGAGATCTTGACACGGGCGTGTGGAGACAAACTTCTTTAATAAAATCACAAGGACCTATTCCTTATAAACGCATCTATCGACTGTAAGACTACAGAGAACAATATCAGTAGCAATCCCATATAGAAACTGCTATCCAGATAATGCCCCTCATCAAACAACATCATCGCTAATATAATACTGTAAATAGGTTCAAGATTATAACTGAGATTAACCGTAAAAGCCGATATAACCTTCAGAACCTGAATCTGCAAGATGTACAGGCATACCGTACACACGGATGCCAGTGCCAACAGGTAGCAAAAGTCCGTAACTCCGGGTATTACAAAATCCGTATTGAAACAATAACTGTACAGTGGCATTAAAACCGTAAGCCCGACAAATCCTCCACACATTTCATATAGCAACATAGTTCCTGAAGAATAATTTACAGACACCTTCTTGTTCATTATGGTAAACAATGAAGCCAAAGCCGATGATATTATCCCCAACAGAACCCCTGTTCTATATCTGGTATCGAAGTGGAATATCAGAAATATTCCCGCCACAGCAATCAGACTGAAAGCTATCTCCTTTACAGAGACACGTTTCCTGTTTATGAAAGGTTCGAAAATCGCAGTGAAAAAACTCATCAGCGACAGACACACCACTCCGATAGAAACATTCGAGAACTTAATACTGGCATAAAAGAATACCCAGTGTAATGCCAACAAAGTTCCTACTAGTCCAATCTTAAGAATATCCTTTCTACTTACTTTTTTAAGGCTACCGGATATCTTAAGCACAAAATAAAATAATATTGCAGCCAATAATAACCGATACCATACCAGCATAAACTCGTTCAATGTTATCAGTTTACCGAATACCCCTGTTCCACCTGCTAACAAAACAGACAGATGAAGTTTTATAAATGCCTCTTTAATATAAAATCAAATAGAATTCAAATCCGTCATAAAATTACATGATATAAATAAAAAACGAAAACATTAGAAAAGAGTTTTTTAAGTTGGATGTAATTATTACATTCTATAAATGTTTCCAAAAGCAATTCGGCATACTGCCTACTGATTTTGTAAAAAATTGAAGAGTCATGAATAATCATCGTTATGCGAATAGTGAATTAATAATTATCTTCTCGCTGACCTTTGGTTCATTTGAATTAACTTTGCACCGCAATTGATTTTCGCAAAAAAATGAGACTTGACAGAAACATTACTAAGATTGGCAACAAGACGGAACAGCTGCCCATATTATGGTACCTGATAAAATGGACAATCATAGGGGCAGTGGCAGGAGCATTGATAGGCTCAGCATCAGCATTACTGCTAGCATCACTTAACTGGGCTACAGATTATCGTGAAAGTCACCTTTGGATTATAGCTTTACTTCCCTTAGGAGGCCTTGCTATTGGACTGATGTACCATTTTCTGGCAGGAACTGCAGCTAAAGGCAATAATTTTCTGATAGAGGAGATACGTTCGTCACGAAACATCATTCCTTTCAAGATGGCACCACTGGTATATATAGGTACGGTACTTACTCACCTATTCGGTGGTTCTGCCGGACGCGAAGGTACCGGAGTACAGATGGGTGGCGCCATTGCAGACTTTATGTCGCGTCTGTTCAAGATGCATCCTTACGACAGGAAGATTATGATTCAGATAGGTATAGGAGCAGGATTCGCATCTATATTTGGAACTCCACTTGCAGGCGCGGTTTTTGCCCTTGAAGTAATCATTGTAGGGCGACTGAGATACGACGCCATACTACCGGTTTTCCTATCAGCATTCTTTGCCAATCTTACATGTCATGCCTGGGGAATAGCACACACACATTACTGCATCAGTCAAACTCCTGCTATAAACATACAGACATTATTACTTGTACTGGCGTCAAGTATCATCTTCGGACTGGCAGCAATGACATTCTCACGCTTCATTGAGGTTTGGAGCGGTCTAGCTAAAAGATACATAAGCTACCCTCCTATGCGTCCTTTCATAGGAGGTATATTTATCGCACTCAGTGTCTATCTACTCGGTACCACCAAATATATCGGTCTAGGTGTTCCCACTATAGTAGCATCATTCAGCGAGGTTCAGATGTGGTATGACTTCCTTTTGAAAATACTTCTCACAACATTTACTATAGGTGTAGGCTTCAAGGGAGGAGAGGTTACTCCGTTGTTCTTCGTTGGTGCAACACTAGGCAGTGCTTTGTCCGCTATACTTCCACTGCACGTATCATTACTGGCAGGATTGGGTTTCGTTGCAGTATTTGCAGGTGCCACCAACACCCCTATAGCATGCACTCTCATGGGTATAGAACTGTTTGGAGCCGATGCTGCTGTTTATATCGGTATAGCATGTGTCACAGCATACATGTTTTCAGGTCATACCGGAATTTACACCTCACAGGTGATAGGAAGCCCGAAACATATCATATTTTGGAAAAAGAAAAAAGGTAAAATGCTTGACTAAAACTGTTTTTTCAAAGAAATACTTGATTTTTATCAACAAAGTCTTTAATTTTGAGGGTATAAGCAACAAAACTGTTACTTATGTTGTTTAGTATCGTAAAAGAACAAAGACATTCATAGTTTATGAAAAAACAAATTCTTACAACCGGAAGCTCAACGAAATTAATCAAAAGATCAATGAAGTTAATGTGTCTGGCTACAGCAATTGCAGTTACAGACACAAACACAGCAAATGCCTGCACCGGCATCACACTTACAGCTAAAGACAGTACAAAAATCCTGGCCAGAACAATAGAATGGGGAGGAAGCGACCTAAACAGCCAGTATGTGATAGTTCCTCGCGGATACACAGCACAGTCGTACATACCAGGAGGGGTAGACGGAATGAAGTTTACTTCGAAATACGGATATGTGGGTTTGGCTGTAGAACAAAAAGAGTTTATCGCTGAAGGACTTAACGAAAAAGGTCTCTCTGCCGGCCTGTTCTATTTCCCCAAATACGGAAAATATGAAGACTACAATGCAGCAGAAAAAGAACAAAGCATAGCCGATCTGCAATTGGTTTCATGGATTCTTGGGGAATGTGCCAGCGTAGATGAAGTGAAAGATGCTATAAACAAGATTCATGTAATAGCCATAGACCCGAGAGCATCAACCGTTCACTGGAGATTTGCCGACACTACAGGAAGACAAATAGTGCTTGAAATAATCGACGGGAAGCCTATATTCTATGAGAATGAGCTTGGAGTACTGACAAATTCGCCTGATTTTAACTGGCAGATGACCAATCTGAACAATTACGTGAACCTCTTCCCCGGCTCAGCCCCATCGCAGAAACTTGGAGAAACTGAACTTTCACAGTTTGGAGCAGGCAGCGGATTCCTCGGAATTCCGGGTGATGTCACTCCCCCATCCAGATTTGTAAGAGCAGCATTCTATCAGGCAACAGCACCAGTACAGAACACTTCGGAAGAGACTGTGCTTCAAGGGTTCCAGATTCTGAATAATTTTGATATTCCATTAGGAATAGAGTTTGCACGCGGTCAAATTCCAGTGGACATACCTAGTGCCACACAGTGGACTTCGGCTACAGATATGAATAACCTGAAGATATACTTCCGCTCGATGTATAACAGTGCCATAAGAAGTATAGACTTAAAGGAAATTGATTTCAATAAAGTGAAGTATCGCGCTGTGCCTATGGATACTCAGAAACAACAACCGATTTACAACATCAAAGTGAAATAAGATATTTATAGAAAAACGGATTGCCCCGAAACGAGACAATCCGTTTCTTAGTATATATTGTAAAATTGTTTATCAGAACAATTTTGAAGGATATTCACCAGCATCAACCAAAGCCTGAATCTTATCAACCACACTCTGACGGTCAGCTGCGTATGTAACACCGAACCACTTAGAAGTAGTGTCAAGAACCTTAACATTGGCAGTATTTTCGTTGATAAGTTTATTTACCATCAATGGAATGAAATATTCTGCTTTCAGATTTTCCTTGTTTGCATCGAGGAATTCAACGAAGTAGTCTTCTGAATATTTGAAATAGTCAGGAGTGAAACCCCACATGTTCATAGAAACAGGAGTGTTGTCTTCAATACCTACCCATTCGCCATTTTCATCCTTATAGCTAACCACTCCGTCTACACGCATGATTTCAGTGCGCTCAACTACTGTAGTCAGGTTGCCTTCTTCATTAGCAGAACAGATACCACGTGCTACAGAACCACTTTCAGACAAAGTGTTACCTACACGGAAACCTACCATGCAATAGTTGTTCTTTGAACCTTCAGGAAGTTCTGAAAGATATTTGCCAATAACAGCAAAACTGTCTCTTCCATAGAAGTCGTCAGCATTGATTACTGCAAAAGGTTCTTTGATAACATCCTTACCCATCAATACTGCGTGGTTTGTACCCCAAGGTTTAACACGTCCTTCAGGACAAGTATAACCTGCAGGAAGCTTGTCCAATGCCTGGAACACTACTTCTACAGGAATATGGTTTTCATATTTACAAAGGACTTTATTGCGGAAGTCTTCTTCGAAGTCTTTACGGATTACGAAAACTATCTTACCAAATCCGCCACGAATAGCATCGAAGATAGAATAATCCATGATAGTTTCACCATTAGGACCCAGTCCGTCAAGCTGTTTAAGGCCACCGTAACGACTTCCCATACCGGCTGCCAATACAAATAATGTTGGTTTCATAAGTTTTAATTTTAGTTAGTAACTATGCAAAGATAGACATTATATTATTAATGGAATAGTTCCTGAACAATTTATATTCATTTGTAGTTATTTTTTTAGTATATTCGCAAGCATAAAGTAACACCAGACATGAAAAAGTTTTTAAAATGGACAGGAATAATCATATCTATTCCGTTCGCTTTACTCATCATAATTTCAATCCTGATATACATTCCACCTATACAAAATTTTGCAGTCAGGAAAGCAGCTACCATAGCTTCGGAGGCTGCTGGTATGGATATAAACGTAGGCAAAATAACACTATCTTTTCCACTTAATCTGAATATTCACCGTGTTTCGGCCATAGAGAATGGAGATACGCTACTTAGTGCAGGACAGATAAGCCTGAAAATACAGATGCGCCCGCTTCTGAAAAAACAAGTAGAGATTGATGCTTTCAAGCTGAAAGACATCAGCCTCAACACAAAAAATATGATAGAGGGGCTTACACTGAAAGGACTGATGGGAGAGCTTTATCTGGAATCGCACGGGATAGCATTAAGTCCGGAAACAGCTATAATAAATGAACTAAGAATAAAAGACACTGATCTGGATGTATGTATAGCAGATACTACGGCTGCAGATACTACAGCCAGCGAACCTCTATATTGGAAAATAATGCTACAGAAAGCCCAAATAGACAATGTAGCTGTACAACTTAACATGCCTCTTGACAGCATGAATATGAATCTTAAGCTTAATCAGGCATTACTGGCTGGTGGTATGATAGACCTGAAAAAGGAAGAATATTCACTAAAAACTTTATCTGTAAAAAATTCTGCTGCTGAATACATAACCGGAAATACAGACAGTATAAAAACTGAAGGATTCAATCCTTCACAAATATTACTGACAGGAGTTAATATAGGTTTGGATTCGGTTTATTACTGCGGCAACACCATAAGGGCAGGAATCAATCATTTGAGGATGAAGGAGAGTTGCGGAACTGACAAGTCGGCAAAGCCAATGGAAATTATTTCTGCCGAGGGAAAAATAAACATGAATGACAAAGGCATGAATATTTCCGGCTTTGAGCTGAAGACTACAGACTCATACATAACGATGCAGGCAAGTGCCGGAATATGGGATAATGACGGAAGTATTTCAGCCAGAATAATGGCCGACATAGGCAAACACGACCTGTTACGCTTTATCGCAGACGTGCCGGAAGAATCGGCTTTACCAATTTCTCAATTCAAAAAAGACTTTCCTTCTGTTCCGCTCCAAATCAGAGCCGGAGTGGACGGAAGTGTCAATGCTTTGCGTATAACATCGGTAAGTGCTGAAATACCCGGACATATAAGGTTTGCAGCCGACGGATATGCAAACGACATCATGGACACTACAAAAATGTGTGCACACATAGACTTGAAAGCTGATTTTCCGGATGTGAAGTTTGCACAATCATTTTTGGGCTCGACCGTAGTACCGGCCGACTTGACTATGAGCGGAACTTTCGATCTGAAAAACGACAGCGTGACTGCATCGGTCAATGTACAGCAAGGTGATGGCAACGTCAGTCTGAATGCAGGATATATACCCAAGCGTGAAGCTTACTTTGCCGGTATTGATATCGCAGACTTGAACATGCATAATTTCATGCCTGAAGATTCGCTGTTCAGAGTCAGTGCTTCGGTAAGGGCTGATGGAAGCGGGCTTGATTTCATGTCGCCACAAAGCAATATGGAAGCAAAAGCCAGTATCACGAACCTGGAATATGCAAGGCGTGCAGTGTCTGGCGTAAACATAAACGCCAGTCTGAAGAATGGCAATCTGAATGCTCTTATTGACATCAATGACAATCTGATGGACATTTCATCAGTGTTGCGCGCTGATATCTCGGCTGAAAAAATTGCTGCAGGAATAAAAACAGATATCAAAAGGCTTGACCTGCATGCCATGGGAATTTCTCCAGAGCCTTTCAAGATGGCTGAAACTATAAGTATAGACGCACAAACGGACATGAGCCAAAGGCACAGCGCAAAAGTCAAAGTGGGCGATATCAGGCTGATTACTCCTAAAAGGACTTTCAAAACCAAGGATATTAACCTTGGTATCAGTATGACGGAAGATTCGCTGAGAAGTTACATTAACTCAGGCGATATGACTATGCTCCTTAGAACGACCGGCGGTATAGACTTAATCTCGGAAAGAATCTCAAGGATTTCTTCTGTAATAGAAAAGCAATGGAAAAACAGGAGTATGAATCTGGATTCTATTAGAGAAATGCTGCCCGAAACAACATTCAGGATATTTGCCGGCGATGACAATCCATTTGTAAATACTATGGAAATGAGAGGCATAGGTTTAAAAAGAATGTATGCATCATTTGCCACATCTTCCGCAAAGGGAATAGAAAGCAAGGCTTATCTGTATGGTCTGTATACTGACAGCCTACGCCTGGACACAATAAATTTTAATGCCGTACAAGACTCCACAGGTATTATACTTACAGGTGGGGTAAAAGCAGGAAAAACGAAGAAGCAGGAGGCTTTCGGAATTACATTGAATGGTGAAATCCGGAATGATAATGCCAGCCTGATTGTGAGATACAACAATGAAAAGGGTGAAACCGGAGCTCATATAGGACTGAAATCCGTATTACGCAAAAGGGGGATAAGCCTGCATGTAATACCGGAAAATCCTATTCTAGTATACCGCAAATTCAATCTGAATCCGGAAAATTATATTTTCCTGGCCGATAAGGGAAGAATATTGGCAGACATGCGCCTTACAGACGATAACGGAACGGGACTTCAGATTTACTCTGTTCCGGACTCAACTTCATTACAAGATATTACTGTAGCAATAAACCGTCTTGACATAGGAGAATTCAAGCGGATAATTCCATATATGCCGCCTGTACAGGGTATTATAAATGCCGAAGCTCACTATGTTCAGCAAAACGAAGAATCGTTTATGACTGCCATAGAGACAGGAATAGAAAGTTTTGCATACGGAGGAGCACCTCTGGGTAATTGGAATATGAGTGCGGTATATCTTCCTACTGACGATGGAGGACACCACGTGGACGGATTTATAACACGCGACGACAAAACTCTGGCGGAGATAAACGGACAGTATAAGGCTGCAGAAAAAGACGGAGAAGAAGACAATATAAATGCTCGTCTGAACATCCGGCAATTTCCACTGGCACTTGCCGGCGCGTTCGTTCCTGAAGATATGGCATCGCTATCAGGATATGCAAGTGCGGATGTATCTATAGGCGGATCCACATCATCGCCTGCAATAAACGGTAGTATGCAAACGGACAGTGTAAACGTGTTCATACCAATGACATCGATGAACCTTAGGTTTGAGAACAAACCCATAACAGTGACGAACAACAGACTGATGTTCGATAAATACAGTATCTACTCAAGAGGAAAAAACCCATACGTAATAGACGGGACAATAGATTTCTCCGATATGGAAAACATGCGTATGGACTTGATGATGACAGCCAGAAACTTCGAAGTGTTCAACTCTAAGAAAAATCGTAAATCGCTGGTATACGGAAAGATGTATATAGACCTAAATACATCAATAAAAGGAACACCTGATGCCATTTCGGTGAAAGGTAACGCAAATATCCTTGGAAGCAGCGACTTTACATACGTATTAAGAGAGTCACCTCTGACTGTGGAAGACAGGCTGGCAGAGACAGTGACATTCGTAAATTTTGCGGATACGGCCGCAGCAAAAAGAAAACCTCTACAGGAGGTACGTCCAGGAGGTATAGATATGTTGGTAAACCTGCATATTGACCAGGCTGTACAATGCAAGGTTGATATAAACGAAAGCGGATCGAACTATATGCGTGTGGAGGGTGGCGGCGACCTGGCATTCCAATATACTCCGGATGGAAACATGCTGCTGAACGGACGTTACCAGCTTATGAGCGGTGAAATGAAATATGAAATGCCGGTCATACCGCTCAAGACATTCCGTATTCGTGAAGGCAGCTACATAGAATGGACTGGAAACGTAATGGATCCACGACTGAACATCCAGGCATACGAACGTACAAGAACGTCTGTCACTCAGGAAGGACAGGCAGCAAGAATGGTAGGATTCGACGTTGGTGTAAGCATTACCAACAGATTAAGTGATTTGGGATTCGAATTTACTTTGGATGCACCGGAAGACGGCTCAATGCAGAACGAACTGGCGGCAATGTCTGCCTCACAAAAAAACAAAGCAGCAGTAACAATGCTGGTTACGGGAATGTACATTTCTGACAGTTCGACGGCTAAACTGGATGCAAACAGTGCTCTGAACTCATATCTGCAAGGACAGATTAACAATATAGCCGGTAATGCACTCAAGACGATTGACCTGAGTGTAGGCATGGAGACTACAAACGCTACGGAAACCGGAGACCAGCGTACGGACTACAACTTCCAGTTTGCAAAACGTTTCTGGAACAACAGAGTACGTGTGGTGATAGGCGGAAAGATTTCGACTGGTAATGCCGCTGTTAGGGATGAATCGTTCATCGACAATATCTCGCTTGAATACAGACTGGACAACAGTGGTACAAGGTACGTCAAGCTCTTCCACGACAAGAAATATGCCAATGTGCTGGAAGGAGAAGTGACTGAAACCGGAGCAGGTATAGTACTGAAAAAGAAAGTGGCACGAATAAAGGATTTATTCATATTTCAAAGGAAAAAGAAAAAGGATGAGGACTAAATGTTTTCAGATATTAAAGAATTTACAATGACAAAAAACAGATATATAACAATAGCTTTCCTTGCAATCATACTTTCGGGATGTTCCACTACAAAAAATCTTCCCGAGGGCGAGACTCTATATACCGGTATAAAAAATATCAGTATAGAGGATAAAGACATGTCCGAACATGGGCAAAAGACTCTGGACGAGGTTACTGCCGCCGTGAGTGTAGCTCCGAACAACTCCGTTTTGGGAAGTGCGAAACATCGTATTCCCTTTCCTTTCGGACTATGGATATACAACAGTTTCCAGAAATATGAAAAAGGACTGGGCAGATGGATTTTCCGGAAACTGGCTGCAAACCCCGTGACGGTATCGTCTGTAAATCCTGAAACCCGCACGAAAATTGCGTCCAATCTGCTGAAAGATTATGGATATTTCAATGGAAACGTCACTTATACTGTGGACAGCACTAAAAATCCACGTGCGGTAAAACTGAGCTATGACATCAATATGGGGCAGCCTTATCTGATAGATACTGTGACATATGAGGGATTCCCGGAAAAAGCGGACAATATAATAAGAAAGCATTTCGACGAAAGAATAATCCGAAGCAATGAGAATTTCGACGTTACACGCTTGAATAGCGAACGTGAAAGACTTGTAAACCTGTTCAAGGATAATGGTTACTATTTCTTCCGTAGCGAATATATATCTTTTCTGGCAGACACATTGATCAGACCGGGATACGTCAGCCTGAAAATTGTTCCCGGGAGTAATATTCCCAAAGAAGCTAAAACACAGTACGTAATAGGCAAAACTGATGTAAGGCTCATAGGTTACAATGGCGAACAGCCCAGTGATTCCATCTGTGCAAGAGACTTCACCGTTCATTATTTCGGGGAGAAACCGGAACTGAAATATGGAGTACTGAGGAAAAGATTTATCTATAGAAGCGGTGAAACTTATTCGTTGACAAGACAGAACTATACTCAGGAGGCACTTGCCAGACTAGGAGTGTTTAAATTCAACGAATTCCAATATACCCCACGAAATGGCTCGGATACTCTTGATATAAAGGTAAACTCTATGTTCGATCTGCCATACGACAGCGAACTTGAGTTCAATCTTACTACAAAAGATACCAAACAGACAGGTCCGGGTGCGAAATTCAATCTCTCGAGGAAGAATTTCATGCGTATGGGAGCGTCGCTGAATCTGGAGTTGAAAGGATCTTACGAATGGCAAACCAGTTCCACTGTGGACGGGCGCAGCTCAGTAATGAACTCTTATGAGCTTGGAGCAGCACTATCACTACAGTTTCCTCGTATCATCCTTCCTTGGCTTAGAGACAGGATTGACCCGTTCCGGTTTCCGTCGAACACAAATTTCAAGCTGTATGCCGAGCAAATAAACCGTGCCAGATATTTTAAGATGCTGTCGTTCGGGGGAACTGTATCATACAGTTTTCAGCCGAAAAGAAGTATGAAACATTCTGTTACACCACTTAATTTGGCATTCAACACACTACAGAACAGGACTGATGAGTTCAACCAGATAGCGGCACAAAATCCTATGCTTTTCTATAGTTTGAACGATCAGTTTATCCCGTCGCAGTCGTACACTGTTACATTTGACAATTCTTTCCGGAAACGTAAGCACCGTGTGTGGTGGGAAAACTCGCTTACAAGTGCCGGGAACATCACTTCCCTGGTATATGCAGCGTTCGGACAAAAGTTCACTGAAAAAGACAAAAAGCTGTTGGGAACTCCTTTCGCCCAATTTCTGAAATATTCATCAGAAGTACGGAATACCGTATGGTTCAACGATATGCACCAGCTGGCTTTCAGGGCTATGGGAGGTATAATATGGGCGTACGGGAACAAAACCATAGCTCCATATACCGAGCAATTCTATGTTGGTGGAGCAAACAGTATACGTGCTTTCACTATCCGTTCCATAGGTCCGGGACGATACCAGCCGTCAGCCGACAATACATATTCATATGTCGACCAGACCGGAGATATAAAACTTGAAGCTAATATAGAGTATCGTTTCAGATTATTGTCTAAATTTGCAGGCGGAAATCTGAACGGAGCAGTCTTTCTGGATGCAGGCAATGTATGGCTTCTCAGAGAAGATCCCGCAAGACCTGATGCACAATTCACATTCAATCGTTTTTTCGACAGTATAGCTCTCGGTACTGGAGCCGGAATACGTTATGATTTGGAATTTCTTGTCCTACGCCTTGACTTGGGTATCGCCCTCCATGTGCCATACGATACAGGAAAGAAAGGATATTATAACATACCACGTTTCAAAGATGGAATGGGACTGCATTTTGCAATCGGATATCCGTTTTAAAAACACAACAATCAGTAACAGCCATGAAAAAAACTTTTATCACATTAATTACTGCCATCTTCATTACAGCATGCGCAGGGAACAGCAAATCAGAAAAAAAACTAAATATGGAAAATGTAAAAGAAACATTGGTATGCCTGGAAACAACTATGGGCAACATCACAGTGAAACTGTATGACGAGACACCTAAACACAAAGAGAATTTCATTAAACTGGTAAAAGAAGGGGCATACGATAGCACTCTTTTCCACCGCGTTATAAAAAACTTTATGATTCAGGCCGGTGACCCTCTCAGTAAAAATGCTACTGATACCACTACACTGGGAAGTGGAGATGTAGGTTATACAATTCCAGCAGAGTTCAACAAAAACTTTTTCCATAAAAAAGGAGCTCTTGCAGCTGCACGCCAGGGCGACGAAGTGAATCCGGAAAGGGAATCATCCGGCTGTCAGTTCTACATCGTAACAGGACGAAAATTCAGTGAGGCTCAGATGATAAATATGGAAAACCACATGAACGAAGCTCGTCTGGAAGAAGTTTTCAATAATCTGGCACGCAAACACATGAAAGAAATTTACAAAATGCGCAAGGCCGGCGACACAGAAGGTCTGCTTGAGCTTCAGGACTCTTTGGAATCGCAGGCAAGAAATATTGTCGATAAAGAACCTGCACTGAGATACACCAAGGAACAGAAACAGGCATATACAACAATTGGTGGAGCGCCTCATTTGGATGGAGCTTATACAGTATTTGGCGAAGTGGTGGACGGAATGGATGTAGTGGAAAAGATTGAGCAAGTTGGTACAAACCGTGCCGACCGTCCAAAAGTAGACATCCGTATCACTAAGGCGACAGTAATCAATTAATATCATGAACTCAATAACTCCATTAACTTTTAAATTTGAATGATAACCGTTAATCGCCATATTCTGAAAAATGGTCTGCGCATTGTACACAGTGAAGATATTACCACACAGATGGTAGCACTTAACGTATTGTACGATGTAGGAGCTAGAGATGAGCATCCTGAACATACAGGATTTGCCCACCTGTTCGAACATCTGATGTTCGGCGGCTCCATAAACATTCCCGACTACGACACACCAGTCCAGAATGCCGGAGGAGAGAACAATGCGTGGACCAATAACGACATAACAAACTACTATATCACTTTACCACGAAACAATGCAGAGATTGGCTTTTGGCTGGAAAGTGACAGAATGCTGTCACTGGACTTCAACGAAAGAAGTCTTGAGGTACAGAAAAATGTAGTGACAGAAGAGTTCAAACAAAGGAACCTGAATCAACCGTATGGCGACGTGTCGCACATACTGAGAGATATGGCATACAAGACTCACCCATACCGTTGGCCGACAATTGGTAAAGAGATTAGCCATATCACCAATGCCACTCTTGAGGAAGTAAAAGACTTTTTCTACAGATTCTATGCCCCAAACAACGCTATACTCGCAGTGAGCGGAAACATCTCCTTCGATGAGACAATACGCCTCGCCGAGAAGTGGTTTGGAGATATCCCGGCTAGAGACATCAAACCAAGAAATATTCCACAGGAGGAGTTGCAGACGGAAGAACGCCGCATGACGGTGTACCGAGATGTTCCAGTGGACACCCTCTATATGGCATTCCATATATGCGGACGACGCGACAGCGGTTATCACACTTTCGATTTAATATCTGACATTCTGTGCAACGGACGCTCTTCTCGCCTAATACAGAGACTAGTATTAGAAAAAAAGATATTCAGTTCGGTGGATGCCTATATCTCAGGAAGTCTTGATAGCGGACTTTTCCATATAACAGGAAAACCTTGTGACGGAATCAGCCTTGAAGAGGCCGAAAAAGCTGTTTGGGAGGAACTGGAAAATTTGAAACACTGCCCTGTTGAAGAGACAGAACTTGAAAAGGTAAAGAACAGGTACGAAAGCGAACAGATTTTCAGTAACATAAACTATTTATCTGTAGCTACCAATCTGGCATTCTTCGAATTAATAGGTAAAGCCGAAGATATAAATAATGAAGTACAGAAATACCGTTCCGTATCGCATGAACAGATAGCCAAAACGGCAAAGGAATGCTTCATAAACTCCAATTGTAACATTTTATACTACAAAAAGCATCTAGCTAAACAGAATGAAACAACATTACCGTACACTCCTGAGTTTGGGAATTCCTATTGTAATAGGACAGATAGGAGTTATAGTTCTTGGCTTTGCTGACACTCTGATGATTGGACATCACAGCACTACAGAACTGGCAGCTGCAAGTTTTGTAAATAACATGTTCAATCTGGCTATAATATTCAGTACTGGCTTTTCTTATGGACTTACTCCAATAGTAGGCAGTCTGTTCGGGCGCAAACTACGCAACGATGTAGGACGTGTACTAAAGAATAGCCTTGCAGCCAACACACTGCTTGCCGTATTGGTATGTGGAGTTATGGCATGTTTATACGCAGCTATCCCAAGTATGGGACAGCCGGAGGAGCTGATACCCTATATCCGTCCCTATTTCCTTATATTGCTTGCATCCATACCTTTTGTATTATGGTTCAACGGTTTCAAGCAATTTGCCGATGGAATAACAGATACCAAAGTCTCCATGTGGATTCTACTTGGAGGAAATGTTCTTAATATCATCGGCAACTACATTCTTATATACGGAAAGTTGGGATTACCAGAAATGGGACTTTCCGGAGCAGGACTATCTACCCTAATATCAAGAATCCTGATGGTAATAGCCTTTGTATTACTGTTTTTTATGACTGACAGATATAAGGATTTCAAGCAAGGATTCAAACAAGGGAAAATCAACAAAGCAGAATTCACCGAACTGAATAAACTGGGATGGCCTATTGCAGGACAAATGGGAATGGAAACAGCATCATTCAGTCTCAGTGCTATCATGATAGGCTGGCTTGGAAGTATGGAACTGGCATCATATCAAATTATGATAGCAGTATCACAGGTCTGTTTCATGATGTACTATGGAATGGGAGCAGCTGTTTCTGTAAGAATAAGTAATTTCTATGGTCAGGGAGACATTGAAAATGTACGTCGGACTGCAAATTATGGTTTCCACATCATATTGGTAATGCTTTTTATGACTGGTATTCCAATATTTCTGCTAAGAAACCACATAGGAGGCTGGTTTACTGACAGTGAAGAAGTAAGCCGTATGGTAGCTAGCGTAATTTATCCATTTCTACTCTACCAATTTGGTGATGCCTTACAAATAAACTTTGCAAATTCACTGCGTGGTATAGCTGATGTCAAGCCTATGCTCCTCTATGCATTTATAGCCTACTTCGTAATATCTCTTCCTGCAGGATACATCTTTGGTTTCGTTCTCGATGGAGGGCTCATCGGAGTATGGATGGCATTCCCTTTCGGACTGACCAGCGCAGGAATAATGTACTGGCTACGTTTCAGAAAAAAAACGAGTTCTTAATTACTAATTATTAATTTTATACCATCATGTTTTCCACCAAAACCAAACTGGCATTCGGATATATCATCCTCATAATCCTACTCCTGGGAGCAATAGGATACGTATATAAACAGATGACTCTCCTTACTCAGCCTACCGGGTTGGAGGAAAGCATATATAACCGTCGTCGTACTACTCACAGCATCATAAGCAGACTGTACGAAACGGAGGTTATTGGACAGGCATTACGTACCGGTAGTTCTGACGAAATATGGCTATACACCAAAGCCATGAAAAAAGTACATCTGTCGCTGGATACATTGCGAAGCCAGCTCACCGATACCATCCAGCAGGCGCGTATAGATACTGTCAATATGCTACTACGTGATAAAGAACGTAATATGCTGGCGGTATTGGAGGCTTTAAGCACAACTCCAACAGACATAATCTACCGCAAGCAACTGGACAGTCTTTTACATGAGCATGACTCTCTCATTAATGAAAGTCATGTCCGCCGACGCGTGGTAACACACCACAATACATATACCATCCACCACGAACCTAAAGGATTTTTCCGCCGACTGGCAGATGTTTTTGCTCCTGGCAAAGCAGATTCTACCGAAGTAAGCAATGTTGTAGAAGAAGTTTTTACAGATACTATAGATCAGGTTTTCAGTCCAATAGACACAATAGCATCTATGCTGTCCGGTATTCAGGACAAAGTTTTTCAAACCCGTCAGGACGAACTGCGCACGCTAAGCTATAGGATTAATCGCCTTAAAATAGCAGGAAGCCACCTAAGCCAGCGTGTGAACCAACTGCTTGAAAGCATTGAAGAAGATGAGCAGGCTGCTTTGGCTGCACGAATGTATCACGAACAGTCTATCCGTCGCGACGCGGCCATAGCCATGGCAGCGATATCAGTTGTCGCAATAATCCTGGTACTGGTGTTCTTTACAATAATATGGCGCGACTTGACACGAAGCAATCACTACCGCAATGAACTTGAAAAAGCACGCGATTATGCCGAAGACTTGCTACGTGCCCGCGAGAAACTCATGCTGACAATAACCCATGACATTAAGGCTCCTGCCGGGTCAATAATAGGATATACTGACCTGCTGGAACGTCTAATAAATGACAAACGTCAGAAGTTCTATCTAGATAGTATGAAGAACTCAGCCCAACATCTGTTGGCTTTGGTTACTTCACTACTGGACTATCATCGCCTGGAAGCAGGGAAAATGGATCTGAACCCTGTGGCCTTCCGTCCGTTCAGACTGATGGAAGACATATACAACAGTTTCCTTCCGCTAGCAGAGAAAAAAAACATAAACCTTAACTACTCTCCTGAACTGGAACAAAATCTTACCTTGGAAGGCGACCCGTTCCGTATAAGACAGATAGTGGAGAATTTGCTGTCAAATGCACTTAAATTTACAAACGAAGGTTGTATCACGCTAACTGTATCCTATTCCGGAGTACGCTTAAGATTTAGCGTGGAAGATACAGGATGCGGTATGAGCAAAGCCGAGCAGGAAAAAATATTCACAGAATTCACTCGCCTGCCTGGAGCACAGGGACAAGAAGGTTTCGGTTTAGGTTTATCCATAACCCGTAAACTGGTAGAACTTCAAAACGGACAGATAAGTGTTGAAAGTACTCCCGGGCATGGAAGTTGCTTCAGCGTAATAATCCCGTTACCATCATATACACATGAGAAGGACACAGAGGAACCAGAAACGGAAAATCCTAATCCCACTATTTCAAATATCCGTATATTGATAATAGATGATGACAGCATACAGCTCCAGCTTACAAAAGACATGCTACTCAGCCTGACATCATCTGAAAAAAATGTAATAAGAACTATAGTGTGCTGCCAGCATCCTGAAGAAGTATTTGAACGGATAAATGAAGAAGAGTTCGATATCATATTCACGGATATCCAGATGCCGGCAATGGACGGATTCCATCTTCTTGAAGCTATCCGCAATATTCCATGCAAGCAAGCTCAAGATATTCCGGTTGTAGCCATAACCGCACGTGCGATACCTGATGATGAAGGTTTCCGGGCCAGAGGTTTTGCTGCCGTATTACGCAAACCTTTCAGCCGCAAAGACATTATTAATGCCATTGGATTTGCACTCAATAAAACTTCAACAGATATTACGGAATTTAATGCCGATAAAAATGACATTGTAATAACAACTTGTAATGAAAACAAAACCATATCAGAAGAGAGCTCTGTCACTAGTTCTGAATTCAATTTCTCTCGCCTCACAGAATTCTCAATGGACGATGTAGAAGCTGCCCGTTGTATACTCACCACATTTGCAGATGAAACCAGAAAAAATATCACTAAGATGGATGATGCTATCAGTAGAAATGACATCAAAGAAATATGTGCCATAGCTCATAAGATGCTTCCTACGTTTATAATGATAGAAGCACGTGAGGCTATTCCATCCCTTCAATGGCTTGACGAACATAAAGAAAAGAGCACAGATTCTGAAACTGCACTGACCCATGCCCATATAATAATAAAAACAGCTATCAACGCCATACGCGTCATAGATGATAATGCCAGCTGAGTAATATTACTATCTCGCTATCCAGAGTTCAGGATTTAATTTTTCCTTTTCTTTTCGCAGCTGGAAATGAAGCACTGTATTTCCATCTGCATCAGTATTAATCTGTCCCAAAACATCACGCGTTTTCAACTGACTGCCCTGTTTAACAATTACAGACTCAAGATTGCAATAAACAGATATATAGCTCCCGTGGCGCACCAAAACATTGGCAAGTCCGTTATACTGGAATACGGCAGTAACCTCTCCATCAAAAATAGTACGAGCCATTGCGCCTGATTTAGCTTTGATGTCTATACCTTTATTATCAAGACGAACATTTCTAAGGCCTTCTACCTGATACTGTCCATAGCGGCCTACAATTACGTATGGACCTGTAACTGGAACAGGAAGTTTTCCTTTGTTGCGTTCAAAAGTTCCGGACAGTTTACGGTCAGAGTCATCCACCTTATAAACATCCATCTGCTCTTTTTCTTTCTTGACTTTTTCTTCACCAGACTGTTTTTTTGTCTGTGCCTCTTTGCGACGACGTTCTTCCTCTGCTCTTTTTCGTGCTGCCTCTATTTCTAAAGCTATCAAACGATCAATTTCAGCATTAAGTCTGTTTGCCGCCTTGCGCTGCCTGTCCAACTCACTGCGAATCTGCAACTGCTTCTTTTGCATAGATGCAAGCAATTTCTTTCTGTCTGCTTCCTGAGCTTCCAGTTTCTTTTTTTCTGATTCCTGATGCTTAAGCAACGCTATTTTCGCCTGATATGTTTCTTCAGTAACCTTCTTCTTTTCCTGTATTTCTGATAGCTTAGTCTTTATTTCCTCACCTTTGAGACGCTGAAATTCAGCATATTGACGCACATAACGCAGGCGTCTGTACATCTGGCTAAGATTATCGGCCGAAAAAATAAACATAAGCTTTTCCTGAATACTACTGTTCCGATGAAGATATTTAAGCGATTTCTCATAACTGACACGCTTATGTTTCAGCTCCTCATCCAATATTTTCATTTCACTCTTCAAACGATTTATCTCCTGCTGAATAGTATTTACATCTCTCTGGACAGCAGATAAATATCGACGTCTTTCTGCTATTTGCCCACTTATCAAAGCCAAATTCTCCAACTGGCTTTTTACATCCTTACCTGTCGACTGAAGCAATGTCTCGGATTCATCTATACGCCGGTGAAGTTCATTACGTTCCTTCTCCAACTGTCTGATTTTGGGTGTAGACTGAGCACACACCAACTGCAACAGTTGAGTGAAAACCAATAATAATATGAACCTTAAAGACATTGACATATTTATCTTATTGTTTTATAATCAATTGTAACAACTCCTGAATAGATATTTTCCTATATTTAGAAGAAATCTCCGACTTCGCATCCCAGTCAGAATCTGTTCTTATACGTGACAGTTTCATCGACAAAGAATACGTCTTGTCTGTACCTTCGGACTGCATTTCGACTGATTGCGGAAAAACGTCATTTCCCAACACTGTAAAATCCGCATAACGACAATGAAGTGAATATGGCAAACCTTTTAGAGATATCACTGTCTCTTCCAGACGACCGTCGGTTGCTGATGTAAAAAAGCTGTATCCTATACGTTTTGTACCTTTCACCTGCAATTTTGCCTGGTTACCATACGGACTAAGATTAAATTTCTCAGCATCCGACTCCGACAGTTTTTCTCTTCCTGGAATAAATATTTCATTCAAAATCAGGGACTGAAGAATATTAAAGTCGAGTTCTGTATTAAGCATACTGCTCAGTTCTCCAAACCCCAGCTCAACATATTGCTTATTCATACGGTTGATAGCGAGAACCTTTTCAGGCGTAATATCTATTCTTGCCACTTCTATGCCAAGAAAAGGAGCAACTGTGATACGGATTATTTCGCCACGGCGTATACGCATATTGGCATTCACGCTTATTGGTGATGCTGAACCGGTATTGAGTTCCAAACGAGTACGCGCTGTAAGATTCTGGCGCGATGGAGTCCACTCTATCACCTTCTCCATATATTCGGTTCCAGAAAGTCCGCCTATCATTGTGTTACGCAGCGTGTTTCTGGAAGTAGAACATGAAGTCAGGATTAATATTAACAGGAATAAATATTTGATTTGTTTCATAACATACTATTATTCAATATATCTGCGTAAAGCAATTTTCTGCTTCAGTCTTTTTATTTCTTTTTCCGGACGCGGAGTTGAACCGTCATCTGGCGAAGCCTCAATGTTTAATGCTTTCTTCCACAATTCCAAAGCCTTATCTTTTTCTCCAAGCTTATAGTAAATATCACCACAATGTTCCACTATTACCTGACTGCTATCGCCACCATTTTTCATTGCCTGTTCTATATATATACGGGCTTCAGTATATCTTCCTTTCTCAAACAATATCCATGCGTATGTGTCAAGGTATGTAGAATTCTCTGGCTCAGCCTTGACCGTAATAAAGCTCATCTCTTCCGCTTTGTCAAGATTGGTACGTTCCACAGAAAGATAATACGCATAATTGTTAAGCGTATTTATATTATTAGGATTATATACCAATGACGAATCGTAAGCTGCATATGCCTCAGCCTTCATCTCTCGTGAATGGTACAAATCGCCGAGAATAGAATAAAAGTCGGAAGCAATATTCTTGTCACTCTTTTCATTTATCTGCTGTACTCCTTTATTGAACACTTCAAGTGCCTTGTCAGTCTGATCCTTCTGATAATGAGCCAGTCCAAGATAGTAATAAAATTCCATGGCATCAGGATTATAGACAGTAGCAGGAGTTGCCACACGTATAACCTCATCCAGATTATTATCCCTTATCGCATAACTAAGAAGCTGGAGCCTTGCAGGTTTGTTCTCAGGATCAAGACTCAAGACCTTATTGAGTACAGGAACAGATTCCTTCTCCATCTTCTTTGTAATCAGATACTGAGCATAAAGCATAGGAACATCAGCATTAGGCTGTTTCCTAGTAAGAATAGTTTCAAAGAGACGTATTATCTTCGTACTGTCTCTGTCTGTCTGTTCAGACTTCATTATCAGCTGACGCATGAAATCCAACTTTAATTTGGTATCAACATTTTCATTAACAAGGATTGAATCAATCTGCATGTCATAAAGGCTGTCCTGTCCGGTTTTCTGATAATAGGAAGCCAATGATACCATAGCCGGAGCATAATCGGGCTCTTCTTTCAAAATATCCTGATATACCTTCAGAGCTTCATCATTGCGACCATTACTAAGATACACATCGCCAAGTACAGTACGATAACGCATATCATAAGGATACTCATCCACCAGTGACTGTATCTCACTAAAAGCTTTTTCCATATTGTCAAGCTGAAGATAAGCACGGAATTTCTCCATACTTATCTGCTCGGACTTACCATCGAGTTCCTCTATGCGGTCCAATGTTGTGACCAGACTCTCATAGCTCTTTGTACGACTGTAAAGATCGGCCAGCGAAAGCAAAGGTTCCAGACGTGAAGGAAATATCTGTGCCATATCTTCATAAACGGAAATGGCCTTTAGCCAGTTCTGTTTTGACTGATAATATGATGCCAATGTCTGTTTATACCAAAAATTGGTATCATCCGAACGTACAGCCTGTTTAAGTGCCTCTTCTCCTTTCGATTCCTGCCCAAGAAACATATAGAATTGAGATATTTCATAAAGTACGGCAGCCGACCCGGGATAAATATCCAGGCAATGACTGTACAGCTGAAAGGCAGCGTCGTATTCACCTTTCTGCTTCATACGTACAGCTTCGAGAAAATAGTAATCAAACTTACGACGCTGCTCGTATGTCAATGGATCCTTAAGTTCCAATGAAGCATTATCCTTTACTGAAGACTTGTTTTTCAATGTTCCACAAGACGATAATAAAAGGATAACTATTAGGAGTAGATATGGCATTTTTCACCTCCTTCCGCTATGTCCGAAACCACCGGTTCCGCGTTCAGTATCATCCAATGTATCAGTCTCTTCCCATTCAGCCTGTTCGTGACGAGCTATTACCATTTGGGCTATACGTTCACCATCCTCTATAATGAAAGGTTCAGCCGACAGATTTGCAAGAATAATACATATCTCACCTCTATAATCGGCATCAATAGTGCCGGGACTGTTCAATACTGTAATTCCTTTCTTTATTGCAAGACCACTGCGCGGACGAACCTGAGCCTCATATCCTGCAGGCAGAGCCATAAACAAACCGGTAGGAACAAGACAACGCTGAAGAGGTTGAAGAGTTATAGGAGTATCAAGATTGGCACGAAGATCAAGACCTGCCGAAAGAGGAGTTGCATACTGCGGCAACGGATGTTTTGACTTATTGATAATTTTAATTTTCATACTGTTGATGTTTTTATGGACACAAAGTAAATAGAAATATTTTATTTCTCAAAATCAAACTGCCGGCAGGCTGTTACCATTAATCTTTCTATACAAATCAAGTGCATAAACATCAGTCATTCCGGATATATAATCCAGAACCGCAATAATCCTTCCGTAAAGTGACGGAGCTGATATATCGTATTGAGTAGAAACTCGATTTATAAGGAGTTGGGAATAGGCTTTTTCCGGATAACGTACCGCATCTATCATCAAATCTGTCAGTGTAGACATAACCTTGTAACCGGCCAACTCAATATCAACAACATCCTTCGAGCAATATATACGGCTGAATGCTGTACGCGAACATGCCTCATATGCTTTTCTCACATGTTCATCCATGTGATTAATAAGCGGCCCGGAGAATGTACCGGCAAGTATATTTTCTTCATTTTCAACAAAGGCACGTGTACATTCTTTTATCAGGATACCAATAGCCGTACTGCGAAGATAGGCTATCTGTTCGTTAGTATCAGTAACCATAGAACATATCATATCAGTACGTTCCAGCCTTTCCTTGGATAGGAATCCTCTATACAGCTGTTTTGTTTCTTCTGTTGTCAATATCTTCAGTTTATGTGCATCTTCTATATCCATCATCTGGTAGCATATATCATCGGCAGCTTCAACAAGATAAACCAGTGGATAACGGGCATACCTGACAGGTTCACCTTCGCCACTCAGACGAATTATACCCAGTTCTTCAGCAATTTTTCTGAAAGAATCTTCTTCAGTCAGGAAAAAGCCGAATTTCTGCTTAGCACCGGCTAGTGTGGATGAATAAGGATATTTGACTATTGAAGCCAATGTAGAATATGTCATAACGAAACCTCCCTGACGTCGCCCTTTAAACTGATGTGTAAGCAGACGGAAGGCATTAGCGTTACCTTCGAAATGGATTATATCATTCCATTCTTCAGAAGTGAGCAAATCCTTTAGAATCAAGCCATTACCTTCAGAAAAATATGTACCTATAGCTTTCTCTCCGGAATGTCCGAAAGGAGGATTACCCAAATCATGGGCCAGACACGCAGCCGAAACGATAGCTCCTATTTCGCTAATATGAGTATCAGATAGTTCCGGATGTTTGCGAAGCAGTCTTTGTGAAACTTCATTGCCTAAAGAACGTCCTACACACGAAACTTCCAAACTGTGGGTAAGACGATTATGAACAAAGATGCTCCCCGGCAACGGGAACACCTGAGTTTTGTTTTGCAGGCGCCGAAAAGGAGCCGAAAAAATCAGACGGTCATAATCGCGCTGAAATTCAGTTCTGTCATCTTTTCTAGCTTCATGAAGATGTTCAAGACCAAATCTTTTATTTGAAATTAATTGTTGCCAATTCATGATTTCAGCTAACCACCGGATTTGCACCTGATGTTATATTCAAAGCTTCCGGATGTTCTTTAATATATGATTCTATATGACGTACACGTTTTTCTTCCAATATTTCATCTACCGCTATAAGTATACCTGTTTCTTCCACATCTCCAAAACCATAATTAATAGCAGTACCGAACATACGCATTGTAGGCGACAAACTCATATATGCATTTACCAATGGAGGTATATTATATCCTAATTTGCGGACCTCAGTATTCAATATCTTATAATCTTCCTTAAAAGTATTACAGCAGAAAAGCTTCTCCAACTGTTTAACATCAGTTTCAATCTCAAGAGGCTGAACCGGAGTAATCAAAGCATCTGGATCGCTGAAATGCTTATTAAGGAAATAAAGAATCATATCGCGTCCGTAACGGTTATAACTTGGATACATAGTCATCTTACCGAAATAATATTTCATCTTAGGATTTATAACCGTCAATGCACCAAGACCATCCCAAAGATTATCCAAGGCAAAAAGTCCTTTAGAACCGGCACGGCTAGACTGATATTCCAATGTAACGAAAGAACGTCCCAACTCTACCGTATAAGGCATATATTCTTTCAGGAATTTCTCTGAAAAATTAAACATGTGAGCTGTAGCCAACACAGGTTTTCCGTGTTCATCAAATTCCACTTCATCACCAAACAAATAGCGATAACCTCCCAAAATTTCTTCTGCGTCAGGATTCCATACGACCAACTGCTTGTATGGATTCTCCATCAAATCATATTCATCCAAATCAAGAGACTTACCTGTACCCCCCCCAGCTTCGCGAAATGCTATTTCACGCAGACGTCCAATCTCCTTCAATACATTAGGAGAATCTTTCCAAGTAACAATATATATTTCGTTATGACTCTTATTTGTAAATCTTAAACGTTTTTCCTCTGTCAATTCCGATTTCAATATTTCTTTATCAATCGGAGCAATAATATCTTCCATATATTTCCTCTATATTCTTGTTTTTTCTCTGTAAAGCTATAATTTATATACCAAATCGCGTACATATTCAGCCCATCCCGCATGCGAACGGGTTTTATCAAAAGTCTGCCATGGTATTGGTTTTCCGATCGTTATCTTAAAAGTTTTATGCCTGTTTTTATACATTTCGTCAGCCAAATACAACATAGCTATATTAAATTTTATCCCAAAGAACTTACATAAGTTGGCCAAATTGTAAAAGAAATCTGAATTACGACCTTCAAAATGAATAGGAACTACGTCACGATGAGTTTCTATACTTTTTGAAATGAATGTTTTCTTCCATTCCAAGTCTCTTATTACGCCATTATTCCTTCTGGAACATAATCCTGCGGGGAACATTATAATGTGTTCATTGGAACGAAAACCTGCTTCAACCATGCGTGGAAAATCTCTTGATTGAGAACCTGTTTTATTTATTGGAATACACAGAGGAGCCAATCCATGAAGATTCATCAATAAATCGTTTACCAGATATTTAATTCTACCATTGTAATGTTTACCTAAAACATAACCTAAGGCAATACCATCCTGTCCCCCTAGAGGATGGTTTGAAACAAAAGTACACAATCCCGTTTCAGGCAAGTTTTCAACACCTTCCACTTCAAGTTTAATATCAAGATACTCCATACAAGCTTCAAGGAAATCGACTCCTGTCTTATCAGAAACACTTGATAAAAAACTGTTTATTTCATCCTGATGAACTATACGCTTAAGATAAGAAACTACAAAACGAGGAACACGGCGAGCTTTCTTGCCTGCCTTATCCTTTAAAATTTTGTCTATATCAATCAGAAATACGGAATTGTCTGACATAAGCCTTCTTGTTTTTTCGGGTTATTCAGCGCAAAAATAGTGTATCTTTTGCAAAAAGTTACATTTTAGTGGAAAAAATACACAATAACATGCTAAAAAATATATGACAACACATTTTCAGACACTTTTTTTACATTTGTTTTAAACAATATTCATTTTTGAAATCATATCATCATACCTGTTGATAACTTTTGGAAAGATTTTCAGATTTTCATACGTTGATTTTGTAAGTAAATTTATAATTTTACGCCTAATTTGGATAATAAGGTATAAAGCTAAAAAAAAGACATTTATGGACGATGTAAAACAGACATATCATATACCGGTACTACTTGACGAAAGCATAAACGGCCTGGACTTGAAAAAAGGAGGTATTTATGTTGATGTCACTTTTGGTGGTGGAGGACATTCGAAAGAGATTTTAAAAAGGATGGACGAGACCTGCAAACTTTACAGTTTTGACCAGGATGAAGATGCAGAAAGTAACATCGTCAATGACAGTAGATTCACATTCGTAAGAAGTAATTTCAGGTATCTAAAAAACTTTTTAAAATACTATGGAATTACTGAAGTGGATGGAATTTTGGCAGATTTAGGAGTTTCGTCACATCACTTCGACGACTCTGAAAGAGGATTTTCATTCCGTTTTGAAGGCAAACTGGATATGCGAATGAACAAAAGATCCGGCATGACCGCCTCCGATATAATAAACACTTACGAAGAAGAGAAGCTGGCTGATATCTTTTATTTATACGGAGAATTAAAGAACAGTAGGAAGCTGGCTGCTACTCTTGTAAAAAGAAGAACTACAAAACAGTTTGAAACTATAGGAGACTTTTTGGATGTAATAAAGCCTCTTTATGGAAGAGAGAGAGAAAAAAAAGAATTGGCAAAAGTTTTCCAAGCTCTCAGGATAGAAGTGAACCATGAAATGGAAGCATTAAAAGAAATGCTTATGGCTGCTTCGGAAATTTTAAAACCAGGTGGAAGACTTTCGGTTATCACATATCATTCGTTGGAAGACAGGATGGTTAAAAACATTATGAAAACCGGGAATATAGAAGGGAAAACGGAACAAGACTTTTTCGGGAACGTGAAAACTCCGTTCAAGATTATAAACAATAAAGTCATAGTACCGACAGACAATGAAATAGAGACAAATCCAAGATCGAGAAGTGCAAAACTAAGGATAGCGGAAAAGAAATAAATAGATAGAATATGGGTAACAAAGATAATTCAAACAACGGACAGAAAAATTCCGGTATAACATGGAAAAGTATTCTTGGAGGTGATATTCTAGCCCATGATTTCTTTAGAAGACAGGTAAATCTGCTATGTCTGATTGTAGTACTGACTATAGTATATATCGACAACAGATATTCCAGCCAAAGAGAAATGATTGAAATAGATAAGCTTAAGAAAGAGCTGACGGATATTAAATACGATGCCCTGACTATTTCATCCGAACTGACAGAAAAGAGTCGCCAATCGAGAATAGAGACCTACATATCAGAGAAAGGCACTCCACTTGAGACTTCTGCCAAACCACCATATTTGATTAAGGAGGATTATTAATGATACCAGGACACAAGAACATAACTCTTAGATACACCTTTTTCGTGCTGATAATGGCTTTACTGGCCATTGCAGTAATCGTCAAGGCAGGTATTATCATGTTTGCAGAAAGGCAGTATTGGAAAGATGTAGCTGACAGATTTGTACGTGAAAACGTAATAGTCTTCCCTACACGCGGTAATATAATTTCTGCAGACGGGAAGCTTATGGCCAGCAGCTTGCCGGAATTCAGAATATATATGGACTTCAAAGCCGGCGGAGTGAAAAAAGACACTATGTTAATGAACCATTTGCAGGAAATATGCGAAGGGCTTCACAGAATCTTCCCAGACAAAAGTGCTGCTGAATTCAGAAAAACTATCTTAAGGGGTAGGAAACTGGGTAGTAGGAATTACCTGCTATATCCAAACAGAATTTCATACATAGAATATAAGGAAGTAAAGAAACTACCGTTATTCTCACTTAACAGATATACCAGCGGACTTCATGAGTTGGCATATAACCAACGTAAAAAACCATTTGGTTCACTAGCAATGAGAACTTTAGGTGACTTATACCCAGACACAGCTTTGGGAGCAAAAAACGGTCTGGAACTTACATACGACAAATATCTAAAAGGTGAAGTAGGTATTACTCACCGACAGAAAGTCCGTAATATGTATCTTAATATAACAGATAAAGAGCCTGTAGACGGATGCGACCTCATAACAACAATTGATGTTGATATGCAGGATATAGCTGAGAAAGCTCTTGTGGACCAACTAACCAGCTTACAGGCAGAAGCTGGAGTTGCCATAGTTATGGAGGTAAAAACCGGAGACGTAAAGGCTAATGTTAATATGACAAGAGCCGGAGACGGTAAATATTATGAAATGAGAAATCTGGCTGTAAGCAATCTTATGGAACCCGGTTCCACTTTTAAGACAGCTTCTATAATGGTAGCAATGGAAGATGGATACATCACACCTGATTATGAGGTTGATACCGAACAGGGAATAGTAAATATGCACGGCAGCAGGATGAGAGATTGGAACTGGTATAAAGGTGGATATGGAGTAATTAATGTTACGAAAATACTTGAAGTATCTTCCAATATAGGTGTCTCTAAAATCATAGACAATTTTTATGGAGATAATCCACAAAGATTCATTGATGGCATTAAAAGAATGAGTATTGATACACCTTTGGATCTTGGATTTATAGGCGAAGCAAGTCCAAGAATACTTGGTCCAAAGGAAAGATATTTTGCAAAAACCACTTTACCATGGATGAGTATAGGTTATGAAACTCAGATTCCTCCTATATATATACTCAATTTTTACAATGCTATAGCGAATGATGGAAAAATGATAAAGCCAAAGTTTGTTAAGGCTATTACTAAGGATGGTAATATCATAAAAGACTTTCCAACTGAAGTTGTAAACGAAAAGATATGCTCGGATAAAACACTTGAACAGATAAGGATGATACTCAAAAGTGTAGTAGCCAATGGCCTTGCAAAACCAGCTGGTAGCAAATTGTTCAGTGTTTCAGGGAAAACAGGTACTGCACAAATTTCACAAGGTAAAGCCGGATACAAGAGTGGAGGAACAAAACATTTGGTTAGTTTTTGCGGATATTTCCCTTCCGAAAATCCTATGTACAGCTGTTATGTTGCAATTCAAGCTCCAAAGGCTAGCCCTTCCGGAGGTGTACAGGCTGGTAGCGTATTCAGCAAAATAGCAGAAAGAGTTTATGCTAAACATCTGTTTTTTGATCTGGCACAAGCAAAAGATTCAACTTCAGTAATGATTCCCGATACAAAGAACGGTAGTATAAACGAGACCAAATATATTCTTGGCGAACTTGACATAAACTTCAATGAGCCAGGAAACGGAATAGAATGGTGTAAAGCTGCCGGAGAGATAAATAATGTACGACTAACAGAATTAAACGTTAACGACAAACTTGTTCCTAACGTGAGAGGGATGGGCGCAAAAGATGCCGTATTCCTACTTGAGGAGAAAGGTTTAAAAGTAAGATTAAGCGGAATGGGAAAAGTTGTTTCGCAAAGTATAATTCCGGGAAGTACAGTAAAAAAAGGTCAGACGATATTATTAACATTGAAACATTAAAGAACTTAAAAATACAAAATCCATGCTTCTAAAAGAATTACTAAAACCTGTCGGTAAATATGAAATAACTGGCAGTGAGGAAATTGAAATAAACGGAATAGAAATTGATTCCAGAAATATAAAGGAAGGAAATGCCTTCATAGCTATTAAAGGGACTCAAGCTGACGGACACAATTATATAGGAAAAGCCGTTGAACTAGGTGCAACAGCTATTATTTGTGAAAAATTGCCGGAAACAACTGCAGATAGTGTTACTTACGTTACAGTAAACGATACAGAAGATGCTGTAGGGAAAATAGCAACCACATTTTATGGAAATCCCACTGACAAGCTAGATCTAGTCGGAGTGACAGGAACAAACGGTAAAACTACCATCGCCACATTATTATATAATATGTTCAGAGCGTTCGGCTATAAAGTAGGACTGATTTCAACTGTATGCAACTATATAGATAATGAAGCAATTCCTACGGAACATACTACTCCAGACCCTATAACACTTAACAAGCTACTTGGCAAAATGGCAGATGAAGGATGTAAATATGCTTTCATGGAAGTAAGTTCACATTCTGTAGCACAAAAACGAATAGGAGGACTTAAATTTGCTGGAGGCATATTCACAAATCTTACAAGAGACCATCTGGATTACCACAAGACTGTAGAGAACTATCTGAAAGCAAAAAAAGCATTCTTCGACGGATTACCTAAAACCGCATTTGCACTTACAAATGCCGATGACAAGAATGGGCTGGTAATGGTACAAAATACAAAAGCAAAAATCGCCACTTACTCTCTACGAACAATGGCAGATTTCAAGGGGAAAGTACTTGAAGACGGTTTTGAGGGGATGCTTATGGATATAAATAACACAGAGGTTAACGTCCAGTTTATAGGCAAATTCAACGCATATAACCTGCTTGCCGTTTATGGTGCAACTTATCTTTTGGGCAAGAAGCCTGAAGATATATTACTTCAGCTTAGTACTTTACGACCTGTAAACGGAAGATTCGATTCAATGCGTTCACCTAAAGGTTATACAGCAATAGTAGACTATGCACACACGCCGGATGCACTTGTAAATGTATTGAATGCAATACATGACGTACTTAAAGGTAGAGGAAATGTTATTACTGTAGTAGGTGCCGGTGGAAATAGAGATAAAGGCAAGAGGCCAATAATGGCACAGGAATCAGTAAAACAAAGTGATAAGGTAATAATTACATCGGACAATCCTCGTTTTGAAGAGCCTCAAGACATTATTAACGACATGCTTGCAGGACTAAACAAGGAAGAGATGAAGAAAGTATTGGCTATAACAGACAGGAAAGAAGCTATACGTACAGCCTGCATGCTGGCAAATCAGGGTGATGTGATACTGATAGCCGGTAAGGGACATGAAAACTACCAAGATATAAAAGGAGTAAAATATCACTTTGACGATAAAGAAATAGTAAAAGAAATTTTCAGTAACGAATAACAAAAATTTAAAATGTTATACTATCTATTCAAATATCTGGAACAGTTTGATTTCCCAGGCGCAAGAATGTTCGGATACGTATCTTTCAGAGCTCTTATAGCGGTTATACTATCGCTATTGATCTCTGCCATTTTCGGTGAATTCTTTATAAGAGCACTTAAGAAAAAACAGATAACAGAAACACAAAGAGATGCTTCGATAGACCCTTTCAATGTAAACAAAAAGGGAGTTCCGACAATGGGAGGTATTATTATAATAGTAGCAATACTCATTCCATGTCTACTACTTGGTAAACTACACAATGTTTACATGATACTAATGCTGATTACTACAGTATGGCTGGGAACTCTTGGTTTCCTTGACGACTATATAAAAGTATTCAAGAAAGATAAGGAAGGATTACATGGCAAGTTTAAAATCATAGGACAGGTAGGCTTGGGATTCATAGTTGGTCTGACATTGTATTTGAGCCCCAATGTCGTAATCCGCGAAAATGTGGAAATTCAAAAGAATGGTGAAATTGTAGATGTAATTCACAAAGCACATGACGAAAAATCCACAAAAACAACAATTCCATTCTTTAAAAATAACAATTTAGATTACGCTGATTTTGTCGGATTTATGGGAGAACATGCCCAAGCCGCAGGTTGGGTGGTTTTCGTCATAATAACCATTTTCGTAGTAACGGCTGTATCAAACGGTGCAAATCTGAACGATGGAATGGACGGTATGACAGCTGGGAACTCGGCCATCATAGGTGTCACACTAGGTATATTGGCTTACGTTTCCAGTCATATTGAATATGCTTCATATCTGAATATAATGTATATTCCAGGAAGTGAAGAACTGGTTATTTTTATATGTGCATTCATTGGTGCACTGATAGGTTTCCTCTGGTATAACGCATTTCCAGCACAAGTATTCATGGGAGATACAGGAAGCTTAACCATAGGTGGCATCATTGCGGTTTTTGCTATTATTATACACAAAGAACTGCTTATACCTATTTTGTGTGGAGTATTCCTGGTAGAAAATTTATCGGTCATACTACAGGTGAAATACTTCCAAAGAGGTAAAAAGAAAGGGGTGAAACAAAGAATTTTCAAACGTACCCCTATTCATGACCATTTCAGGACAACAATGGCACAGCTTGACCCAAACTGTTCATATATATTTACAGGACCTAGCAACGTATTCCATGAATCAAAAATAACAGTCCGATTCTGGATCGTTACAATAGTTCTGGCAGCAATAACAATAATAACTTTAAAGATAAGATAAAACTAGTTTACCATGGCAAAAAGAATTGTCATTTTAGGAGCCGGTGAAAGCGGAGCGGGAGCTGCCGTACTGGCAAAGAAACAAGGATTTGACACATTCGTTTCGGATATGTCGATGATTAAGGACAAGTATAAGTACATGCTTGACAGCAAAGGTATTGAATGGGAAGAAGGCAAGCATACCGAAGAACTTATACTTAATGCTGACGAGGTTATAAAGAGCCCCGGAATACCTAATGATGCGCCTATGATCCTAAAGATCAAGGAAAAGAACATTCCTATAATTTCAGAAATTGAATTTGCAGGAAGATACACAAACGCTAAAATGATATGTATAACAGGAAGCAATGGTAAAACTACTACAACTTCGCTTATCTACCATATATTCAAGAAAGCCGGACTGAATGTAGGTCTGGCAGGAAATATAGGACAGAGTCTGGCATATCAGGTAGCCGAATGCAACTATGACTATTATGTAATAGAATTAAGCAGCTTCCAGCTTGACAATATGTATGACTTTCATGCCAACATAGCTGTATTGATGAACATCACACCTGACCATCTAGACAGATATGAATACAAAATGCAGAACTATGTAGATGCAAAATTCAGAATCATACAGAACCAGACAGAAAATGACGCATTTATATTCTGGAACGACGATCCTATTATACAGCGAGAATTGCATAAATACGGAATACACGGCCATTACTATCCATTCGCAGAAACGAAAGAGGAAGGAACAGTGGCATATGTCCAGGAAAAACGAATATGCTTTACCGAACCTATCGCATTCAACATG
The DNA here is from genome assembly GCF_021530995.1 of Bacteroides caecigallinarum. GTDB lineage: Bacteria > Bacteroidota > Bacteroidia > Bacteroidales > Bacteroidaceae > Phocaeicola > Phocaeicola faecigallinarum. Next base: position 76,668 of record NZ_JADYTF010000001.1, read on the forward strand.
GAACAGGAGGAACTTGCCCTTACTGGTAAGCACAATCTGTTCAATTCAATGGCTGCCGGACTGTCGGCCAATATTGCCGGAATAAAAAAAGAGTGCATAAGAGAAGCTCTGAATGACTTCAAGGGTGTGGAACACAGACTGGAAAAAGTAGCAAGGATTAAAGGAGTAGAATATATCAATGACTCTAAAGCAACAAACGTAAACTCATGCTGGTATGCCCTACAGAGTATGACTACCAAGACTGTATTAATACTTGGAGGCAAGGATAAAGGAAACGATTACAACGAAATAGCCGATCTGGTAAGAGAAAAATGCAGCGGACTTATATTCATGGGACTACACAATGAAAAACTGCATGATTTCTTCGACGGCTTTGGACTCCCGATTGCCGATGTGCAAAGCATGGAAGATGCCGTAAACGCAGCATACAAGATGGCTAAAGACGGAGAAACAGTATTGCTGAGCCCTTGTTGCGCAAGTTTCGACTTATTCAAGAGCTACGAGGACAGAGGTGAACAATTCAAGAATTGTGTAAAAAAACTATAATCTGACATAAAGATGGATTTGCTAAAGAAATTATTCAAAGGCGACAGAATAGTATGGATTATATTCATGCTATTCTGCCTTATATCAATCATAGAGGTGTTCAGTGCATCCAGTACACTTACGTTTAAATCAGGTGACCACTGGAGGCCTATTACATCCCACATGACACTCATTATGGCAGGTACCATCATTGTATTTTTTACACACCTGATGCCATGCAGATGGTTTAAAAGACTAAATATGCTTCTCCCCATTTCATGGTGGCTACTGTTGGTCGTACTGATAAAGGGAGCGATGACAAACGGAGCGAGGAGATGGATTGACATGGGGTTCTTCCAGTTCCAACCATCTGAGGTGGCAAAAATGGCACTGATTATTTCCGTTGCCATAACCTTGGCCAAGTTCCAGCAAGAAGATGGAACAGATAGGAAAGCTTTCAAGTATATACTTATATCTACAGGTATAACAGTAATGCTTATCGTTACAGAAAACCTGTCGACAGCCGCATTGCTGTGTGCTACGGTATTTATAATGATGTTCATAGGCCGTGTTCCTATGAAACAGCTTGGCAAACTGTTTGGAGTATGTGCTTTGGGAGGTTTTCTGATGATTGGCGCTATCAAGTTTGTTCCGGACAAGGCATGGGATGCTGTAGGTCTGCATCGTCTTACTACCTGGAAAAGCCGTCTTGATAACCACTTCAATCAAGCTCAAGTTCCTGCTGCCAAATTCGACATAGACAATGATGCACAGGTTGCACATGCCAACATTGCCATTGCGACTAGTAACATACTTGGCAAAGGACCGGGAAACAGCGTTCAAAGAGACTTTCTGTCGCAAGCCTTTTCCGATTTTATATACGCAATAATAATAGAAGAATTAGGACTGGTAGGAGGCGCTTTTGTAGCCATGTTATATATTGTCCTTCTACTAAGAATAGGAAAAATAGCACGAGGGTGCGACGAGTCCTATTATGCACTACTAATTATAGGAATTGGTGTATTGCTGTCAATACAGGCAATGTTCAATATGCTTGTTGCCGTAGGAATTATTCCTGTAACAGGGCAACCATTACCACTAATCAGTAAAGGAGGTACATCTATCCTTATTAATTCCGTATACATAGGCATTATATTAAGCATAAGTCGACACGTATATGAAATGCAGGCAAAGAAAGAGGAAGAAGAAGCACTTAAAGAAGCACAACTACACGACGCAGCCGTTTCTATTCTAAAGAATGCAGCATTAGAATTAGCGGAAAAGGACTCACAAGACAATAATAAGGAAATAAACTAAAAATTTGTATTATAGTAATATATACATATTAATTTCTTCTTATTATGTATTTATTTGAAGTTTATTGATAACTTTGCGAAAAATAAGATAAAAATGAAAATGTTGGAGATTTAATCTTCGGTTTACTAACAGCTAAAGAGATATGAACGATAATCTACGTATAATAATAAGCGGTGGCGGTACAGGAGGTCATATTTTTCCTGCTCTTTCCATTGCTAACGCCATAAAGGAAGCCAGACCTGATGCAGAGATTCTCTTCGTGGGAGCTGAAGGCAGGATGGAAATGCAAAGAGTTCCGGCAGCAGGATATAAAATAATAGGATTGCCGGTAGCCGGATTCGACAGGAAAAATCTGCTTAAGAATTTTGCAGTAGTCGTAAGACTTATAAGAAGCCAAATGATAGCACGTAAGATTATCAAAGACTTCAATCCTCATGCAGCCGTAGGAGTGGGTGGCTATGCCAGTGGCCCAACTCTTAAGATGGCAGGTGCAATGGGAATACCTACACTTATTCAGGAGCAGAATTCATATGCCGGAGTGACAAATAAACTATTGGCAGCCAAAGCTGAAAAAATTTGTGTGGCATATCCTGGAATGGAAAGATTCTTCGATAAGAACAAGATAATAATGACAGGTAATCCTGTAAGACAAGGATTGCTCGATAATAAACTTTCAAAAGAGGAAGCTATAAAGTCATTCGGACTGGACCCTACAAAGAAAACAATACTGATAATCGGAGGTAGCCTCGGAGCAAGGACACTCAACAACTGTGTCATGCATGCCATGGACGAGATAAAACAGTCGGGAGTGCAGTTCATCTGGCAAACCGGTAAATTCTATATCGAGGAAGCAAAGAAATGCTATGCCGAAGCAGGCAGTCCGAAGATGATACATACCACTGACTTCATTTCTGATATGAATGCAGCATATACAGCAGCCGATCTGGTAGTGAGTCGTGCAGGTGCCGGTTCAATATCCGAGTTCTGTCTTTTGGGCAAGCCGGTTATTCTTGTTCCTTCACCGAACGTTGCAGAAGACCATCAGACTAAAAATGCCATGGCACTCGTAGACAAAGATGCTGCAGTATACATCAAAGATTCTGAAGCTGACGGCAAACTCATCAGTGCGGCAGTTTCATTAGTTGAAAATAAGGAAAAATTGGAGTCTCTCAGTACAAATATTAAGAAGCTTGCATTCCACAATTCAGCAGCTACCATTGCGGCTGAGGTATGCAAACTGGCAGAAAAATATAAGAACGAACATGAACATTAATTCTATAAAATCGGTTTATTTCATAGGTGCGGGTGGTATAGGAATGAGCGCATTGGTACGATATTTCTTGTCGAAAGGTAAGAAAGTGGGAGGATATGACCGTACCCCTAGCGAACTTACTGAAAAATTGATTGAAGAAGGTGCTGATATACACTACGAAGAGAATATAGAACTCATACCTGAAGAATGTAAATGTAAAGAGTCTACACTGGTAATCTTCACACCTGCCATTCCTCAGGAGCACAAGGAACTGGTATTCTTCAGAGAAAACGGTTTCGAGATATTGAAACGCGCACAGGTGCTTGGAATGATTACGCATACAGAGAAAGGATTGTGCGTGGCTGGCACACATGGAAAGACTACTACATCAACCATGACTGCACATCTGCTGCATCAGTCACACGTAGGATGCAATGCTTTTCTGGGAGGTATATCAAAAAACTATAAGACAAACCTGCTGCTTTCAGAAACAAGCGAGTACGTTGTGATAGAAGCAGATGAGTTTGACAGGTCATTCCACTGGCTGACTCCGTTTGCCACTGTAGTGACAGCAGTAGACTCTGATCATCTTGATATTTACGGTACACGCGAAGCATATCTGGAAAGTTTCAATAAATACACTTCACTGATTACTCCGAACGGATATCTGATAGTAAAGAAGGGTATTGAACTTTCTCCACGTGTAAAAGAAGGCGTAAAGGTTTTCACATACGGTATAGGCGAAGGAGACTTCAGAGCTGAAAATATCAGAATAGGGAATGGAGAAATTATATTCGACTATATATCTCCATTAGGTAATATCAACGATATTCAGTTGGGAGTACCTGTGTATGTAAACATAGAGAATGGTGTAGCAGCAATGGCGCTTGCACAGATAGCAGGAGTTACTGACGAGGAGATAAAAAAAGCGATGCCAACATTCGGCGGAGTAGACAGACGATTCGACTTCAAGATAAAAGAAGAGAATCTGGTCTTCCTGAGCGACTATGCACACCATCCGGCTGAAATAAAGCAAAGCATATCTTCTATAAAAGCTCTTTACCCAGGTAAAAAGGTAACAGTCGTATTCCAGCCACACCTGTACACCAGGACAAGAGATTTTTATAAGGAATTTGCAGCAAGCCTTTCATTGGCAGACGAAGTAATCCTGCTCGACATATATCCGGCAAGAGAACTTCCTATCGATGGTGTTACCAGCCAACTGATATTCGATTGTCTGGAAAACAAAGCATCAGCCATTATGTGTAAAAAGGAGGATTTGACTGATATAATAGCCAAAAGAGAAATAGAGGTACTTATTACACTTGGTGCCGGAGACATTGACAATATGGTTCCACAAATATATAACATACTAAAAAATAGATGATAAAACGAATTCTCATACTCATAGCTTTGATTGCCACTTCTGTTTATCTGGTTCTGGCAGTCACTTTATTTAATGCAAAGCCATTAGAACGGACTTGCAAGGGTATGGAATTGGAAATAATGGACGATATTGACTACGGGTTCATAACACTTCATGATATAGAAGGATCACTGAAACGGGAGAAACTACTGCCTGTAGACGTAAAACAAAAGGACATCAATACACGGGAAATGGAACTTCTTTTGGAAAAGAATCCGTTTGTAAAAGATGCCGAATGTTATATCACTGCAGGGGGGAAAGTTAAAATAGACCTGTATCAGAGAATCCCACTATTGAGAGTGATGAGTAGTAATGGTGACAATTACTATATAGACAATGAGGGAAAAGCAATGAAAGCCAGCGGCAAACCAGTACACGTAGCTGTAGCAACAGGGTATATAGACAGAAAATTTGCACAGGACAAGCTTTTCGAACTAGCACGTTTCCTCCAGACTGACAAGTTCTGGAATGCACAGATTGAACAAATAAACGTAACTCCCAAACAGGAGATAGAACTTGTTCCTAGAGTAGGTAATCACATCCTCTTCATTGGAAAACCGGAATCATATGAAACTAAATTCAGAAAGCTGAAAGCTTTCTATACCGAGGGGTTGAACAAAGTGGGATGGAACAAATATAATCGTATAAGCGTAGAATTCAATAACCAGATAATTTGCACAAAAAAGGAGTAAGAACAATGGCAGCAACAGATTTCATAGTAGCAATAGAATTAGGTTCGACGGATATATCAGGTATAGCCGGCAAGAAAAATGCTGACGGCAGCATTAACATACTGGCATATTCTTCAGAAAAGTCGGACGACTGTATAAAAAAGGGAGTTATCTATAATCTGGATAAAACTACACAGAAACTGACTTCTATAATCAAAGACCTGGAAACAAAACTTCAGGCAGGGATTAAGAAAGTATATATAGGTGTGGGCGGATTATCACTTAGAAGCATCAAGAACACTGAAACCAGACAACTGGGTGATGATACCAGAATATCGCAAGCCATAATTGACAGCATGATGGAAGCCAACATTGAAACTCCACTCCTGGATTATGAAATTCTGGCAGTTGAACCTCAAGAATATAAGGTAGGTAACAATCTGCTGACAGAACCTGTGGGAACTACAGCTAGCAGTATAGAAGGAAACTATCTGAATATCATTGCACGCCCCTCTGTAAAGCAGAATATCAAACAATGCCTTTCGCATACAGGTTATGAAATAGCAGGATTCACTATTTCTCCTATGGCTACCGCCGACACTGTACTTACTACAAATGAAAAAAGATCGGGATGCGCGCTTATTGACCTTGGTGCCGATACAACAACTGTTGCGATATATAAGAACAACATACTACGTCATGTATGTGTAATTCCTTTAGGAGGCAATAATATCACGAAAGATATTTGCAGTAAGCAAATAGAAGAAGATGATGCTGAACTTATAAAGCTTAGATATGCATCTGCGTATACAGAATATAAAGAAGGTGAAGAAGTTCAGGATACTGAATACGCTATCGATGGTAAATGCTCAATAATGTCAAGAACTCTGGAAGATATTGTAGAAGCGCGAGTTAATGAAATAATAACTAACGTATTCAACCAAATCAAACTATCAAACTACAGTGACGGACTAATGGCTGGTATTGTAGTTACCGGTGGAGTATCAAACATGCCTAACATTGACAAGGCCATAACAAACATCACAAAGATAGAGAAAGTAAGAGTGGCACATACAGGCGAAATCAACCTTACAGGAAAAATCAATCTTCCTAAAAACGGTAAATCGAATACGCTTGTAGGTATTCTGTTATCAGGCGAAGAGAATTGTTGCAGAGTAGACCCTAAAAGAGGTCATCAGTTTGACTTCAATGATGATTCAAAATCTCAAGAAACCGAAGACAATACAATAATAGAAAACAGTGCAGACAATGACACTGTAAACGTAGAAGAAGAAACTGTAACAGTTGATGTTATAGACTACACAAAAGAATGCCACAAACTGGTAATAGAGGCTTCACAACTGATATTGAGCAGAAGTTATACCGATGCTTTGGAAGTTCTGGCAAAGGCAAAAGAAATGAATGTAGAGGCAAAGGCACGCGAAATTGATTCTCTTGAGAAAGAAGCAAAGAGACTTCTTGATGAAGCTGAAAGAGTAAAAGCCATCAAGGAGGCCCAGCTTCAGGCTGAGAAACAGAAGGAAAAACAGAGAAAAGAAGTATGCGACAAACTTCTGGAAGAAGCCGTAGAGTTGATAGACAGAGAAAAATATAAGACTGCAAAAGAAAAACTTGACGCTGCAAGAAAATATAACATTCCGGAATGTAACCTGATTATAGAAGATCTGGAAGAAAAGATTATTAAGTCACAGAAAAACAAGAAAAGAAGTATCTTCGACAGAATAAAGCAAGGTATGAGCAAAGCTTCGGAAGAGTTTTTCGACGGAATAAAATAAGAATTTTAAATTAAATACTCAAAGATATGTCAGATGAAACAACAATGCCTTTCGATTTTCCGAAAGACGTACAGCATATAATAAAAGTCATAGGAGTAGGTGGAGGTGGAGGAAACGCCGTAAATCACATGTACAGAGAAGGTATACACGACGTAAACTTCGTAGTGTGTAATACCGATAATCAGGCATTGGACGAATCACCTGTTCCTATAAAACTACAGTTGGGTAGCGAAGGTCTTGGAGCCGGTAACCGTCCGGAAAAAGCCAGAGCTGCAGCCGAAGAAAGTATTGAACAGGTAAAAGATATGCTCAACGACGGATGCCGCATGGCTTTCATCACTGCCGGTATGGGTGGTGGAACAGGAACCGGTGCCGCACCAATCATTGCCAAGGCGGCAAAGGACATGGACATCCTTACCGTAGGTATAGTTACTATTCCATTCCTCTTTGAAGGAAACAAAAAAATAGACCAGGCACTTGACGGTGTAGAAGAAATGAGCAAACATGTTGATGCCCTTCTGGTTATCAACAACGAGAGACTTCGTGATGTATACTCAGACATAAGCGTAATGAACGCTTTCGGAAGAGCCGACGACACTTTGTCGGTAGCCGCAAAGAGTATAGCAGAAATAATCACCTTAAGAGGTAAGATTAACCTCGACTTTAACGATGTGAAAACAGTACTTAAGGACGGTGGTGTGGCTATAATGAGCACCGGCTATGGCGAAGGAGAAGGAAGGGTAACAAAGGCCATCAACGATGCACTTAACTCACCTTTGTTAAACAATAACGACATCTTCAATTCCAAGAAGGTACTTTTCGTCATTACATATAGCCCTACAAGCGAACTAATGATGAACGAAATGGATGAAATCCATGACTTCATGAGCAAATTCGGAAAAGACTTTGAAACCAAATGGGGTCTTTACGAAGACAGTTCGCTCGAATCAAAAATCAAGTTCACTATCCTTGCCACCGGCTTCGGTATTTCGGATGTACCGGGAATGGATAATGTAATACAGAAACATACCAAAGAAGAAGAGGAACGTCTGGCAGAACAGGAAGAAATCAGACAGAAAAAAGAAGACCGTCGAAGTAGCTATTACGGGGCAAACATAGTAAGGACAAACAGAAAAAGAAGACATCATCTGTATGTATTCAGTCAGGAGGATCTTGACAACGAAGACATTATAAGCATGGTAGAAACTATACCTGCCTACAAAAGAACAAAGAGCGAACTGGAAAGCATACAGTCAAAAGCCGCAATGCAGGAAACTCCAGCACAAATGACCGAGAACAACGGCAACGAAAGTTCTGTAATCAGTTTCTTCTGATAAAAGGAATGCCAGTCATACAAAAGAGTGAGGCATATTAACATTGGAATTTTAAACTTAAAACTTAAAGATATGGATTTATTTGAACAAATAAGCAACGATATTAAAGAAGCCATGAAGGCTAAAGACAAAGTAAGACTTGAAACTTTGCGTAACGTAAAAAAATTCTTCCTTGAAGCAAAAACAGCCCCTGGAGCCAACGATACCCTGACTGATGATGCCGCACTGAAGATTATGCAGAAACTTGTGAAACAAGGAAAAGATTCTGCAGCAGTGTATGAAGGACAGGGACGCGCTGACCTGGCAGAAGCTGAAATGGCACAGGTAAGAGTAATCGAGACTTACCTTCCAAAGCAACTTTCTGCAGAAGAGCTTGAGGCTAAACTTAAAGAGATAATCGAACGTACAGGAGCAAAAGACGGCAAAGACATGGGTAAGGTCATGGGAGTAGCTTCAAAAGAACTTGCCGGTCTTGCTGAAGGCAGGGCTATATCAGCCAAGGTTAAAGAGCTTCTGGGCTAATAATCACGAAATACAGAAATAGAAACAATACAAGAGACAACGGTATATAGATTATGACACAGATGACGACACATGCATAATTTATATACCGTTTTTTACAACTTAAAATCAAACATTTATGAGCGAATACTTCTTGGAAGCGCATAACATAGTGAAAAGTTATGCCAACCACACGGCCCTTAACGGTGTCAGCATAAATGTTCCGAAAGGACAGGTCTTCGGACTGCTGGGACCTAACGGAGCCGGAAAAACCACACTTATAAGAATCATCAACCGCATTACAGCCCCTGACTCGGGTGAGGTATATTTCGACGGACGTCTTTCGCAGGCTGACGACATCTACAAGATAGGTTATCTGCCTGAAGAAAGAGGACTGTACAAGAAAATGAAAGTAGGCGAACAGGCTATCTACCTTGCACAACTGAAAGGACTGGACAAACATGAAGCTAGAAAACGCCTGAAAGAATGGTTCGACAAATTCGAGATCACACAGTGGTGGGACAAAAAACTCGAAGAACTATCAAAGGGTATGCAGCAGAAAGTGCAGTTCGTAATCACTGTACTCCACAAACCTCAGTTGCTGATATTCGACGAACCGTTCTCCGGTTTCGACCCGGTGAACGCGGAACTTCTGAAGAGAGAGATACTGGAACTCAAGAATCAAGGCCACACCATTATCTTCTCTACTCACAACATGTCGTCGGTAGAAGAGATATGCGACAACATAGCACTGATAAACCACTCGCAGGTGGTACTTCAGGGGGAAGTGAACGAAGTACGTTCTCAATTCAAAACCAATACTTACAGACTGGGACTGCACTTAGGAGAAGAGTTGTCAGCCAACAGTATGTTCGAAATTCTTTCGTCAGAAATTAAAGGCGGAGAACAGATATTCACTATCAAGAAGAATAGCGACCTGAGCAACTCACAACTGCTGGCCGGTATCGCAGCAGAAAATGAGATAACTTCATTCGCCGAATGCCTGCCTTCAATGAACGAGATTTTCATCAGAACCGTAGAGAACAGCAAACCGTAATATCAACCCTCTATTGATTATACAATATGAACAAGACATTCATTATAATTCACCGCGAGTTCATGAACCGCGTGAGCAAAAAATCATTCATCATACTGACTGTTCTGATGCCGTTCATCTTCGCAGCACTGATATTCGTACCGCTGATGCTTTCGATGGTAAAGAGCGACGAACAGAAAAACATTGCCGTGATAGACCATACAGGAAAATATTTCCCGATGATGGCTAATGACGAATCCTATCTTTTCTACCCTGAGGAGGAAATGAAAGAGGAATTCCGCTCAGATACAACAGTCTACAGTGCAGTAATAGAAATCACAGCCGACCTGATAGAGAATCCTGATGCGGCAGCCATCTATTCGCGCAAGGAGATTCCACAAGGACTGTCGCGAATAGTGAACAATGCCATCAACGAACAGATCCGTCACGACAAACTGGTAAGCTACAACATTCCTCAGCTGCAGAGGATTATGAACGATTTCGACCAGACCTACAGCATACGCACAATCAAATGGAGCGACGATGGCAGCGAGAGCGAATCGAATGCGGGAGTAGCAGTAGCAGCAGGTATGATACTGACATTCCTCATCTATATGTTCGTAATGTCATACGGAGGTATGGTAATGCAAAGTGTGATGGAAGAGAAGACTAACCGTATCGTAGAGCTTATGATTTCGTCAGTACGTCCGTTCCAGCTAATGATAGGCAAAATCATAGGAATTGGCCTTGTGGGAATACTTCAGCTTGCCATTTGGGGAGTAATGCTCGCCATAATAATTACCGTAGCAGGATTAATGTTCGGAGTATCAGCAATGTCAAATCCTGACGCAATGATGGCTGCTACTTCGACACCAATGCCGGAGCCTTCGGAAGCAAATGCAATACTTGCATCTATCCACAACCTTAACCTGCCTGCACTGGGTGGTATCTTCGTCCTGAATTTTATAGGCGGATATCTGGTTTATGCCTCAATATTTGCAGCAATAGGCGCGTCTATCAATGAAGCAGAAGATTCACAGCAGTTCATGACACCAATAATTTTCCTTCTGGTGTTCGCACTCTATGCCGCAATCTACAGTGCAGAAAATGCCGACGGTCCACTAGCCGTTTGGTGCTCAATGATTCCATTCACTTCGCCTGTAGTTTCCATGGTACGTGTTTCGCTGGATGCTCCGGGATGGCAGACAGCTCTATCGCTCGTTATTCTCTATGCATCGGCATTCACACTGATATGGCTGGCTGGCAAAATTTACAGAGTAGGAATACTTATGTATGGCAAGAAACCTTCTCTAAAGGAAATGATAAGATGGATAAGCTATAAATAAATTCTTCTTCCGACACGTGTCAGCAATACCGCCCACAGCTGTCAGCAACATTACAGACACGTGTCGACATCACTGCCGACAGCTGTCGGCAAACGAAAACAATACCCGTTGGATAGTTAAGCTTAAAATGACTTAATTCAGCCAACGGGTATTTCTTATATAAACAGTTCCTGCAAAACCGGCAAAGACTTCAGTTCAGGAAAATCAGGCAGGTGCAGCCTGTAATATTCGTTTATGATATCAAGGCACCTGTTCCTCTCCATACGGTTCATGGCAAACAGATGCATATTGTCGTACTTCATACGCATCAGATTGACTATACGTGCCGACTCCTCAGGATGGAGGAACATCCCATGAAAAGGTTTCTCCATTGTGAAACAGGCATTCATAAGGTCGAAATAAGCACCTTCGGCATAATCCTCTGTATTGGGATAAAGTCCGAGAAACCTCGACAGGCGAATGAGGAACACAAGATGGAAATTCGAAAAACTTTTCTCGCAGGCATCAAGCCACATCACCGAACCGGACAAATACGAAAAAAGAGCCTCATCCCTACCCTCTTCTTTCAAGACACGAAAAAGGAACTCAGACAGAAACATCGCTATTCCGGACTTATACGGATTATATGGGAGTGAACCGAATACATGCCAAAGCCGGGCTTCACGAACAGGATGCAGCGAAGAACGGGGACGAATATCAGCTTCAAGTTCAACCATCGCCAATGGCTGGAACAGCAAACTTATGGCCCCCTGCTTCTTCGAACGTGAAGCTGACACAAGAAAAGACATTCGCCCATTCTCACGCGTGAAGACATGGGCGATATTTTTTGTGTCATTATACTTGAATGAACATAATACTATTCCTTTATATCTCTGCAACATATCAATACAAAGTTATCAATAAAATACGAAACACTGAAACCCGTTGTAAAGTTATTTAAACGATTGGCGTATTTCTTTTCCTATATGATAAAATGCACTTCAAAGACTTTTAAAAAAAACACGGCCGTGTTTGACTTCGAATAACACCACGTTCGAATCAAAACACGGCCGCGTTTTATTTTATTATCGCAGCATCAATCAATCTCCAGTCCAAGTGCTTTTGCCACTCCACGGCCGTAAGCCTCATCGGCTTTCATACAGTTGTCTATATGTCTGCGCTTGATTTCTACAGGTATGTCGCCCATAGATCTGGCTGTGTTTTCAAACAAAACCTGCTGCTGTTCCGGAGTCATCAGACGGAAGAGGGCCCTTGTCTGTGAATAATAGTCAGTGTCGTCCTCACGGTAATCCCACTGATATGCTGCTCCGTCAAGTTCCAGAGGTGGTTCCTTGTATTCAGTCTGGTTCATCCATTCACCGAAGCTGTTTGGCTCGTAGCCGATAGTAGAACCATGATTGCCGTCCACACGCATCTGTCCGTCGCGGTGATACATATTAAGGAACGGACAACGGCTACGGTTTACAGGTATCTGATGATGGTTCACGCCGAGTCGGTAACGCTGGGTGTCGCCGTACGAGAACAGACGTCCCTGAAGCATGCGGTCAGGCGAGAAGCTGATGCCCGGAACCACGTTTGCCGGATTGAACGCAGCCTGTTCCACATCGGCAAAATAGTTTTCAGGATTACGGTTGAGTTCCATAATACCTACCTCAACGAGCGGATATTCTTTCTGCGACCATACTTTGGTCAGGTCGAACGGATTGTAAGGACAGTTTCTTGCCTGCTCCTCTGTCATAAGCTGTACGAACATCTTCCATTTCGGGAAGTCGCCCCTCTCAATGCTTTCGTACAAATCGCGCTGATGGCTTTCACGGTCTTTTGCTATGATTGCCTCTGCCTCCTGGTCTGTCAGGTTCTTGATTCCCTGCATGGTGTGAAGATGGAATTTCACCCATGTGCGTACTCCCTCGGCATTGATGAACGAGAATGTATGACTTCCATATCCGTGCATATGTCTGTAAGAATACGGAATACCTCTGTCGCTCATTGTGATTGTAACCTGATGGAGAGCTTCGGGAAGCAGTGTCCAGAAGTCCCAGTTGTTCTTAGCGCTGCGCATGTTTGTGCGAGGGTCACGCTTCACGGCATGATTCAAGTCAGGGAACTTAAGCGGATCACGCAAGAAGAATACCGGAGTATTGTTTCCCACGAGGTCCCAATTGCCTTCCTCTGTATAGAACTTGATGGCAAAACCTCTGATGTCGCGTTCCGCATCGGCAGCTCCGCGTTCGCCCGCCACAGTAGAGAAACGTACGAACAGTTCTGTCTCCTTGCCTACTTCAGAGAAGATGGCAGCTTTGGTGTATTTGGTAATATCATTAGTAACAGTGAATTTTCCGAAAGCGCCCGAACCTTTTGCGTGCATACGCCTTTCAGGAATTACCTCTCTGTCAAAATGAGCCAGCTTCTCAAGGAACCATACGTCCTGTAGAAGCATAGGTCCTCTCTTTCCGGCAGTAGCCACGTTCTGATTGTCGGCTACAGGTGCCCCCTGGGCTGTTGTCAGTTTTTTTGTTTCCATAAATACCTCCTTTATTTAGTTAACATGTTGTTTTTTATAAAAGCATCGAGTTTAGTTTTGTCTTCGTCTGTCAAACGGGCCGTTTTCGATTTCAAAAAACCGTTTACGCCTTTTCCGGTCATATTCATAGCTTTTCTCATCCTGCGGTGCATACTTCCGGTCCTTATCTTATATGTAGTAAAAAACATGACTTTGCGTTCGTCCACAAAATCTGCTGCAGACTTGCTGAAATCAATCCATCTCCGATGTGGATGTTGACCTATCACAAACCACCCACACGTCCAGCATCCCGACAGCACAATGTCTGAATTCAGCAACCGCTGCTTATCGAAATCGGAAATAGAAGATAAACTGACATCAAGACCTTTCGACCACAGATACATTGCTATCTCTCTGGCGTACTCAGCCGTCCTACCCGTATGGCTATAATATAAAACCGTTGCCCTCATGATTATTACTCCTTCACTACTATTACCCTGCTGTTTGGCAAATCAGGTATATAGATGTATCCCTCTTTAACTGAAATATCTGCAGGACCTATCAAAGGACTGTCAAGACTGATATTGACAGGAGCGACGGAACGGTCGGAAAGGCTTACTTTGCTTACAGAAGCCGGAGCCCAGTTTGTGATATATATGTAATTTCCGTCGGTAGATGTTGCAATACCGTCATACTGTCCTGCAATATCGACAAACTTCTCAAGTTTAGGATTAGCCATATCACCTATCTTATATATAACATTCTTTCCTGTTGTATTTCCATCTGCAGGATAAGATGCTACATACATGCTGCCGTTATTAATGAGCAAACCGTTAGGGCCAGGCACTTTCAGCCATTCTTCAGGAGTATAACCTTTGTCACCGCTGATATCGATTCTGAATATACGGTCCGAATTTGTAACAGAAGCATACAGGTATTTACCGTCAGCAACAAGGTCGTTTACGAACAGATGCCCTTCCGGCAACCTGATAACTACAGGCTTAGATGTCTTATTAACTGTGCTATAAACTACAATCTTGTTTACATCACAGACAAAGAGTCTGTCTCCTTGTGCAAGCATTCCCTTAGGAGCGGACAGATTTCCGTCAGTAGGAATAAACGTCTCCGTTTTTCCATCCTTATAATACATTATATATCCCTTGCCTTCATCATTCAACGGATTCAAATTCTCAGTTCCGAAATTGGCTATAAGAATACCATTGTTATAAGGTAATGTACTTTCGCAAAAACGTAAACCGTCATTTACAACACTCAATCCTGCCTGTGCTGAAACATATCCACAGACTCCAATAAACATAATAGTCAATAAACTTTTCATACGCATTTAAAATTTGTAACAAATATAAATATGCAAAAGATATTTTACTATATTTGCGAAATTCTATTTTCCGATAACAGTTATTGATAAAAACGATAAAGCCTAAATGGAACTAAGACAACTGAAATATTTTGAGAAAGCCTGCGAACTGAAAAACTTTTCCGAAGCATCAAGAATGCTGCATATCTCACAAAGTACTCTGTCGCAACAGATCAAGCAACTGGAAGACGAACTCAACGTTCTGCTTTTCGACAGAATTGGCAAAAGAATCATACCGACTGAAGCAGGACTTGCTTTCCTGCCTTTCGCCAGAAACTCAATACTTGAAGCTGAAAACGGGAAACAGATTATAAAAGACTTGAAAGGCATCATGACAGGCACACTTAATATAGGTGTAACTTACAGTTTGAGCCATCTGCTGACATGTTCAATTACTGAATTCAAGAAAACATATCCAGGAATAAAAGTCATTATAAATTTCGGAACATCAAAAGAGCAGATAAAACTCCTTGAAGAAAAGCTGGTGGATTGTGTACTATCATTCGAACCGGAAGAAATCGATGAAGAATATGATAAAATAAAACTGTTCTCATCAAGACTATATTTCATCGTACACGAATCAAGTCCTTTGGCACATCTATCTTCAATATCATTAAAAAGGCTACAGAACATTGAATTAATACTGCCTGCGGTAGGGTTTGCCACAAGAATGAAGACAGACGAGATATGCTGTAACAACAACATCACACTAAATACAGTAATGGAAATAAACGACGTACAGACTATTATTAATCTTATAAGGAAAGGAAACTGGGGAACAATACTGACTAGAGCAGCAATAAAAGACGAACCTGACCTAAAGGCCATACCTATACTTACAGCCGAAACACTAACATCGCAGGCGTACTTGTTCTGGCCCAAAGGCAGCTATAGAAAGAAATCAGCAACAGCTTTTGCCGAATTCGTACTAAATACCATAAAAAACGGATAATCAGAACTGCATAATACGCTTAAAGTCACTTGAAAATATAAACTGACATCATCGAACCAGTTTAAAACATAAATTCTCACCTCTTTAGAAAAAAAATAGCAAAGAAGTTTTGGTATTTTGAAAAAACTTCATACCTTTGCATCCGCAATCGAGAAATAATAACCTCGGCAACATCGGAAAATCCGATATAGGATGGCCCGTTCGTCTATCGGTTAGGACGCAAGATTTTCATTCTTGAAAGGGGGGTTCGATTCCCCCACGGGCTACAAATAAACAGTATAACGAACAATATTAAAGATTAGTCGAGATGGCAAATCACAAATCATCTATCAAAAGAATTAGACAGGAAGAAAAAAGAAGACTTCACAACAGATATTATGCTAAGACTATGCGTAATGCTGTAAGAAAACTTCGCGCTACATCAGACAAAGCTGAAGCAGTAGCATTGTATCCAAAAGTACAGAAAATGTTGGATAAATTGGCTAAGGTTAACATTATCCACAAGAACAAGGCTGCTAACTTGAAGTCAAAATTAGCTGCACACATCGCTAAGATTGCTTAATTTTGGTACCTTAAAAAGATATTAAGGCTAGGTTTTTACCTAGCCTTTTGTCGTTTATACACTTCACATCCGAAAGCAAGGTGAAAATCAAAAAACATGCTGATTTTCACCTTTTTTTTGGCTATTTGGAAAGATTATTACACAGATTTTTCGTAACTTTGAACGATTAAATAAACTATTTAAAAACATGAGTGAAGAACTGACACCAAACAGCGGAAGTAACTACTCGGCAAGCAGTATTCAGGTGCTTGAAGGACTTGAAGCCGTACGTAAACGTCCCGCTATGTATATCGGCGACATCAGCGAAAAAGGTTTGCATCACCTCGTATATGAAGTTGTGGACAACTCTATCGACGAAGCTCTGGCCGGATATTGTACACATATAGAAGTAACCATAAACGAAGATAATTCAATCACCGTACAGGACAACGGACGTGGTATCCCTGTTGATTTCCATGAGAAAGAGAAAAAATCGGCTTTGGAAGTCGTTATGACAGTGCTGCACGCCGGAGGTAAATTCGACAAAGGTTCATATAAAGTTTCAGGAGGTTTGCATGGTGTGGGTGTATCGTGTGTGAACGCACTTTCTACTCACATGACAACAAACGTATTCAGAAACGGAAAGATTTATCAGCAGGAATATGAATGCGGTAAGCCACTCTATCCTGTAAAGGAAGTAGGTACCACTGATTTGAGAGGTACGAAACAGACTTTCTGGCCGGATGCATCAATATTCACCGTAACCGAATATAAATATAACATACTTCAGGCACGTCTTAGAGAACTTGCATATCTGAACAAGGGTATCACTATCACTCTTACAGACAAGCGCGAAAGAGAAGAAGACGGAAGCTACAAGAGTGAGGTATTCCACTCTGACGAAGGTGTTAAGGAATTCGTACGTTTCCTCAATTCTACAAATACTCCACTTTTTGATGATGTAATCTATCTGAACACTGAAAAACAGGGTGTTCCTATAGAGTGTGCCATCATGTACAACACAGGATTCCGCGAAAACCTGCATTCATATGTAAACAACATCAACACTATAGAAGGCGGTACTCACGAAGGTGGTTTCCGTGCGGCACTTACACGTGTATTGAAGAAATACGCCGAAGAAAGTAAGGCACTGGAAAAAGCCAAAGTTGAAATCTCAGGTGAAGACTTCCGCGAAGGCCTTATCGCAGTAATCTCTGTAAAGGTTGCCGAACCTCAGTTCGAAGGTCAGACAAAGACCAAACTTGGAAACAGCGAAGTAAGCGGTGCCGTACAGCAGGCTGTAGGTGAAGCTCTTTCAAACTATCTTGAAGAACATCCTAAAGAAGCTAAAGTTATTGTTGACAAGGTAGTGCTTGCGGCAACAGCACGTATCGCAGCAAGAAAGGCACGCGAGTCTGTACAGCGCAAGAGCCCTATGGGCGGTGGCGGACTTCCAGGTAAATTGGCAGACTGCTCAAGCCGAGTAGCTGAAGAATGCGAGTTGTTCCTAGTCGAGGGTGACTCTGCGGGTGGTTCTGCAAAACAGGGAAGAAGCAGACAGTTCCAGGCTATCCTGCCTCTGCGAGGAAAAATCCTTAACGTAGAGAAAGCGATGTGGCACAAGGCATTCGAGAGTGATGAAGTAAACAACATAATCCAGGCACTTGGAATACGTTTCGGTGTTGAAGAAGAAGACAGCAAGAAGGCAAACATCGAAAAACTCCGCTACCACAAAGTGATAATCATGACCGATGCCGACGTCGATGGTTCTCATATCGACACACTTATCATGACTCTGTTCTACAGATATATGCCTGAAATCATTCAGGAAGGTCACCTGTATATAGCTACTCCTCCATTGTACAAATGTACAAAGGGTAAGGTTAGCGAATATTGCTACACCGAAGAAGCAAGACATGCTTTCATTCAGAAATACGGTGACGGAAGCGAGCAGGGAATACACACTCAGAGATACAAAGGTTTGGGTGAAATGAATCCTGAACAACTTTGGGAAACAACAATGAATCCTGAAACTCGTATCCTGAAACAAGTACAGATTGAAAATGCCGCTGAAGCGGACTATATCTTCTCTATGCTTATGGGAGATGATGTAGCTCCACGACGCGAGTTCATAGAAAAGAATGCCACTTACGCCAATATTGACGCATAAGGTGGTTTATGTTTAACTAAATTTTTTACCTCCTCACATCTTACACGGAGGAAAGCCCCGGAATCCACAAAGTTCCGGGGCTTTTTATTTATAAAATCATTATATTTTATCATAGATAAATCACGTCCAGAAAGCGTATAAACGGGTTTCATGTCATAAAACATTTATATTTTTCATATTTAAGGATTATGTATAATTATAAAATAGCTACATTTGGAAAAAGAAACAATTAAATAAAAAACTAATACCTAAGAAAGATATGAAACTGACATTTCGTATTAAGTATTGTACCGTATGGGGAGAAAGTCTGAGAGTTATTATCAATAACGATGAGAAAAACTCATTAGCTCTCTTCACCCGCGACGGACAAGAATGGCAAGGAACTTTCGATTACGATTTGCCCGAGAATGAAGACATGGCATCATACAGATATGCCGTATTCAGAAATGAAAGATGCGTAAGGAAAGAGTTCGGAGCAATTCCTCACTCTATTATAAAAGGCAATGCACAGCAACATCATTTTATTTTCGATGATTGCTGGAGAGATCTTCCTGAAGGAAATCACAGATACAGTTCAGCATTCAACGGTATTCCACACACCGAAGAGCCTAAAAAACTTAAAGACAATGTAGGCAGCTGTATAACATTCAGGGCATTATGTCCCGGATTGAGGCACAAAGCACAGGAACTTGGAATTATAGGCAGTTGCAACATACTCGGCAGCTGGGAATATTACCGTCCACTCAGAATGCAGGAAGTATTGCCTGACGTATGGTATATCTCTATAGATTCATCCTCACTGACATTCCCTTTTGAATATAAGTTTGTTGCGGTAAGTTCAAAGAACGGAGCTGTAGAAGAATGGGAAAACGGATGTAACCGTACATTCAACATCCAGCCACTCATGCGCGGCGAGACATATTTCCCTATGGAAACGGAAGTATTCTTCAACCTGCCGGAAAGAAAAATCGCAGGCAGCGCAATACCGGTATTTTCTCTCCGTTCAAAAGGCAGTTTCGGAGTTGGCGACTTCGGCGATTTGAAAACATACATCGACTGGGCTGCCGATACCAACCAACAGGCCGTACAAATATTGCCTATAAATGATACTACCATAACAAACACATGGACGGACTCATATCCATACAACAGCATATCCATATATGCGTTCCATCCTATGTTTATAGATTTAAGGCAATTGCCTGCATTGAAAGACAGTGAAAAAGCTACTGAATACGAAAAGGAACGTGTCAAATTGAACAGTTTGTCGCAGGTTGATTACGAAGGAGTGAACAACACCAAACGGGCATATCTGAAAGACATATTCGCCCAAGAAGCCGAAAACATACTTTCATCGGAAGATTTCAAATCATTTTATGCAAAGAATGAAGAATGGCTTAAACCATATTCTGCATTCAGCTACCTAAGAGATTTATATGGCACAGCCGACTTCAATACATGGCCTGAATACAAGGAATACAATGCTGAAGAAATAAACAAATTGTGCAATACAGAATCCGAAACATATAATAATATAGCATTCTATTATTTCATTCAGTACATTCTGCACATACAATTGCTAGCAGCAACAAGCCATGCACGCGAAAAAGGCGTAATACTTAAAGGCGACATACCTATCGGAATAAGCCGCAACAGCGTGGAAGCATGGGTGGAGCCATATTACTTCAATATGAACGGCCAGGCAGGAGCGCCACCAGATGCTTTCTCTACCAAAGGACAAAACTGGGGATTACCTACATACAACTGGGACGTGATGGAGAAAGACAACTACCAATGGTGGAGAAAGCGTTTCTCAAAAATGGCAGAATACTTCACAGCTTACCGTATTGACCACATACTTGGATTCTTCCGTATTTGGGAAATACCTATACACTCCGTACACGGACTGTTGGGACAATTTGCTCCGGCACTACCAATGAGCGAGGACGAAATAAAAGGCTTCGGATTGAACTTCCAGAAAGAATTCATGACTGAGCCGTTTATAAACGACTATATGCTTAACACTATGTTTGGCGACAAGAGTGACGAGGTACGCAACACATTCGTGGAACATGTTCATCATGACATCTACCGCATGCGTCCTGAGTTCGACACCCAGCGCAAGGTTGAAGCTTACTTTGCAGGAAAAACTGATGAAGAAAGTCTCAACATGAAGGAGGGACTCTATGCATTGATAAGCGATGTGCTGTTCGTTAAGGACAGAAAGGACCCGGAGATGTATCATCCAAGGATATCTGTACAGAACGATTTCATATACAGACAACTCAACTGGCAGGAACAGGAAGCATTCAACAGACTGTATAACCACTACTACTACCAGCGACACAACAAGTTCTGGTACGACGAGGCGATGAAGAAACTGCCTGTACTTACTCAGTCAACTTCAATGCTTGTTTGCGGTGAAGACCTGGGAATGGTTCCTGATTGTGTTCCTTGGGTAATGAACCAGTTACAGATTCTCTCTCTCGAAATACAGAGAATGCCTAAAGACCCGAAAGACGAGTTCGGACATGTCTATAACTATCCGTTCCGTTCCGTATGTACTATAGGCACTCACGATATGTCAACACTTCGTGGTTACTGGAAGGAAGATGCACAGATTACAGAACGTTACTATCATTATGAGCTTGGCCATTGGGGTGAAGTTCCACAGGATGCACCGGGATGGCTATGCCGTGAAGTTGTAAGCCATCATCTGAACTGCCCGTCACTATTATGTATCCTGACATGGCAAGACTGGACCTCAATTGATGAAAGCCTGCGCAATCCGGACATTGAGATAGAACGCATCAACGTTCCTGCAAACCCACGCCACTACTGGAGATGGAGAATGCACATCACTCTGGAAGACCTTATGAAGAATGACTACTTCAACGAACAGATAAGAAACATGATTTCTGAAAGCGGAAGGATCTAAAGAAACATATTCCTAATAAGCTATCAGGTTTTCAACACCTGAACAGTATTTAAGCAGTGTTTAAACAGTATTTAAAAGCTGTTTAAACACTGCTCTTTTTAACACCGCATGTGGATAACACATTAATAACTCCACATATAAATAGTGCTCTATGAAAAACAAAATGCGTACCTTTGCACCCGGAAATTTTAAAACCCCATAAAGATGCTTTTACCATACTTGAATGAAAACCTTATAGAAGCCGGATGTGATGAAGCAGGACGAGGATGTCTTGCCGGAGCTGTATATGCCGCAGCCGTAATCCTGCCGAAGGACTTCAAGAATGAAATGCTGAATGATTCGAAGCAACTGTCTGAAAAACAGCGCTATCAGCTTAGAGAAGTTATAGAAAAGGAAGCACTGGCATGGGCAATTGGTATTGTAGAACCTGAAGAAATTGATAAAATCAACATTCTGAACGCTTCGTTCCTTGCGATGCACAGAGCAGTTGACCAACTGAAAATAACTCCACAACATCTGTTGATAGATGGCAACCGTTTCAACAAATACAAGAACATTCCGCATACCACAATAGTAAAGGGCGACGGAAAATATCTTTCAATAGCAGCCGCTTCGATACTTGCAAAGACTTATCGCGATGACTATATGAACAGGCTACACAGTGAATATCCAATGTACGCATGGGATATGAACAAGGGATACCCGACAAAGAAACACCGACAAGCCATAAAGGAATTCGGCACTTCGCCTTATCACCGCCTGAGTTACAACCTTTTAGGCGACACTCAGCTTTCATTAGATTTCTAAATCAAATCATGGATTTTTAACTTCAACAGACGTTATTAACAACATGTTGAAAACCTACGTTATTAACGACCTGTTAATAACCATGTTTCCATGCACTTTCTCTTTGGAAATCATCCGGTAATAATTATAACATTTTTCCAGCATATAAACACTAAACACGGACACCAAAGTCCACGAGAGGACAATTTGACATTAAAACCAGCACCTATAGATGACAATTTGTCAATCTATAAGTTTATCAACACCTGTTAATATATTAATAATGTTTCCACATATTTAAAACGATGGCCTGAAGGTTTAAAATCAGATTATAAACATTAAACACCATCTGACAAAAATTCAAGCTTCCAACATCGGCATACAGTTTGCAATATCAATAGTGAACTTGAGGTTCAAAACCAAAAGTTCGGAAACAATTGAAAATGTATAACTTAAATATAGGAGATTAAAACTATGATGCCGATTAGAAAGTATTACAATCAGAACTGGTTACCAAGTATCTTTAACGATTTCTTTGATAATGACTGGATGGAAAAAACTAATGCTACAGCTCCGGCTATCAATGTAATTGAGAGCGAAAAGAACTACAAAGTAGAGGTTGCAGCTCCGGGAATGACCAAAGACGATTTCAACATCCACTTGGGAGACGACAACGAACTTGTCATCTCAATGGAAAAGAAAGTTGAAAACGAAGATAAAGATAAAGAAAACAAGAAATACTTGCGACGTGAGTTCTCTTACACAAAATTCCAACAGTCACTTTACTTGCCTGACAATGTTGATAAGGAAAAGATAAGTGCTAATGTTTCAGACGGTGTATTGACTATCGAACTGCCGAAGTATTCACCTGAAGAAAAAGCTAAGGTTAATCGTGTTATTGAGATACATTAATCATTGGTAAACCAAATAAGAGCCTCCCGCAAACAGTCAACGGGGGGCTCTGTTTTTATGTGAAGAAAACATTTATAAACCACCAACTTTAAAAACTCAAAATATATGGCTTTTATAGATTATTACAAAGTATTAGGCGTAGAACGTAATGCCACACAAGATGATATCAAGAAAGCCTATCGTAAGATGGCCAGAAAGTATCATCCTGACCTGAACAAAGACGACCCTAACGCCAAAGACAAGTTTCAGGAGATAAACGAAGCTAACGAAGTTTTGAGCGATCCTGAAAAAAGAAAGAAATACGACGAATATGGCGAACACTGGAAACATGCCGATGAATTCAAGGCTGAACGTGAAGCATACCAGAGAGCGCAGGAAAGAGGCGGACAGTCGGCCTACTGGTATTCCGTGAATGGCGACGATTTCATGGGCGGATTCGGAGGAAACGCGCATGGATTCGGAGGAAACGCAAGCGGCTTCTCCGATTTCTTCGAACAGTTGTTCGGACATGGAGCCTCATCAGGCAGAAGCGGAAGAAGTTACAATATGATGAGCCGCGGAGGTGACATAGAGGCACAGATGAGCCTTTCACTCCGCGATGCAGCCGTTACGCACAAACAGACTTTCAGCGTGAACGGCGAGAACCTGCGTATAACCATACCTGCCGGTATTGCCGACGGACAAATGATAAAACTGAAAGGCCACGGCGAAAAAGGCAGCAATGGAGCACCTGACGGAGACCTTTACATCACCTTCCAGATAGCTCCGGATCCAGAGTTCAAACGTGAGGGCGACGACCTGTTTACAGATGTTGATATCGACCTTTACACAGCCGTCCTTGGAGGAAGTGTTAATGTCAAGACCATAGACGGAATGGTCAAACTGAAAGTAAATCCGGGCACTCAGAACGACACTAAAGTCAGACTGCGTGGCAAAGGATTCCCTGTATATAAAAAAGAAGGCACATTCGGCGATTTGATTGTGACATATCATGTGGATATACCTACATCTTTAAGCGAAAAGCAGAAAGAACTGTTCACACAGTTGAAAAATAGTTGAAGATGAAGCTACAGCCTCAATCCGGCATATTAAAAATACTCAAAACATTCGCTCAAAAAGCAGATATTTTGTACTTTTGCAAGCGGAAAACAAATTGGATTTCAAACTTCTAAAACATATTACAATTATGGCAAAGAAAGCACTTTTAATGATCCTCGACGGATGGGGCTGCGGCGACCATCAAAAAGACGATGTAATCTTTAACACTCCTACTCCTTATTGGGACAGTCTGTTGGCTAACTACCCTCACTCACAGTTGCAGGCAAGCGGCGAAAACGTAGGTCTTCCTGACGGACAGATGGGTAACTCGGAAGTTGGTCACCTCAACATCGGTGCCGGACGCATCGTTTATCAGGATTTGGTAAAAATCAACCGTGCTTGTGCCGACGGAAGCATCATGCAGAACCCTGAAGTTGTTTCTGCCTTCACATACGCTAAGGAAAACGGTAAGAACATCCACTTCATGGGTCTTACTTCAAACGGTGGTGTACACTCTTCACTCGACCACCTGTTCCGCCTTTGCGACATCGCTAAAGAATACGGAATCGAAAATACTTTCATCCACTGCTTCATGGACGGTCGTGACACTGACCCTAAGAGCGGTAAAGGATTTATCGAAGAACTTACTGCACACTGCGCTAAATCAGCAGGTAAAATCGCTTCTATTGTAGGTCGTTTCTATGCAATGGACCGCGACAAACGTTGGGAACGTGTGAAAGAAGCTTACGACTTGCTCGTTAACGGTACAGGAAAGAAAGCTACAGACATGGTTCAGGCTATGCAGGAATCATACGATGAAGGTGTTACTGACGAATTCATCAAACCTATCTCTAACGCTAACTTCGACGGTACTATAAAGGAAGGCGACGTAGTTATCTTCTTCAACTACCGTAACGACCGTGCTAAAGAGCTTACTATCGTTCTTACTCAGCAGGATATGCCTGAAGCTGGTATGAAGACTATCCCAGGACTTCAGTACTACTGTATGACTCCATACGATGCTTCATTCAAGGGTGTACACATCCTCTTCCCTAAGGAAAACGTACAGAACACTCTTGGCGAATACCTTGCTGCAAACGGAAAGACTCAGCTTCACATTGCTGAAACAGAAAAGTATGCTCACGTTACATTCTTCTTCAACGGCGGACGTGAAACTCCATACGACAACGAAGACCGTATCCTCGTTCCTTCTCCAAAGGTTGCCACTTACGACTTGAAACCTGAAATGAGCGCTTACGAAGTTAAGGACAAACTGGTAGAAGCTATCAACACCAAGAAATATGACTTCATCGTTGTTAACTATGCTAACGGTGACATGGTAGGTCACACTGGTATCTACGAAGCTATCGAAAAGGCTGTTGTTGCCATCGACAACTGCGTGAAAGATACAGTAGAAGCTGCAAAGGCTAACGACTACGAAGTAATCATCATCGCCGACCACGGAAACGCTGACCACGCATTGAACGAAGACGGAACTCCTAACACTGCTCACTCACTGAACCCTGTTCCATTTGTTTACGTAACAGAAAACAAGGACGCCAAGGTTGAGAACGGTGTATTGGCAGATGTTGCTCCTTCTATCCTTCACATCATGGGTATGGCCCAGCCGGCTGATATGACAGGAAAAGACCTGATTAAGTAATTAATCTACTCAAGTTTCGCATTTGCAAAACTTGCTGTATTAAAGTAATAAAGGAGGTATCAGCCCACTAAATGTGGGCTTCAGGAGATAAAGCATTAAAGTTGTAAAGTATCAAGCTTTACCTTCTTTACCTTCTAAGACAGCTTGCTGTCTGATAGTACTTTAATACTTGCGAAACTTAAGTTAATCTAATATAAAACGAACGGACACGGACGTGAGATTGTATGAATCTCTGTCCGTGTCCGTTTGTTATTTACATATACATAGAATAATCTTCCGCTCTGATATCTGTACCGGATAATGGTGTTATTTTTCCGGAAAGAGCATACTCTTTTCAAATTGGGATAATCCTCACACTGCTTACATAGTACATATATAATGCCACCGGTGGTGCCCTAAAGTGAAAAGGATGGATGGAAGATAATGGCAGTAGGCGGTCAGCTATTTCACATCGAGGGTGACTCTTACGTTATCAGAGTCGTAACTCCAGCTGTTCCACACTCCTCCTTCCTGTGCCGTCGTCAGTGTCAGGGTCAGTATCCGGTCGTCATTCTGATTGCCACAATAAATTTTATTCAGACCGGACAGCTGGGTGATGTCCAGCGCGGTCAGATTGTTGCTGAAGCACCACAACTCCGTCAGCTGGGTCAGCCCGCTGACATCCAGCGTGGTCAGCTGGTTCATTTGGCACCACAACGTGGTCAGCTTGGTCAGCCCGCTGAGGTTCAGCTCGGTCAACTGATTGTTGGCGCATTTCAGTGTGGTCAGCTCGGTGCAGTAGCCGAGGCCGGCCAGCGAGGTCACACCTCCCGAAGGTAGCTCCAGCGTGGTCATCGCTGCCAAAGCCGTCAAATCGTCGTCGCTCAGCGTGACTGTGCCGTCGGCATTCTCGGTTGCAGTTCCGCTTCCGAGTTTGGCATATATCTCCTTGACAACGGCCTTTTCGAAGCCGGTCAATGCCAGCGTGCCCAGGTTTAGGATGCGTCCGGCGGTGAGGGTCACGGAGTTGTCGGTGGCCTTGCGGTAGAGCTTGCCCGTGCTGTCTTCGTAGAGCAGGCTGAAGCCGTTGGCCAGCTGGTAGGGAAGCACGACGAAGTAGTAGTCCTTTCCGGCCACGAAGTCGCCCTTGAGGGTGACGCGATTTGTACGCTCTATGCCGGGGGATATCACGCCGTCTTCGTAATGGCACGGGCCGGCCAGCACGTCGTTGCCGTTGCCTCCCACGAGGGTGAAGGTGCCTTCACCGGCCATGTCGGCGGTCACGGTGAACTTCACGAGGGCACAGAGGTTGTTGAACACCAAGTCGGTGCTGCCGCCTGTGGCCTTGGCCAGCGAGGGCGCCAGCTGGTTGGCAAAGGTGCCTGCCACGGCGGTCTGCTCGGCGGGCAGGTTGAAAGTGACGTACTTTTTGGTCATGCCTGTTACGGCTGACAAGGGGTAGAAGGCGGTATAGGTGGAACTCGGGGTAGCAGTGCCCGTGAAGGTGGCGTTGCTGCCGTTGATGGTTGTAGCGGTGAATTCCCGCTTGGCTACTCCGTCCCACAGGGCTATCTGGTCGCCTGCCGTCCAGTGCACTTCGTTACCGGCCGCCAGCTGTGTGCGTGTCTGCGGCATGCCGGCGGTAAAGGTCATGGGCACGGGCTTTGCGGCCTCGTTGCCCGGATTGTTCTCGATGAACTCTTCGTTGCCGCAGGCGGCCAGTGTCAGTACCGCGGCGGCCAGTGTAAGGATACGTAGTGTTTTCATAAGGCATTACCATGTAAAGGGGTCTTCTTCATAAGGGTTGTGCGTGCTGCCGTAGCTTCCGCAGAGCACGCCTTCCTGTTGCATCTCGATGATTTCGCACTTGGGGGCCTCGTAGGCTCCTCGTATGGTCTCGGTGTTTAAGGTTGTAATTGCTTTCATATTCAATTTATTTATAAATGAAACATCAAAAGCAAATATAGTGTTTTTTCATTAAGATGTCACAAAAAAAAAAAAAAATGTGAATATCGCATCGTTTTATCATTTAATGTCTCATTTATTCCGCGCTTGGGCACAATATCGTGAAAACCGGATAGCAGGCATCGCATTAGTTTTTTTTCTGTATGATAACAAGAATATACCCACTATGACTTATCTTTGCATAAAAAATATACTTTATGGTTCAGATAGACGATGTAGTAGTAAGCCTCGACGTATTCCGCGAGAAGTTCCTTTGCAATCTTGATGCATGTAAGGGAGAATGCTGTATAGAGGGAGATGCCGGCGCACCGGTAGAGCTCGACGAGGTAGAAAAACTGGAGGAAGTACTTCCGGTGATATGGGACGAACTTTCGCCGGAAGCACGTGCTGTTATAGACAAGCAGGGAGTAGTTTATACAGACCAGGACGGTGACCTGGTGACTTCAATCGTAAACGGCAAAGACTGTGTATTCACATGTTACGACGAGAAAGGATACTGTTATTGCGCAATAGAGAAAGCCTATCGCGAAGGCAGATGCAATTTCTACAAGCCTGTGTCATGCCATCTCTACCCTATCAGAATAGGCGATTACGGCCCTTTCAGGGCTGTAAACTATCACAGATGGGACGTATGTAATGCTGCGGTTCTGCTTGGAAAGAAAGAAAATCTGCCGGTCTATAAATTTCTGAAAGAACCTTTGATAAGAAAGTTCGGTCAGGCATGGTATGATGAATTGGAGAATGTGGCAGAGGAATTAAAGAAACAGAAGCTGATATAAACTCAGTTCTGCGTTTCGCATAACACCAGCTTCCCATAGAAGGATAAAGACTGAGTATCTGCAGTCTAGAAACAACCAATAAAGAGAGAAAACAATTATCCCCTGTTTAGATACTGTTTAGCAAGTGTTTACTAAACGGTATCTAAACAGGGGATAAACATATTATAAAAGTATTATTCTCAGAAATTCAGACTCAATCCCGCCATGACATTGAAGCCCTGAACAGGATATCCGCTTTCCGTCACATAATTCTTGTTCAAGATATTGTTCAGCTTCAGGAATACATTCACCCTGTCGTTGAACAGATATTCCGCGCCTAAATTCAGTTCATTCACAGCATCAGCCTTTATACCCAATGTCTTTTTACGACCTTCGTAATTATATTGTGCCATTGCATGAAAGCCCTTGAACACCTTGGCACGGGCATTGAATCCGATGCTGTAAAGTGGTTTCAACCATAACAGTTTCTCCATTTCCTTCTGTACATCCCAGCTGTAGAAATTACCGTTAAGACCAAAGTCCAAAATATCTCTGAAAGAATAATCAACAGAAAGTCCTGCGTATGCCACACGGGCCTTTGCCTGTGCTATCCTATTATAAATACCTCCTTCGTCCGAATATGGCATAGAGAAGAGTTCGTTTCTCGTCTCACGATATCCGGCATATATTCCAAATCCAAGATTTGTAAGTGGCGATGCCTTTAAACCAATTTTAGCATCATACGGAGTGTATGAAGTATTCAGTTGCAAAGGGAAATTATAAATTGGAGATTGCACCCAGAACGGAGAGAAACCGTTTATTGTTCCAAAATCATTCAGACGGGTATTACCAGTAACATGAACATAAAGCACATAATTGTCGGCAAATGTATAATCAAACTTTACATCCGGCGAAAGTTTCAGTCCGCCATCGTTCGAAATCTGAAAATCCACATTCACTCCGGCTGTAAAAGATACAGACTCTGTCTTTACAGAATAATAAGGACGGAGCTTGATTAATGAATAGCTACTGAACGATTTGTCATAAAACACATTATCCATTCCAAATGTTACTCCAATATCCTGTCTGTCATCAATTCCGGCAGAGATGTATCCCTTAGTATTTACAACACTTTCGGATATACCTCCGGGAATATAAATTCCATGTTTACGGTTGAACATCTTATATCCAGTCTGGAAAGCGAATTCCACCGGAAGAGCATCTTTCACTGAAGATACACCTACATATCCACCACCTGACATGAATAACTGATGTCCGAATGAAGGAGCTTCTGTCTTTTCTTCGCTCTGTAAAAATGATTCAAATAGATTTGGCATATAACTAAACACCTGTGATGCGAAATCACCGCCTACATACATACTCACCTTATCGAAATCGTGAGTATATTTAAGCGAAGCGCCTGTGCGAAAGAAACGATGTTTCCACTCACCATCGTAATTAAGAGTCGGTATATCCGTCACCCGATCAAAATCATATCCTGCTCCTATATTGCCTGAATAGCCATGGAATGTAGCCATCACATCAAGCACATCACGATCAGTGATATTCCACAAATACGCCCCCTTCAAGTCTGTATTGTTTCTGTTTCCGTAAGCCAGACGCACATAACCTCTCCTGGCCTTTTCGGGTGAAAGCTCCCTTTCCATAGCATCCATGTGGGTTACAGGAAAACTTCCCAATGGATGTATTGCCGAAGCATAGTCAATCTGAGTCTTTGCCACAGCAGGTTCTTCAATTTTGGGCAATACATTTACCTTGAAAGCATCCATCACTTCCGGATTATACTGGTTCTCCACCACCACCGTACGGTTCACGGTAGAATCATTCTTCTGTTGCTGTTGTGCCGCCACATTAGTCAGTGTGACAAGTCCGGCACATATCAAAATCTGTTTTCTATATTTCTTCATTGTCGTTACTGGTTAAGTTTAGCCAATCTGGTTTCTATCATTTCCGCTATGTCATCGTCTGCCTGATAGTTCTGCTGCAGAGACAACAGATACTGTTTTGCATCCAGTTTGCGTCCGAGTTTCACATACACATCACTCAACAGCACAAAACTTCTTGCAAGCCAGTAGGCGTGCGGTGTACTTACCTCGATATATTGCAGTATTTCCTTCTCGGCTGCCTCAGTCTTTCCTTCATCGAAGTAAATTTGTGCCACCAGATATTTGGCTTCGGCACCATATACATTTCTAGTATCTCCTGCAAGGGCTTTCAGGTCAGCAAGAGCTTCATTGCTCTGTCCGTTCTTGATGAATGCCTTTGCTCTATAGTATCTTGCCTCGTTTTCCAGTTCAGGTGCAAGCTTGCTGTGAGCCATCATAGCCGATGCGGCACTGATAGTTTCGTTTGTATCTCCAGCCATATATGCGCTGCGCAAAGCACCGGTCTGTGCCTGAAGACGTTCTTCCTGGTTTCCGGCACGGTCAGCCAAGCGTTTATAAAGTTCCAGTGATCGGCCATATTCTTTACCGTTGTAAGCCATTTGTGCGCACAGTGTCATAGCCTCTGTAGAGAATTTGCTGTCAGGATATTCCAGGACCTTGTTCAGATATGTTGTAGCCCCCTGGTAATCCTTTTCGTTATATGCTATGATACCAAGATAATACGAAGCATTCACGCTGAATGCGCCCTGCGGGAATGACTGCAGATACGAAGTAAAGCTATTCTTGGCCTCAGCAATGTTTCCACGCATATAAACACGTTCAGCAGCTGTATAGGTGAGTGAGTCGCGTTCGTTCACATCGAAGTTTGCCCCACCAGGCAAAGACGATGCATACGACATATATTCGTCCACCTTATTTATATCTATATATACAGATTTCAGGTCACGCTGTGCCATCCTTGCCTCTTCACTTCCCGGATAGTCTGCAATTACCTTCTTATATGCTGCGATAGCTTCATTGAATTTGTCATTCTGATAATAAAGCAATGCTATCTCGCTTGCCGCCTTGCGGGCCAACTGGCTTTCAGGCCATTTCTCAACAAGAATCTTATAACGTCCTATAGCATTGTCCGCCTGTTCCATCTGCACGAATGCACGTCCCTGTTCATACAAAGCATCGTCAATATACTGCGATGAAGGATATTTAGAAAAAAGGGTGTTCAGTGTCTCTATCTTTCCTGTATAATCACGCTGC
The DNA here is from genome assembly GCF_021530995.1 of Bacteroides caecigallinarum. Classification (GTDB taxonomy): domain Bacteria; phylum Bacteroidota; class Bacteroidia; order Bacteroidales; family Bacteroidaceae; genus Phocaeicola; species Phocaeicola faecigallinarum. The sequence continues at coordinate 108,616 of NZ_JADYTF010000001.1, forward strand.
AATCCTTTTACGAAAGCTTCCTGGAACAAAGAGTAGTCACCGTATGAAGGTTCGATAGATACAGCCTTGGCATACTGTGCGCGAGCCTCATCAAAACGGCGTGCATAGAAATAGCAGTCGCCGGCACGATTGCAGGCATCCCCCCTAACAGAAGCATCTATGGCAGCATCCGTATCTGCACATCTCACGAACCATGTCAGAGCCTTATCGTAATTCTTCTGTTTGAACGATGTATATCCCATGTTATAAAGAGCAAGACCATACTCCATACTCTTCTTGTCTGTGGCAAATTCCATATACTGTCTATAGTCGGCAGACGCCTGTGCAAACCTGTCAAGACGGTATTTTGCCTCACCACGCCAGAAATATGAGTCAGCTTTGGTCTGTGCATTATATCTGCCAAGCTGAAGCGACTGAGAGAAATAGTCTATGGCATTCTCGAACGAAGCCTGGGCAAAAGCCTGTGTACCAAGACGGAACAGCAGTTTCTGTTTTGCTTCCAATATTCGCGTTCCAGGCTGGCTGATTTTAGCAATGGAGTTCAAGGCAGCCATATAACTGCGAGTGTTCATATACACCTCGATAAGATAATCATTCACCTTGTCGGTATATTGAGAATGAGGGAATTCATTCAGGAAACGTTCGAAAACCGTCACCGACTCAGCAAAAGGAGAATACGATGTATCGTGGATACACAAAGCATAGTTGTACAGAGCCTGCTCCTTTATCAGCATATTGCGGTTGGATGCAGCCGCCTGTTCGAAAGCCATTCGTGCCTGATTACGCTCTTTCAAATTTAGATATGCAAGTCCCATGTGAAGATAAGCATTCTGCGACATATCGTCATCAGGACCGGTAACTCTGCCAAGAGAAGCCGCAGCCTCAGAGTAAACCTGTGTATAATAATAACTCATTCCGAGTTTATAAAGAGCATTACGCTGAGGGTTTGACACCTCATTGCAATATGCCGAAAGGTTACGGACAGCATCGCTATAGTTCTTTTGGGCATAAGCAGCCTCACCTGCTATACGCCTCATTTCTACAGTCTTCTCATTTCCAGGATAATTTTTCAGATATTCGTCAGCGACAGAACGGGCCTTTGCATAGTCTCCCGTAATAAGACTTATATCGGCCATATAATAAGGAGCAAGCTGGGCGTAGTTCTTATTTCCACAAACAGCAACAAAACCTTTCATCGCCTGTGAGTATCTGCCGTTTGAATAGTCTATATATGCTAAATTGTATGTAGCATCATCCGCATACTTGCTGCTGCCGGATTTAAGGACAGTAAACCAGGCCGCGGCTTCAGTTGTATTTCCTATCTGCTGATACGACTGCGCCAAACGATAAACATTGTCATCCCTTTCCTCGTTACCCAATGCATCGAAATCACAACCTCTGTACGAAGCTATAGCTTTAAGGTAATCATTGTCGAAGAAATAGACCGACGCCACAAGAGCCTGTACTCTATTCTTATATCTTGATTCAGGATGGGCGGAGAGATATGACTCAAGCCTTTCCATACGGTCAGGCAAGTTCAGTTCGTATGCGGTACATGCCAACATATATTCCGCTTCGTCCATAAACTCGGAACAGTCGCCGGCATTTACATATTGCATCAGCGTCTGGCGTGCCGCCGCGTAATCATGACGCAGGAATAACTGCTTACCATCATCAAACAGTCTGCACGAACCCGTCAACGGCTGGACCTGTTGCGCTCCTACAGCCATAGGCATAACAAGAAGCAATCCTGCCATCAATGCATTCCTCTTATTCTTCATATATATAATTATTTTGTATGTTCTTTAATAAAACGTTCAACCCCTTTACGTACAGAATCCAATCCGAACTCCTCTGGGTTTATCTTATCCATAGGCATCCAGAAAGTTGCCGCCACATCGTCCATCGCTCCCAATGCCGAATCGTCATCCACCCTGCAAAGGAAGAACATATCAAGCGTATGTACAAGAAATCCCGAATAAAGATAAGTATTCGGATAAGAGAACAGATACTCGGCTCTCACCACATCAAGTCCCGTTTCTTCCTTAACCTCACGAGCCACACCTTCTTCCGCAGTTTCGTACATATCTATAAATCCTCCTGACAGGTCAAGTGTACCCTTGGCAGGTTCTTTGGCACGTCTGCAAACAAGAAGTTCGTTTTTGGAATTAAGAATAAAGGCAACAGTCGCGGCACTCGAATTGAAATAATACACAAAGCCGCAATCAGCACATTTCTTTGATTTAAAGTTATGTTCTTCAAAATGAGCCGAACCACATTTAGGGCAATAATTGAATAGATGTAAAGGGTGCATAATCACACAAGTTTAGTTACAGTGGCAAAGTTAACAGAAATAATGATAATATGTTACAATTCTGACATAAAGAACAATTTGCCTTATACTAATGTTTATAACATTTAGTTAGTTTATATATGTTTTACAAAACAAAACTATAAAAAATATTGTTATCTAACAGTTAATATGCTCTTTTTATTAAAAAAAGAATGTTTTTTTGACTATAATAACGAATTAATAAAAAAGTTTTTCTACATTTGCTTACAAAATGATATAACAATACACACGATTATGGAAAAGATTGATAAATTAGACAAACAGATTCTGGAAATTATCTCTCAGAATGCACGTATTCCTTTCAAAGACGTAGCAGCAGAATGCGGAGTATCACGTGCAGCAATTCACCAGCGTGTACAGCGTTTGATAGACCTTGGTGTAATCATCGGTTCAGGCTATAATGTAAATCCTAAGAGCCTTGGATACATGACTTGCACATACGTAGGTATAAAGCTTGAAAAAGGTTCTATGTATAAAAGCGTAGTAGCAGAGTTAAAGAAGATACCTGAAATTGTAGAATGTCACTTTACAACAGGCCCTTACACTATGCTTACAAAGCTGTATTCAACAGATAACGAACATCTTATGGACCTCTTGAACTCACGCATTCAGGAAATTCCCGGTGTTACCGCCACAGAGACACTGATTTCTTTGGAACAAAGTATCAAGAAAGAAATCCCCATTCATTTGGATAAATAATGGAAATCATAACCGAACTTAACGCAGGAGGCATTATAATCGGCCTGTGTACATTCCTTATAATAGGACTTTTCCATCCCATAGTGGTAAAAGCGGAATATTATTGGGGTACAAAGTGCTGGTGGATTTTTCTACTTCTTGGAATATTAGGTATAGCAGGTTCTGTTATAACCGACAACATCCTTGTTTCCACACTTCTTGGTGTATTTTCTTTCTCATCTTTTTGGACGATAAAGGAACTTTTCGAACAAAGGGAAAGAGTCATTAAAGGATGGTTCCCCATGAATCCTAAAAGGAAGGATGAATACAGGAAATACTCCGATAATAAAAGATAAACATTTATGAGATAAAAGAGTTCATGAATTTCTTTGCTGAAACACATGAACTCTTTTTTTATCCAATAAAAACCGAAAAATCATGCAAAACATAAAGAACAATCTGACAGAACTAATAGGAAACACTCCGATGCTTAGACTCAACAATATAGAGACAGCTCATAATTCGGTAGCAACAGTTATAGCCAAGCTTGAAATGTTCAATCCCGGAGGAAGCGCAAAAGACAGGATTGCACTCAACATGATAAACGATGCCGAGAAAAAAGGCATACTCAAACCAGGAGCAACAATAATAGAACCTACAAGCGGAAACACAGGTGTAGGGTTGGCATGGATTGCCGGACTCAAAGGATACAAGCTGATACTGACAATGCCGGAGACCATGAGTCGCGAACGTCAGCTCCTGCTGAAAGCATACGGTGCTGAACTTGTACTGACAACAGGGAGCAAAGGAATGAGCGGAGCAATAGAAAAAGCGCAGGAACTGAATTCGGAAATATCCGGCTCAGTAATATTGCAGCAATTCTGCAATCCTGCAAATCCTGAGGCACACTATAATACTACAGCCGAAGAAATATGGAGAGACACTGAAGGCAAAATAGACGTATTCGTGGCCGGAGTTGGCACAGGAGGAACAATAAGCGGAACAGGCTGTAAGCTGAAAGAAAAAAATCCGGCGATAGAACTGGTAGCCGTAGAACCTGACTCATCAGCCGTTATATCAGGAGACAAACCCGGACCACACAAGCTACAAGGTATTGGGGCAGGATTTATTCCTGACACACTTGACACAAAGATTATTGACAAAGTATATCGTGTAGCAAACGATGATGCGATGACAACAGCACGCGAGCTTGCAAATAAAGAAGGAATACTTTGCGGAATATCATCCGGAGCGGCTGCATACGCAGCAATGAAACTATCTCAGGAAAGCAGATACAAAGGAAAGAACATTGTAGTATTGCTACCTGATACAGGTGAGAGATATCTCTCTACAGAACTTTTCGACAGATAACAAAAAAGCCTCGCAAATGCGAGGCTTTTCTTATATACTATCAACTCTCTTTCTTATAAAAAATCTTTCCCACACGGTTTATATGCTCACCTATAGGAGTATCCACATTCTTATTATAATCAACCACATCAACCTTATAAAGCAATCCCAAATCCTCTATCTGAATATTTATATCCATCAGTTGATTAAATGTGAGATCATGTCCTATAGCCGCCAAATCAATATCAGACCCTTCCGAATAAGAGCCTTTGGCTCTGGAACCAAAAATAAGCACCTCTTCAATATTCGGAAAACGCTGAAAGACACTGCATATATCCGCTACAACCGTATCACTCAAGCCGTACATAATGTATTTATCAATTTAGTTTATCAGTTAAGCCAACCCCAAGCGGAGTTTCTCCTGTTCGAGTTTATCATCCAACTGTTTCAGCAGACGAGAATATTCATCATATATCTTGCGTACAATCTCAATGGCATCTCCCTCATTATAAGTATGCGAAGTGGTTATCCGTGCCTTAGCCATTCTGCGCCAACCATCATGGTTTGAAATCATACCATCCTCAAACGCCATCTGAAGTGTACCATTCGGACCTTGTACAAACTCGTAGCCCTTATACCTCATCAAATCCTGAAGAGTCTTCCAGGCAAGTTCGAAAGTATACTCAAAACGCTGTATCAACCCTTCCATTTCCAGTTCAGACAAATCATCCGCCCTCTTTTCAGATTCTGTTAAATCCAGAATACGCTTATTCGCACGATGATAGCTATCATATCTTTGCAGCCAACGTATATCCTGTTCCATATTTATATCAATAGTCATATATTTATAAAATGAAATACGAGTAACACAAAGATAACGATTTATTATAAATCGTCAAAATACTATACTAAAGAAATATAAATGAATGAAATTAACTTTCTGAGAATAAACTAGATTAAAGAAAGAATATCTTCTAAAGTGGGCGTTGACGGATTCGAACCGCCGACCCTCTGCTTGTAAGGCAGATGCTCTGAACCAGCTGAGCTAAACGCCCGAAAGGAGAATATTTGATCAAATTATTTCTTTGAAGTGGGCGTTGACGGATTCGAACCGCCGACCCTCTGCTTGTAAGGCAGATGCTCTGAACCAGCTGAGCTAAACGCCCGAAAGGGGGAAATTTGATCAATTATTTTTTAGGAGTGGGCGTTGACGGATTCGAACCGCCGACCCTCTGCTTGTAAGGCAGATGCTCTGAACCAGCTGAGCTAAACGCCCCTAAAACAAATTGATAAAGAGATTTAATCGGAGTGGGCGTTGACGGATTCGAACCGCCGACCCTCTGCTTGTAAGGCAGATGCTCTGAACCAGCTGAGCTAAACGCCCGAAAAGGTCTCTTTGTCAATTGCGATGCAAAGGTATTACTTTTTTTTTAACCGACAATACATTTCCCGTTTTTTTTCTCAAAAAAACCTGTTTTTATTCTTTTTCGTACGTAATCATCATGCAGAAAGACCTTACATGTTTATCTCCACACGGCCGTGTGGAGTACTCGACACGAACGTGAGGAGAACTCCGCACGAACGTGTGGAGATCTTGACACGAGCGTGTGGAGACAGACCAGTTTTGTATTTCTGAAAACTGAAACACCTCATTCATTTCAGTAAGTCAAAAAGACATTTCAGAAAGTTAAAATCTTATCATACAGTCAGCGCATCCCCCGAGTTTGAAGGTTCAATACAGATAAGCCGCGAGAAAGTTACTGCAATAAAAATGTGGTTGGCTGAGGGAATATAATATTAAACTATATCTTTGCAACCGGAAAAAACAATAAACTAAAAGTTATGATTTGGAATATCTTTATATTGGTTGCAGGTCTGGCATTGATATTGGTTGGGGCCAACGCACTGACAGACGGAGCCGCATCGGTGGCTAAACGATTTAAAATATCCGACCTCGTAATCGGTCTTACTATCGTAGCATTCGGTACATCAGCACCTGAGTTGGTAATAAGCCTCCTGTCTTCAATACAGGGTAGCGCGGAAATGGCGATAGGTAATGTGGTGGGTAGCAATATCTTCAACATACTTATGATTATAGGCTGTACGGCTATGGTACTCCCGATACAGGTGGGACAAGGCACAATGAGCAAGGAGATACCTCTGGTTATTCTTTCTTCGTTTGTACTTGCCTTTATGGCCAATGATATCTGGCTTGACGGTGGAAGCAGCAATGTGATAGGCCGTGCCGACGGACTTGTACTGTTGGCTTTCTTCCTTATATTCATGCGCTACACATTCTCCATAGCCCGCAATCAGGAGGGAGAATCTGAAGAACAGAAAATAGCAGAAATGCCTGTATGGCGTTCTTCAGTCTATATCCTTGGCGGACTGGCAGGACTTATTTTCGGAGGACAATGGTTTGTGGAAGGTGCCAGCGGTATAGCCTCATCGCTTGGAGTGAGCGACTCTATTATAGGTCTGACACTCGTAGCCGGAGGTACATCACTGCCTGAGCTTGCCACTTCGGTGACAGCCGCTCTGAAAAAGAATCCTGGAATAGCTATAGGAAACGTGATAGGAAGCAACCTGTTCAATCTGTTCTTCGTACTGGGATGCAGTGCTTCTGTATCGCCACTACCTATGGGAAATATCAACAATGTTGATATTCTGGTACTTGTATTGTCGTCCGTACTGTTCTGGCTGGTAGGCTGGTTCTTCAAAAAACGTACTATTACAAGAATCGAGGGTGCCTTACTTGTGATTTGTTATATAGCTTACACAACATATCTTATTATGCAGCAACAGGCATAACAGACATATATAAAGAAAACGTCCGGAGAGATAAACACAATTATCATCCGGACGTTTTTCTTTATATATTAGTTCAAAAAAATTATTCAGCAAAACGCTTAGCCTGTTCAGCAATCAGTTCTACGTCATCAAAATAATTGATTTTCATTGCCTTGCGAACCTCATCCATGGTCTGTGCAGCTGTTTCGCGTGCCACTTCGCAACCTTTCTTCAACATTTCGTAAACAGCAGGGATATCTTTCTCGAACTCGCTGCGGCGTTCACGGATAGGTCCGAGTTCTTCCTGCATGATGGCTGCAAGGAACTTCTTCACCTTCATGTCACCAAGACCGCCACGTGTGTAGTGAGCTTTCAATTCGTCAAGATTCGGATAGTCAGGCAAGTAACGTCCGAAGTGTTCAGGACGGCAGAATGCGTCAAGATATGTAAACACACAGTTGCCTTCCAGTTTCCCCGGGTCGCTCACCTTGATGTGTGTAGGGTCGGTGTACATGCTCTTTACCTTCTTTTCCACTTCATCGGCAGAATCTGACAGATAGATACAGTTTCCAAGCGATTTACTCATCTTAGCCTTTCCGTCTGTTCCAGGAAGACGAAGACATGCTGCATTGTCAGGAAGAAGGATTTCAGGTTCTACCAGTGTCTCGCCGTAAATATGGTTGAAACGGCGGACGATTTCACGAGTCTGTTCTATCATAGGTTCCTGGTCTTCACCCACAGGCACTGTAGTAGCCTTGAACGCAGCTATATCGGCAGCCTGGCTGATAGGGTATGTAAAGAAACCTACAGGGATACTTGTTTCGAAGTTACGCATCTGGATTTCAGTCTTCACTGTAGGGTTACGCTGAAGACGTGAAACAGTAACGAGGTCCATGAAATAGAAACTCAACTCGCAAAGTTCCGGAATCTGTGACTGAATGAAAATAGTAGATTTGTTCGGATCAAGACCTACCGCAAGGTAGTCAAGAGCCACTTCGATAACATTCTGACGAACCTTTTCAGGATTGTCTATATTGTCTGTCAGAGCCTGTCCATCGGCTTCAAAAACGAATATCTTATCAAATTTTCCAGAGTTCTGGAGTTCTACACGACGACGCAAAGAACCCACATAATGACCTATATGAAGCTTACCGGTTGGACGGTCGCCGGTCAGTATAATTTTTTCTTTTGCCATATATTAACTTATTTATAATTCCGATTTGCCGCAAAAATACAAAATAAAGAAGTATTTTGCACTAAACATTTAAACTTTAATTACTTGGATGTATTATTCTTACCGAATAACGAAAAACTCTCACCGAAAGTTTTTGAATAGAAAATCAGCAATGCTATAGTGCCACAACTTATTGCCGCATCTGCAAGATTAAATACAGGAGCAAAGAAGATAAAGTGATTCCCACCTACAACAGGCATCCACGAAGGCCAGTCAAATTCGAATAACGGGAAATAAAACATATCCACTACCCTGCCGTAAAGCCAATCCGCATAACCTTCTCCGGCAGGAACGAAAGTAGCGACACTGGAATAAGTACTTTCACTGAAAATTGCTCCGTAGAATATACTGTCGATTACATTTCCTATGGCTCCGGCAAAAATCAGGGAGATACAGGTTATATAACCGTTCTTGTATTTCGCTTTAACAAGTTTCGTTATATACCATAATATAAATCCTGAAAAAACCAGTCGCATAATTGTCTGTACAGCCTTAGGCATAACCTGCATACCGAATGCCATACCATTATTCTCTATGAAGGTCAGATAAAACCAGTCTGTTACATGAACACTTTCGCCATAATGGAAGTTTGTTTTTATTATTATCTTAATGAGTTGGTCAAGAATTATAGTAGTCAGTATAACGGCTATTGCCAATATGGATTTTGATTTATTGTTCATATACAAAGATCTGATTATTAAATTGTCCGTTATTTATTCTTCATTGAAGTGTGAATTACAGTAAGTCCGTAACTGTTTGCAAAGATAATTATTCGAATGAAAAAATCTATTATATTTATCATTATGTAGAGTCAAGTGGCAAGTGCAAAATTAGCAAATACTTTTATAAAACTCGATTTTGGGGGTTGAAAACCCTAGTTTTTTACGCGGTCTATCATTAATTTGATATTGTACTTTGTTCAGTTCCGC